>URXS01000075.1 GCA_900551885.1 uncultured Oscillibacter sp.
CCCCCGCCGATACCAGACACACCGGGAAGATGACCCCAACACAGGTGGCGTACAGTCGCCGCTGGGTCAGGCCGCCCCACCGGGCCAGAATCGGCAGCAGCACCATGCCGCCGCCTCCGCCGAACAGACCGTTGGCCAGGCCTGCCGCCGCGCCTCCCAGCCGGGCCGGCCACGTCTTTTCCATGCCCTGCGCCTCCTCTTCCGGTGTATGTAAAGCGGGCTCCGGGGACCGAAGGGGGCCCCGAAGCCCGTTGAGGGTGCTGAGAACCTGGATTCACAAGGCGCCGATGCCGTCCGGCAAGGGTTCCCTGTAAATCCGGGTCCTTATTTCATCTGGAAGCTCTGGCAGTCAGTGCACTCCATCTTGGTGGGGTTGGCCTCGTGGGTGCCCACCTGGATAGAGGACAGGCCGCAGTACTGGGAATCCTGGCAGTGATGCGCGCAGTTGCTGACAGTGCACTTGATGCTCTGGTTAGGGGTGTAGTCGCAGCCGCCATTGGTGCAATCCTTCATAAAACATGATCCTCCTGCGTGAAAATCTTTGGCTTTCGCCGCAGGTAGTGTGTGCGGAAGAAGGGGAATTATGCGCCGCCTTTTGAGGCTGAAATTTTGCGGTTGGTGGTTTCATTTCACAGAAAATGATTTTTATAAACAGGGATTGCGCGGACACAGTGTCCCGTTTCACGCCGCTTCACGAAAAAAGACCGCCTGATGGGCGGCCTTTTACTCTGAAACTGAATTTTTAAATCCCCAGAATCATGGTGGCAAACTGAAAGTAGATCAGCAGGGAGATGGCGTCCACAATGGTGGTGATGAAAGGGGAGGCCATCACCGCCGGGTCGAAACCGATCTTTTTGGCCAGCAGCGGCAGAGCACAGCCCACCACCTTGGCGCACAGCACCGTGCACACCATGGTGCAGCAGATCACCGCTGCCACAGGGAAGGTGATGGGGTTGTGGAAGATCAGCCGGTCCACCAGCATCAGCTTGATGAAGTTGGCCGCGGCCAGCGTGACGCCGCAGACCACCGCCACCCGGATCTCCTTCCAGATGACCCGGAAGATATCCGAAAACTCGATCTCACTCAGGGACAGGCCCCGGATCACCGTGACGCTGGCCTGAGAGCCACAGTTGCCGCCGGTGTCCATCAGCATGGGGATATAGGCCGTCAGCACAGTGGCCGCCGCCAGGGCGCTTTCAAAGCTGGAGATGATCTGGCCGGTGAAGGTGGCGGAGATCATCAGCAGCAGCAGCCAGGGGATCCGGGCTTTGTAGGTCTCCAGGGTGCTGGTTTTCAGATAGGGCTTGTCGGAGGGCAGCATGGCCGCCATCTTCTCAATATCCTCAGTGACCTCATCCTGCAGGACGTCCATGGCGTCGTCAACGGTGACGATGCCCACCAACCGGTTCTCCGTGTCCACCACCGGCAGGGCCAGAAAGTCGTATTTGCTGAGGGTCCGGGCCACTACCTCCTGGTCGTCCAGGGTCTGCACGGAGATGATGTTGCGCTCCATGATGTCGGCGATGATGTCGTCCTCCTCGCTGAGCAGCAGCGTGCGGATGGACAGCAGGCCGATCAGGTGGCGTCCCTCGTCAATGACGTAGCAGATGTTGATGGTCTCTTTGTCGGGCCCGGTACGGCGGATGCGTTTGAAGGCGTCCTCCACCGTCATGGTGGCCTTCAGGTCCACAAACTCCGTGGTCATGATGCTGCCGGCGGAGTCCTCCGGGTACTTGAGGATCTCATTGATGCTCTTGCGCATCTCCGGATCCGAGTGCCGCAGAATCCGCTTGACCACGTTGGCCGGCATTTCCTCCACGATGTCCACGGTATCGTCCAGATACAGCTCGTCCAGCACTTCTTTCAGCTCCGTGTTGGAAAAGCCCTGAATCAGCAGCTCCTGCTGGTCGCTGTCCAGCTCCACGAATACCTCCGCCGCCTGCTCCTTGGGCAACAGCCGGAAGGCTAGGGGCAGCATCTTCTCATCCAGGTCTGCAAAGAGGCGGGCAATGTCCGGCGCCTCCATGGGCAGCAGCAGGTCCCGCAGATCGGCATATCGTTTTCGGGCAACATAGTCCTCGATTTTTTCCAGCAGCTCCGTCCGTTCATTTTCAAACATCCCGCGGGACCTCCTCTCTGAATCATCTTTGTGCTTTGGAAAAACAAAAAGCCCTCAGCCGCCTGTCCGGTACGGCTGAGGGTGGTTCCTCTCAAAAAGCGGAAATCCGCCACTGGCGGTCTCCGTTTACCGTTCAAGCTTTAGCTTCACAAGGCGGTGAAATCGCGTTAGATGATACCTTCGTGTTCGATATCGCCTGTTCAAACCCTCTCATGATGTCTCCATCACTCCGCGGCAGCGATCCGTATCCCTGTGGTAGCCTTACCTACCGGACCCTATGCAGTTTTTCCAAAATCCATTGTTTATATTATGACAAATTTAGGCCCCTGTCAAGGCGCCGGAGGCAAATGCGCTGAATTTTACATTTCGGATTGCTCTTGTGACTGACAGGGGGCTGTGGTATAATAATACGATTCCAAATTTGCCGCCGGGGGCGGGGAGAGGAGGGGGGCCATGGGCATTCATGACGGCCACCGGGAGAAGATGCGCCGGCGGTTTTTGCAGGGCGGACTGGAAGCCTTCGCCGACCATGAGGCCCTGGAGCTGCTGCTGTACTACGCCATCCCCCGCCGGGATACCAACCCCATCGCCCACGCCTTGATGGACCGGTACGGGTCCCTCTCCGCAGTGCTGTCCGCCCCGGTGGAAGACTTGCAGAAGGTGAATGGGATCGGTGAGAGCGCCGCCGTTTTGCTGCGGCTGGTGCCTCTGTTGTCCCAGAAGGCCCGGCTGGCAGAGAGTGGGAAAGAGACCATCCTCAACTCCTCGGAGCGTGCCGGCCAGTATCTGCTGGAACGGTTTGCCGGGGAGAAGAACGAGGTGATCTACCAGCTCTGCCTGGACCGGAAGGGCAAGCTCCTGGCCTGCAAGCGGCTGACAGAGGGCGGCGTGGCCAACGCGGACCTGAACATCCGCCTGCTAGTATCCAACGCGCTGCTGACCTCCGCCAGCGCTGTGATCCTGTCTCACAATCACCCCAGCGGGGTGGCTCTGCCCTCCCAGGAGGACTACGCCACTACTGCCCGGGCCCGGGAGGCCCTGGCTACCATCGGCGTGGCGCTGGCGGACCACATCATCGTGGCGGACGGGGATTTTGTATCCATGGCGGACAGCGGATACCTGACGTAAAGGGAGAGCAGACCGCCACGCACATCCTTCCTGTGCTTCAAAAAATCGAACAAATGTTGCAAACCATTGGCGGGCGTGATATGATATAAGTGCTTTATGTGCACCGCCGGAAGATTCTGCGTTTTGTGGAGATCCTATTATTATGCCGAAATTTGAAGTGGTTTCTGAATACAAGCCTGCCGGCGATCAGCCGGAGGCCATCGCCGCCCTGGCAGAGGGCATTGAGAACGGACTGAAGGAGCAGGTGCTGCTGGGTGTCACCGGCTCCGGCAAGACGTTTACCATGGCCAAGGTCATTGAAAAGGTCCAGCGGCCTACTCTAGTGCTGGCCCATAACAAGACCCTGGCTGCCCAGCTTTGTGCCGAATTCAAGGAGTTCTTTCCCAACAATGCCGTGGAGTACTTCGTCTCCTACTACGACTATTACCAGCCGGAGGCGTACATTCCCCATACCGACACCTATATCGCCAAGGACGCCTCCACCAACGACGAAATCGACCGGCTGCGGCTCTCCGCCACCTGTGCATTGTTGGAGCGGCGGGACGTGATCGTGGTGTCCTCCGTCTCCTGCATCTACGGCCTGGGCGAGCCTGATGATTTTGCCAAGCTGGTGGTGTCGCTGCGGGTGGGTGCCCAGTGGGACCGGGATGAGCTGCTGCGGCGGCTGGTGGAGATCCGCTACGAGCGCAACGACATCGCCTTTGAGCGGAACATGTTCCGGGTCCGGGGAGATACCGTGGAGCTGTATCCCGCCTACTACCGGGACCATGCCATCCGGGTGGAGTTTTTCGGGGACGAGATCGACCGCATCAGTGACTTCAATCCCGTCACCGGTGCCGTGAACCGGGTATTGAACCATATCGCCATCTACCCGGCAAGCCACTATGTCACTACCAAGGAGAAGATGGATAAGGCCATCGGGGAGATTCGCCGGGAGCTGGAGGACCAGGTGAAGGTCTTCACTGACAACGGCCAACTGGTGGAGGCCCAGCGCATCCGCCAGCGGACGGAGTACGACATGGAGATGATGGCGGAGCTGGGCTACTGCTCCGGCATCGAGAACTACTCCCGCATCATCTCGGACCGGCCCGCCGGGTCCGCCCCCATGACGTTGCTGGACTTCTTCCCCGACGACTTTCTGCTGTTCGTGGACGAGAGCCACGTGACGCTGCCCCAGGTCCGGGCCATGTACAACGGCGACCACGCCCGAAAGGACTCCCTGGTGAAATACGGTTTCCGGCTGCCCTGCGCCTACGACAACCGTCCCCTGAAATTCGAGGAATTCGAGGAGCGCATCGGCCAGGCGGTGTTCGTCTCCGCTACGCCCGGCCCCTACGAACGGGAGCGTGCGGACCAGGTGGTGGAGCAGGTGATCCGGCCCACGGGTCTGCTGGACCCCAGAGTGGAGGTCCGGCCCGTCACCGGCCAGATCGACGATCTCATGGACGAGATCCGTGCCCGCTCAGCCAAAAACGAGCGGGTCCTGGTGACTACCCTCACCAAGAAGATGGCAGAGGACCTGACGGAGTACCTGAAGAACGCCGGTATCCGGGTGCGGTACATGCACTCTGATGTCCAGACCATTGAGCGCATGGAGATCATCCGAAATCTGCGGCTGGGCGAGTTCGACGTGCTGGTGGGCATCAATCTGCTGCGGGAGGGCCTGGACCTGCCGGAGGTGAGCCTGGTGGCCATCCTGGACGCCGATAAGGAGGGATTCCTCCGCAGCGAGACATCCCTGATTCAGACCATCGGCCGGGCGGCCCGAAACGCCGAGGGCCTCGTCATTATGTATGCCGATGAGATCACGCCCTCCATGCGGGCAGCCATCGACGAGACGGAGCGCCGCCGCAAGATCCAGGACGCCTATAACCAGGCCCACGGCATTGTGCCCAAGACCATCGTCAAGGACGTGCGGGAGATCCTGGAGATTTCCAAGACGGCTGAGGAGGAGACCGGTAAGAGCCGGAAGAAGCGCAAGCTCTCGGACCAGGAGCGGGCGGCGGAGATTGCCAAGCTGGAGAAGGAAATGAAAGAGGCCAGCAAGATGCTGGAGTTCGAGTATGCGGCGGTGCTGCGTGACCGGATCATCGAGCTGCGGGGGCAGTGAAGTCTTACTCTCTATACGCCTAGGCGGGAAATTGTCTGTCTTTAATTGATTTGGGGGTAGCTTGTATGATGACGGGACCCGAAGTAAAATCATTGCTGGAACAGGCATTTCAGGCGTTGTTTCCAGGTTTTCTAATGTCTTCAGCTCGTAAGCAATATGCAAAGCTCCGGATAGAGCGGGAGCAGTGTACGGTGTGTGATACATGCGGCTATGATACGGCATTATCTGCGCTGAGTGGCTGTGGTTCTGTCATAACGAAGGTTCCAAACCGGCGTATCGTGTTGCTGTTGAAGGGCGGAGCTGCCAACAGGAATCCTTCGGTGGCAGAACTGGAGTTTTTTGAGAATTCCATAACACTTACCACATGGGCCAAGGAAGGAATGGTATCTCAAAAGACGGCACAGAGAGCTTTGCAGGACATTCGAGTTTTGCTGGGTATTTGAGAACGCTTGAAATGCCTGAATTATTGAATTTCTGTCCGTTCAATGGCACGAGGGGGATGGAGAATTTGCCATCTTCTTCGTCTGGCCTTCGTGGAGAAGGCCTTATGTGCTCCGCTGTTTACCGTCAAGCCTACACACTCCTGGGGGAAGGTGGCACCTACGGAGCAGGTGACGGATGAGGGGGCGTTCAGGCCTCTTGGCGCAAAAATAAAAAAACGGCCAATCAGCCGCAAAAATTTAATCTTTGGGAGATGACAGTATGTGGTTCCTGTTTGCCTTGCTGTCGGCGGTGTTTGCCGCCCTCACGTCCATTCTGGCCAAAATCGGCATTGAGAACGTGGACTCCAATCTGGCCACCGCCATCCGCACCACCGTGGTGCTGGTATTGGCCTGGGGAATTGTGCTTCTCACCGGAAAGGTCGGGGGACTGGCGGACATCGGCCGGCGGAGCTGGGTGTTTCTGACCCTCTCCGGCGTGGCCACCGGCCTTTCCTGGCTGTGCTATTATCACGCCCTCCAGATCGGCCAGGCCAGCAAGGTGGTGCCGGTGGACAAGTTCAGCGTGGTGATCTCCCTGGTATTGGCTTTTCTGGTGCTCCATGAGCAGCCGGATTTCAAGACCGTCCTGGGCGGTGTGCTGATCACCGCCGGGACCTTTGTGATGATCCTGTAAGCAGCGGGCGGTGCATTGCCCGAATTCCTTGTAAAGAGAGACCGTTTCACTGTGAGAGAAAACAAAAAAAGCGCCGCCGGGGCTTGCGCCTGCATCCTGGCGGCGGCAGCCCTGTGGGGCATCATCGGCGTGTGGAACCGCCGGCTCATGGCAGGCGGACTGTCCCCGGCCTCCATTGTGGTGGTCCGGAACTTCGGCGGCATGGTATTACTGGCTGCGGTATTTGCCGTGAGGGACCGGTCCGTCTTCCATGTTCAGCGGGCCCATCTGAAATACTTCTTCGGCACCGGTGTCATCAGCGTGGTGCTGTTCACCCTGTGCTACTTCACCTGCCAGAAGCTCTGCTCGCTGGCGGTGGCCTCCATCCTGCTGTACACGGCGCCCTCCTTCGTGGTGGTGCTGTCGGCGATTTTGTGGAAGGAGCCCGTGACACGGCGGAAGCTGGCAGCCCTGGGGCTGACATTGGTGGGCTGCGCCCTGGTCTGCGGCGTTTTTGCCGGAGACCTGACGGTCACTGTACCCGGCATTTTGCTGGGGCTGGGGGCAGGCTTCTTTTATGCCCTGTACAGCATTTTCGGCCGCTACGCCCTGGCTCACTATGATTCCATGACCGTCACGGTCTGGACCTTCCTGTTTGCCGGGCCCGCGTCGCTGGTGCTGCTGCGCCCGGCGGAGATCGCAGCGGCCTTCTCCGCCCAGCCGTCGCTGGGGCTGGTGGCGGTGGGGCTGGTGGTGTTTTCCACCGTGGCTCCCTACATCCTGTATACCCGGGGGCTCAGCCAGGTGGAGGCGGGCCGGGCCAGCATCATGGCAAGTCTCGAGCCGGTGGTGGCATCGCTGGCCGGAGTGCTGCTGTTCCAGGAGCCCATGAGTGCCCTGACCGCCGGCGGCATCGTCTGCGTGCTGGCGGGCGTGTATATTCTGAGGTGAGAACAATGGCAAAGAAAAAAGAGGAAAAAACCAACGTCATGCGGATTCTGGATCAGAAAAAGATCCCCTATACCGCCCGATTCTATGAAGATAGTGAGGGCCCCCAGGGCACCCGGGAGTACGGTGTCCACGTGGCCCAGGCCCTGGGCCAGGACCCGGCCAGAGGCTTCAAGACCCTGGTGGCTCGAGGCGCCTCCAAGGGCATCTATGTATTTGAGGTGCCTGTGGCGGAAAACCTGGATTTGAAGAAGGCCGCCAGGGCGGTGGGGGAGAAATCCATCGAGCTGCTGCACGTGGCGGAGATCAACGCCGTTACCGGCTACATCCGGGGCGGGTGCAGCCCTGTGGGCATGAAAAAGCAGTATCCCACCGTGTTCCACCAGACGGTCCTGGACTATGACACGATCTATATCTCCGCCGGAAAGATCGGCGCCCAGGTGGAGCTGGCGCCCCAGGCCCTACTGGACCTGCTGGGGGCGGACACGGCGGACTTGATCGTGGAGCAGGGATAATCCCAGGTGGAGTCCCAGAGAGAAGGCGTCGGCGGACCAGCGGAGGTAGCGGTCGAAGAAGGCGTCCTCCAGGGCCAGGCGGGCACCCTGGTCCGGGGCATACTGCTCCAGCAGGGCGCAGATGGCCTCCTCGTCGTAGGTCCCGGCCTCTTTGAGAATGTCGTATCCATAGCTGTCAAAGAGTTTTTCATAGATGGGGTTCATAGGATGCCCCCCTTATAACGACTTTTAATGTCGCCCCATGCTTTCATTATACGACGTAAAAAGTCGTATGTCAAGGAGAATATTATGGACAAATTACAGAGGATGGGACAGCGCCTGCGGGAACTACGGATGGAGCGAAAGCTGCCCCAGAAGGAACTGGCGGAAATGTTGGATGTTACTCTCCGGCATTACCAGCGAGTGGAGCACGGAGAGATCAATCTTTCGGTATTGACTTTATGCACCCTGGCGGATTACTATGGCGTGACTACAGACTATCTGCTGGGCAGGAGTGAGACCCGGTAAGAAATCAGCCTTCCCTTGGGGGAAGGTGGCATTTGCACAGCAAATGACGGATGAGGGACATTTACCGGCAGATCTGCGTGGCCCGTCCCCTCATCAGCCGCGCTTCGCGCGCCAGCTTCCCCCAGGGGAAGCCTTGGAGTGGAGCCATGGCCAAGGCATGGTAAACCACCGGGGCAGCGCGTAACGCGCGGAAACAGGAGCAGAGCAAATCCAGTTTCGCACCCCGTCCGCCCACCCCACGGTCTTTGCGGCTCCTGGGCATTTTGACCTCCAATGTCCGGCGCAGGGGCGACGGGGATGCCGACACCTGCCGCACCGATTCGCAGGGCCCCGTCCTTGCCAAACCTTGCGCAGATCGCGCAAGGTCTGGCACCCAGCGCCTTTTCTTTTGGACCGTGCACGGCCCGTTTTCTTTTCGGCAAGGCGAAAAGAAAATGGGGGGTGCAGTCCCCCGGGAACCTCCCGGCCTCCCCACCGTCCCACGGTGAAGGAATTCACCCCTGAATGAAACACAAAAGGAGAACCAACCCCCATGCAGGACAAGATTATTGTCAAGGGCGCCCGCGCCAACAACTTGAAGAATATCGACGTTACCATCCCCCGGGACAAGCTGGTGGTGATGACGGGCCTCAGTGGCTCCGGCAAATCCTCCCTGGCCTTCGACACCATCTACGCCGAGGGCCAGCGGCGGTACGTGGAGAGCCTGAGCTCCTATGCCCGGATGTTCCTGGGCCAGATGGACAAGCCCGACGTGGACTATATCGAG
>URXS01000076.1 GCA_900551885.1 uncultured Oscillibacter sp.
CCGGGGACACTGCGGGTATGAACCGCATGCTCTAGCCAACTGAGCTATGCCGCCAAATGGACACCCACAACGGGCACGAATTAATATACCAGACGGAGGGTGTAGTTGTCAAGGGCTTCTTTTAAAAAAATGAAAAAATCTGGCGGGAAGATCCCGGGCGTCCTGGCGGAGAGATCCATGTATCTGTGGGCGACAGGGAGAGGGTCATTCCTCCCCTTTGGCCTGCCGAAAGTAGTCCAGCAATTCGTAAAGAATACGGACCTCCTGCTCTGTCAAATCCGACAGATCGATCTGCCGGGTGTGCTCCAGCTCCAAAATGAAGTCGGCAGAGACATGGAAGAGCTTTGCAAGCTCGATGATATAGACGACAGTGGGCGCCGAAAGCCCGCTCTCCCAGGCATTGACGGAGGAACGGGTCACAGAGAGCCTTCTTGCAAGTTCTGACTGGGAGTATCCGGCCTGCTCCCGCAGGCTACGAATGGTATCGCCGATCATGTGATCACCCCTATTGTCCATTTTGCAAGACTTAGGATGATATTAAATTATCTAAATATGTATAGTTTTATTGATACCTGCTGAATATTGTGACACAATGGAGCTATTATTTTGATGGAAAGAGGATGATCGATTCATAAAACAGCGTATCGTATCCCTGATGGCACTCCTTTGCCTGGTCTTAGTCCTGACTGCCTGCGGGGGTGGTGAGGCCCCCGAAGATGGAGGGGATTCCGCAGATGAGGCAGATGCCCCGATGACAGAGGAGGAATACCAGAGCCGGGTAGAGGAGCTGAGTTCCGATCTCGGTACGGCCATGGCTTCCATGAGCGGACTGTCCGCCACGGATGAGGCGTCCTTCCGGGAGGGCATTGAGAACATCCGCACGATGATTGGGCTCTTCCGGGACTTTGCTGCCATCACCAATCCTCCTGAGGCCTGGACGGAGGCCCACGCCAAGATCGCCGAGGGCTGCAACGGCTTTGCAGATGCTTTGGAGGGCCTGTGCGACAACGCTGTCAGTCTGTTGGACGGGGAGATGGACCCGGAGGACTACAACAGCGCCACCACGGAATACACCACCGATCTCACTGAGGCAGCCGCCCTGCTCACCGAGGGTTTCGGGATGATGGAGTCCTAAGCGGCAAAGAGCAATCCTGCGAGAGTATCTTATGGCGGGGCGACCCGCTGTCCAAAAGATTGACAGGTGGGTGAGAACAGCCCGGCTTCGCCGACAAGTCTGGATTCCAAAAGAAAAGCCCCGGAGTCACTGACTCCGGGGCTGATTGTGTGATTTAAGGTTTCGGCTTAGTACATACCGCCCATGTCGGGAGCAGCGGGAGCGGCGGGTGCGGGAGGCTCGGGCTTGTCGGCTACCAGGGACTCGGTGGTCAACACCATGGCGGAAACGCTGGCGGCGTTCTCCAGAGCGCTGCGGGTCACCTTGGCAGGATCGATGATGCCGGCGGAGACCATGTCGCAGTACTCCTCCTTGTAGGCATCGAAGCCGTAGCCGTTCTTGCCGGAGGCGCGGACCTTCTCCAGGATTACGGAGCCGTCCAGACCGGCGTTGGCAGCGATCTGACGGATGGGGGCCTCCAGGGCCTTAGCAACGATCTGGACGCCGGTCTTCTCGTCGCCTTCCACGGTGTCCAGCAGAGCCTGGACAGCGGGGATCACGTTGACGAAGATGGTGCCGCCGCCGGCCACAACGCCTTCCTCAACGGCAGCGCGGGTAGCGTTCAGGGCGTCCTCGATGCGCAGCTTCTTCTCCTTCATCTCGGTCTCGGTAGCGGCGCCGACCTTGATGACAGCCACACCGCCGGCCAGCTTGGCCAGGCGCTCCTGCAGCTTCTCCTTGTCGTAGTCGCTGGTGGTGACGGCGATCTGGGCACGGATCTGAGAGACCCGGTCCTTGATGGCCTGGGAGTCACCGGCGCCATCCACGATGGTGGTGTTCTCCTTGGTGACCTTCACCTGACGGGCACGGCCCAGCATATCCATGGTGGCGGTCTTCAGCTCCAGGCCGACCTCCTCGCTGATGACGGTGCCGCCGGTCAGGGTGGCGATATCCTGCAGCATCTCCTTGCGGCGGTCGCCGAAGCCGGGGGCCTTGACGCAGACCACGGTCAGGGTACCACGCAGACGGTTGACGATCAGGGTGCTCAGGGCCTCGCCCTCCACGTCCTCGGCGATAATCAGCAGCTTCTTGCCGGCCTGGACCAACTGCTCCAGGATGGGCAGAATGTCAGAGATGACAGAGATCTTCTTATCGGTGATCAGGATATAGGGATCATCCAGATTGGCTTCCATCTTTTCAGTGTCGGTGACCATGTAAGGAGTGATATAGCCGCGGTCAAACTGCATGCCCTCGACAACCTCGCTGTAGGTCTCGGCGGTCTTGGATTCCTCAATGGTGATGACGCCGTCGGCACTGACCTTCTCCATGGCATCGGCGATCAGCTTGCCGATCTCCTCGTCACCGCTGGAGACGGCGCCGACACGGGCGATATCCTTGGAGCCGTCCACGGTCTTGGCCTGCTTCTTGACCTCAGCCACAGCGGCTTCCACGGCCTTGGCCATGCCCTTCTTCACCACGATGGGGTTGGCACCGGCGGCCAGGTTCTTCAGACCCTCATGAATCATGGCCTGAGCCAGCAGGGTGGCGGTGGTGGTGCCGTCGCCGGCCACGTCGTTGGTTTTGGTGGAGACTTCCTTCACCAACTGGGCGCCCATATTCTCAAAGGGGTCGTCCAGTTCGATCTCCTTGGCGATGGTGACACCGTCGTTGGTGATCAGGGGAGCGCCGTACTTCTTGTCCAGGACCACGTTGCGGCCCTTGGGGCCCAGGGTGATCTTGACGGTATCGGCCAGAGAATTGACGCCGGCTTCCAGAGCCTTGCGGGCCTCGTCGCCGCGCTTAATGAGCTTAGACATAATAATCAAACCTCCAATTTCGAAGATGAGTTTACGTTTTGGAACGGCCCCGAAAGGGGGCCACGGGAAACCTCCGGTTTCCCCGGTTCTTTCGCCTTTGGCGGAAGAAAAATTTCAATCATTTTCGCCGGGGCGTGTACCTGGCGAAAATACCCCGACTCAGCCGCCCCGGGCGGCGTTCACCAGTGACCGACGTCACTGGTGGTAGGGGAGTTCGAGGAGGAGCCTGCTCCCCTTCGATTTACTCGACGATGGCCAGAATGTCGTTCTGACGGACGACCACGTACTCCACGTCCTCCAGAGTGACCTTGGTGCCGGCATACTGGCTGGTGATCACTTTGTCGCCGGGCTTCACGGTCATGACAACGTCCTTGCCGTCCACGTTGCCGCCGGGGCCAACGGAGATGACTTCGGCAACAGAGGGCTTTTCCTTGGCGGAGCCGGTCAGGATGATGCCGCCCTTGGTGGTCTCCTCGGTTTCCACCATCTTCAAAATCACACGGTCTGCAAGCGGAGTGAGTTTCATAGGGGATTCCTCCTTATAGAAATAATATAAAAAACAAGTTCAGCGTTAGCACTCAGTACCTTCGAGTGCTAACGCTGTTATCATAGTACAGTCTCACCGGTTTGTAAAGGGGGTATTTCACAAAAGTTATGAAGAATTTGTAAATGTTCCAAAAAGGTTTCGATAGAGAGCGAAAGCAGGCAAAAGTGAGGGATGAGACGGCGTTTACCGGGCAGTGGCATTGGGGTCGCAGCCCTTGGGGCCGAAGAAGTTCAGCCGCTTGTCCGCCAATGACATGGTGACCGCCCGGGAGCGGAAGCACTCTCCGTCCAGGCAGGTGACAATGTCCTGGTCCGGAGATTGGATGCGGACCACCCGGGCGTCGGAGATCCGGGCCAGTCGGGGCATCTGGTCGGCTTTCCCGGCGGAGTATGCCCTGAAGAGACGGGCGAAGGTGGGGCGGCTGACGCTGTTAATTAAAATTGTATGGAGCTTTCCATCGTCCATCCGAGCCCAAGGGATGGGCGTGGAGCCGCCGCCATAGTAGCGGCCGTTGCACATGGAGATCAGGGCGAAGTCCCCCTCCAGCCGCTCGTCGTCCAGAAAGACGGTCCAGTGGTGACCGATGCCCCGGAACAGGAAATTCACCGCCACGGAGACCAGGTAACTGCCCCGGCCACTGAGCAGGGGCGAGGAGCCCAGTTGGTGGACGCTCTCCGCCACCTGGGCGTCGATGCCGTTGCAGGCAATGGTGAGACAGTACCGGCCGTTGCAGTCGATCAGGTCCAGGGGAAATTCGTCCCCGTCCCAGAGGTTCTCCGCGTCGGTAAATTTGGCCATATCGGGGCCGAAGTTCTTCAGAAAGTCGTTGCCGGTTCCGGCGGGAACACAGGTCATGGCGGCGTTGGGGAAGCCGGCCAGACCGTTTGCCACCTCGTGGACGGTGCCGTCCCCGCCACAGGCGTAAATCCGCAGGGGCTCCCCGCTCTCCGCCAGGCGGCGGGACATCTCCGTGGCGCCGCCAGGCCGGTCCGTCAGCAGACACTGACACTCCAGACCGTGATTCCGGCGCAGCCGGTCCGCCATATCATAGATCCGGGCGGTCTGGTCCTTCTTGCCGGCGGCGGGGTTAATGATGAAGATATGGCGCATGGCGCGTCCCCCTGTCTTGTGGTGATGGGTTACTTCCCGTACTGGAACAGGTCACATTTGAGCATGCCGTTGTAGAGCTTCCGCTTTTTATCGGCGGTCCGGCCGAAGCACCGCTCGAACTCCGTGTGGGAGCTGAGCACCAGCACCCGCCACTTGGGCGGCAGCGTCCGTACAGCCGCGCCGAAGCGGCGGTAGACCTCCTCCGCCTCGCTCTTTTCCAGCAGCCGCTCGCCGTAAGGCGGGTTGGTTACCAGTTGGCCGTATTCGCTGTCCCGGTGGAAGGCGGCGGCGTCGGCCACCTCAAAGCGGATACAGTCCTCCACCCCGGCCAGGGCCGCGTTGTGACCCGCCAGCTCCACCGCCGCTGGGTCGATGTCACCGCCCCAGATGTCATAGTTACCGTGGAACTCCTTGTCCTGGGCCTCGTCGGCAGCATCCATCCATAGCTTGCTGTCCATATTTTTCCAACGCTGGGCGGCAAAGCGCCGGTCCAGGCCCGGGGCCCGGTTCTTGGCGATCAGCGCCGCCTCGATGGGAATGGTGCCGCTGCCGCAGAAGGGGTCGCAGAAGGGGTCCTTCCCCCGGTAGCGGGAGAGGAGGACCAGAGCTGCTGCCAACGTCTCCCGCAGGGGGGCGCCCATATTTTTTGCCCGGTAGCCCCGCTTGTACAGGCCTTCTCCGGAGGTGTCCAGGTACAGCGTGGCGGTGTCCTTGACGATGGAGAACTGGATCTGGTAGCGGCTGCCGGTCTCCGGCAGGGTCTCCAGACCGTAGGCTTTGCCCAGCCGCTGGGCAGAGGCCTTTTTTACGATGGCCTGGCAGGCAGGCACCGAGTGAAGGGTGGAGTTCAGGGAGTATCCCTTTACCGGGAATTCCCCATCCCGGGGGATGAAGTCCTCCCAGGGCAGAGCCGCCGTCCCCTGGAACAACGCCTCAAAGTCCGGCGCCGGAAAGGAGCCTAGCTCCATCAGCACCCGGGCCCCGCAGCGAAGGCCGATGTTCAACCGGGCGATGTCGGCCATAGTGCCCCGGCAGTGGACCCGGCCGTTTTCCGCCCGGACCTCTGCCATGCCCATGCGGCGCATTTCCTCCGCAACCAGGCTCTCCAGTCCTAACAGACACGGGACGGTCAGAATCATGGCGCCCGCCTCCTTCCAATAACAAGAAAAGTGTTTATCTGAGTGCAGTATAGCAGGAAAACGGCTCCGGCGCAACGAGGACCTCAATTTACCAGGGATTGTTACCAAAATGAAATAGCTTTTGCGGGAACTCTATGGTACACTGTTGCCAACAAGCCGAATGTCCCGCGGCCTGTGGGACGGAGAGGAGGCGTTTTTCTTGAGCGAATTTTTGCAGAACATCGATCTGCCGGTGTGGCTGTGGCTGATCGCACTGGTGCTTTTCGGCGTGGTGGAGGCAGCCACGGCGGGACTGGTTTGCATCTGGTTTGCCGTGGGAGCCCTGGTGGCGCTGCTGGCGGCATTGCTGGGCGCCGGCGTACTGGTGCAGGTGGTAATATTTGCGGTGGTGTCCGCCGTGGCCCTGGCCGTGACCCGGCCTCTGGTGCGGCGCATAACCTCCGGGAAAGCCGTGGCCACCAATGCAGACCGGGTGCTGGGTGCCGCCGCCAAGGTGACGGAGTCCATTGACAACGAAAATTCCACCGGCGCCGTCTACGTGGACGGCAAGACCTGGACCGCCCGCAGTGCTGACGGTACGGTGATTCCTGCCGGGGAGCAGGTGGAGGTAACGTCCATAGAGGGCGTGAAGCTCTTTGTAAAATTATGTGAGAAAACGGAGGGAGTCAAAACATGAACATGGGAAGCCTCATCAGTGTCGCGGTCGTTGTCATTTTGATCCTGCTGGTCCTGGTGCTGCTGATCAGCAACATCCACATTGTCCAGCAGTCCCGGGCCTACGTGGTGGAGCGCCTGGGCGCTTTTTACACCGTGTGGAATGTGGGATTGCACTTTAAGATCCCCTTCATCATGCGGGTGGCCAAGAAGGTGTCCTTGAAGGAGCAGGTGGCGGACTTCGCCCCCCAGCCGGTGATCACCAAGGACAATGTCACCATGCAGATCGACACGGTCATTTACTTCCAGATCACGGACCCCAAGCTGTATACCTACGGCGTGGAGCATCCCATGAACGCCATTGAGAATCTGACCGCCACCACGCTGCGTAACATCATCGGCGACATGGAACTGGACCAGTCCCTGACCTCCCGTGATACCATCAACACCCGGATGCGGGCCATCCTGGACGAGGCCACGGACCCCTGGGGCATCAAGGTCAACCGGGTGGAGCTGAAGAACATCATCCCGCCCAAGGAGATTCAGAATGCCATGGAGAAACAGATGAAGGCAGAGCGGGAGCGGCGTGAGTCCATTCTCCAGGCCGAGGGCACCAAGCAGAGCCAGATCCTGGTGGCCGAGGGCGAGAAGCAGTCCGCCATTTTGAAGGCCGACGCCGCCAAGCAGGCCGCCATCCTGAAAGCCCAGGGCGAGAAGGAGGCCCGGATCATGGCCGCCGAGGCCGAGGCCCAGGCCATCATGCAGGTCCAGCAGGCCCTGGCCGACTCTCTGAAGCTGCTGAACGCAGCCGCCCCCAATGACCAGGTGGTAAAGCTGAAGGCTTTGGAGACCATGCAGAAGGTGGCCGACGGCAAGGCCACCAAGATCATCATTCCCTCGGAGCTCCAGGGACTGGCCGGCCTGGCCGCCAGCGCCAAGGCCGTCTTCGAGAGCGAGGAGCCCAAGGCCCAGTAATTCCATTCGCCTGTTGCCGGGACCGCCGAAAGGCGGTCCCGGTTTTTTGAGGGATTAACTGTTGGTTAGGAAATTGGCCGGAGGAGTTGAATACCCGTCGGTTGCCAGTGGGCACCGCAGTTTGGTATGATGGGGCCATCCAGAAAAGGGGGCTTCTCCAATGAAGATTCACCAGATCATTCGTGCCCGCCGCGTGGAGCTGGGCCTGACCCAGGAGCAATTGGCATCCCGCCTGGGGGTGTCCGCTCCGGCGGTCAACAAGTGGGAGCGGGGAAATTCCTACCCGGATATCACCTTGCTGCCGGTGCTGGCCCGGACCCTGGGGGTGGACCTGAACACCCTGCTGTCCTTTCAGGAGGACCTGACGGACCAGGAGATCGGAGAATTTCTGAACCAGCTTCATCAGGAGGCCCGTCAGCGGGGCTGCGCTGCTGCTTTCGCTATGGCGGAGGACAAGCTTCGGGAGTTTCCTGGGAATGACCACCTGGCATACAGCATTGCCGGACTGTTGGAGGGGATCCTGACCCTGTACCCCGGCGGAGACGAGACGGAGCGGACCGTCTGGCAGACGGAAATCGACGAGCTCTATGACCGGTGCGTCCGCAGCGCCGAACTCAAAATCCGGGAGTGGGCCGTCTATACCGTGGCGGTCCGGTGCATTGGCCGGGGAGAGCTGGACCGGGCGGAGGCACTGCTGGAGGGCTTGTCTGATACCCACCGGTCCAAACGGGAGGTGTTGGCGTCCCTGCGGCGGAAGCAGGGACGGACGGAGGAGGCCTGGGTTTTGCTGGAGCGAGAGCTGTTCGATCAGGCCCACGGCATCCAGACCACCCTGCTGCATATGATCGACTGGGCTCTGGAGGAGAAAGACCCGTCCCGGGCACAGGCTCTGTCGGATACGGCGAAGAACGTTGGCCAGGTGATGGACCTGTCGGACTATGCGGTGCTATCGGCTCCCTTTCAACTGGCGGCGGCGGAGCGAGACGGCGCCAAGGCCCTGGCCCTGCTGGAGGGGCTGTTGGGGAGCCTGGAGCGGCCCTGGGATTTGAGCCGGTCCGCGCTCTACCGGCATATGGCTACCAAGGAGGCCACGGGAGAGGCCCAGAGTGCCCTGATTCCCTGTCTGCTGGAGCAGGTGGAGGCAGACCCGGATTGCGCCTTTCTGCGGGAGCTGCCGGGATATGCCGAACTGGTGAAGCGGTATCAAACATGAAAAACAGGAGCCGCGCCCCAATCAGGGGCGCGGCTCCTGTTTGTTTTTTTCACGGTCCGTATATTACAGACGGGTCACCACGGGAATGACCATGGGGTTGCGCTTGGTGGTCTTGAACAGGTAGCTGCTGACGGCAGACTTGACCGCACCCTTCAGCTCCCCGTCGTCCCGGCTGCGCTTGCGGGAGACATTCTCCGCCGCGTCCATGGCCACGCTCTGGAGCTCCTTCATCAGGTCTCCGGATTCCTTCACGTAGATAAAGCCGCGGGTGATGATCTCGGGCTGGGTCAGCAGCGCGCCGTCATGGCTGGAAATGGGCATCACGACCACCACCATGCCATCTTCGGCCAGGCGCTTGCGGTCCCGCATGACCACAGCGCCCACGTCACCCACACCGGAGCCGTCCACGTACACCTCGCCGGCGGGAACGGTGCCACCCAGCTTCATGGTCTTGCCAGTGATCTCGATCACGGAGCCGTTTTCGGCGATGGCGATGTGATTGCGCTCCATACCCATCTGCTGGGCCACCTGGGAGTGGATCTGCAGCATCCGCTGCTCTCCGTGGAGGGGGACGAAGAAACGGGGCTTCGTCAAAGCATGGATGATCTT
>URXS01000077.1 GCA_900551885.1 uncultured Oscillibacter sp.
GCCGCTGACAGGGAACCCCTTTTCCTGGTAAGATCAACAAAAACAGGAAGGGCAGGGGCGTCATATGGATCTTTTTTCTCTGATAATGACCGTAATTTTGCTGGGCGGCACGGGTCTTGTGACCTGGGTCCTGTTCAGCCGCCGGAAGGGCCCGCCCCAGTGCATCGGCTGCGGCAAGTGCGTGGCCGACGGGGTCTGCATCCTGACCGGCAAGCCCGTGCCGGACATGCGGGGCCGGCGGAACGGGTAAATCACCGGGAAAGGCGCCGGAAGATACGGATTTTGGGCGATTTCCCGTTGACAAGCGGCGGCAAATCGCTATAATAAAACTGTTCGTACAGTGAAAACCGCAAAAGCCTTGACAAAGCCAGCCGGGCGAAACGACGCCAAGCGAGAGGGGAGACGGTGGGAGCCCCTCGCCTACGCCGCCGGGCAGCCACTTTGGAGCGGCCCGCGACGAGCGGGACGGTTCATCCCCGTTACCGGATGGCTAAGACGCCCCCGTCAGGGGGATAATTAGGGTGGTACCGTGGAAGCTGCAAGCCTCCGCCCCTAAACCGGGGCGGAGGCTTTTTGTCCGGACCTTTGCGGCAGACAACCAAGCTGAACCATGATTTCAACATAGATTTAGGAGGAAACAACATGGCACATCCCTATCACGGGCTGAACGAACTGCGGGAGATGTTCCTCAGCTACTTTGAGAGCAAGGGCCACCTGCGGTTGCCCAGCTTTTCCCTGATCCCCCCGGCCAATGACAAGTCCCTGCTGCTGATCAACTCCGGCATGGCCCCCATGAAGACCTGGTTCACCGGGGAGGAGGAGCCCCCCCGCCACCGGGTCTGCACCTGCCAGAAGTGCATCCGCACCGGCGATATCGAGAACATCGGCAAGACCGACCGCCACGGCACCTACTTTGAGATGCTGGGCAACTTCTCCTTCGGCGACTACTTCAAGAAGGAGGCCATCCCCTTCTGCTGGGAGTTCCTGACCAAGGTTGTCGGCCTGGAGGAGGACCGTCTGTATCCCTCCATCTACCTGGACGACGACGAGGCCTTCGAGATCTGGAACAAGGACATCGGCATCCCCGCCGACCGGATCTTCCGCTTCGGCAAGGAGGACAACTTCTGGGAGCACGGCTCCGGCCCCTGCGGCCCCTGCTCCGAGGTGTACTATGACCGGGGCCCCGAGCACGGCTGCGGAAAGCCCACTTGCACCGTGGGCTGCGACTGCGACCGGTATATCGAGGTGTGGAACAACGTCTTCTCCCAGTTCGACAACGACGGCCAGGGCCACTACTCCGAGCTCAAGCAGAAGAATATCGACACCGGCATGGGCCTGGAGCGCCTGGCCTGCGTGTGCCAGAACGTGAACTCCCTGTTCGACGTGGATACCGTCATGAACATCACCAATAAAGTGAGCGAGATCACCGGCGCCCACTACGGCGAGAGCCACGCCAAGGATGTCTCTCTCCGGGTCATCACCGACCACATCCGCTCCTCCGTTTTCATGATCTGCGACGGCGTATTGCCCTCCAACGAGGGCCGGGGCTATGTGCTGCGCCGCCTGCTGCGCCGGGCCGCCCGCCACGGAAAGCTCCTTGGCATCAACCACCCCTTCCTCTATGAGGTGGTGGACACCGTCATCCATGAGAACGAGTGCGCCTATCCCGACCTGCGGGAGAAGCAGGCCTATATCACTAAGGTCATCCGCACCGAGGAGGAGAATTTCGCCCGGACCATCGACGGCGGCATGAAGATCTACGACGAGATGCTCGCCGCCCACAAGGCGGCGGGGGAGACCGTGTTCTCCGGCGCCGACGCCTTCAAGCTCTACGACACCTACGGCTTCCCGGTGGACCTGACCGAGGAGATGGCCCAGGAGGAAGGCATGACCGTGGACCGTGACGGCTTCGACAAGATGATGGAGGAGCAGCGCGTCCGTGCCCGGAAGGCCAGAGAGGCCCTGGGCGACCTGGGCTGGGCCGGCATCGAGTTCGGCAAGGAGATGCCCGCCACGGAGTTTGTGGGCTACGACCGCAATGAGGCGGAAGGCAAGATCCTGGCCATCGTGGCCGAGGGCGAGCTGCGGGACGAGGTGGCTGCCGGCGCCGAGGCCACGGTGGTCCTGGACCAGACCCCCTTCTACGCCGAGATGGGCGGCCAGGTGGCCGACCACGGCACCATTCGTTGTAACGGCGGCCTTCTGGAGGTCAAGGACGTCCAGAAGAACAAGGGCGGCAAGTTCCTCCACAGCGGCGTGGTGACCGAGGGCGTGCTGAAGGTGGGCGACACCGTCACCGCCTCCATCGACACCGAGCGCCGCAAAGCCATTCGCCGGGCCCACAGCGCCACCCATCTGCTGGATGCCGCGCTGAAGAAGGTCCTGGGGGACCACGTGCACCAGGCGGGCTCCCTGGTGGAGCCGGACCGGCTGCGCTTCGACTTCACCCACTTCGAGGCCATCACCCCCGAACAGCTCACCGAGATCGACCACATGGTCAACGATGCCATCCTGGAGGGCTACCCGGTGGTCACGGAGATCCTGCCCATCGACGAGGCCAAGAAGAAGGGCGCCGTGGCCGTGTTCGGCGAGAAGTACGGCGACACCGTCCGGGTGGTGGAGATGGGTGACTTCTCCATGGAGCTGTGCGGCGGCACCCACTTGGACAACACTGCCAAGGCCGGCACCTTCCGTATCAAGTCCGAGGGCTCCATCGCCTCCGGCGTCCGCCGGATCGAGGCCACTGTGGGCAAGCTGAGCCTGGAGGTCATGAACCGCAACCAGGAGCTGCTGTTCCGGGCAGCCCAGGTGTTCAAGACCACCCCCGGTGAGCTGGCTGCCAAGGCCGAGCAGCAGGCGGCGGAGTTGAAATCCACCAAGCAGGCCCTGGAGAAATTCAAGGCCGAGGCGTCTTTGGGCGAGGCCCGCCAGTTCCTGATGGCCGCAAAGGACGTGGGCGGACTGAAAGTCCTCACCGTCCACCGGGACGGCATGGACGCCAATGCCCTGCGGCAGATGGGCGACTTCCTGCGGGACAAGGAGAGCGGCGTGGTAGCCGTGCTGTCCTCCGTCAATAACGGCAAGATCACCTTCCTGGCAGTCTGCGGTAAGGATGCCGTGGCACGGGGCGTCAAGGCCGGCGATCTGGTGAAGGCCGTCTGCGCCGTCTGCGGCGGCAAGGGCGGCGGCAAGCCCGACAGCGCCATGGGCGGCGGCAGCGATCTGCTGAAGCTGGACGACGCCCTGGCGGCAGTGGACGACTTTGTGGCGGAGAAGCTGAAATAAAGCCGCCCATGGCGCGTTTTCCCCGGGGTCCCCGCCGGAGCCCAGCGAAGCGGGTCCGGTGGGGAGAGGAGGAGCAACGGAACGAACGAGTTTTCGCCGCAGGCGGAAATGAGGGATGTGGAGTTTGCTCCGACGAGGGCGGCGGCAGCGACCTATTGAAGCTGGACGACGCCCTGGCGGCAGTGGACGACTTTGTGGCGGAGAAGCTGAAATAAGACAACTCCTATTGCCCCAAAACAGTATTTAATGACTGCAACAGTGATATTTCAAGATATTACAAGTGAAAGCACTTTACAGATTAGGAGGGGCCATACGCCCCTCCAGAAAGGGTGATGGTATGGCTTCCCGTGAGGATGTGAAGACATTTTGCGGTCTTCCCATCGACTTTTCCTCCATCGATCTGGAACCCCGGTCTGACTGTGAGCCCTATTTCTGCACCCCGGAGGGGGCGGAGCCCGTCGGCTGGATCGGCTGTGATGGCGTCCACTTTGTCCTTCTGCCGGGGGATGAGCGAGTCTACTGCGTGGACCCGGCCATGGGGAGCGAGGGTACCTATGTGCTGCCGGTGGGTCGCGATTTTCGGGAGTTTCTCTCCTTTGTCCTCTTCTGCCGGGACGCCAACCCCATCTCCCAGCTCTCCTGGATGACGGAGGAGCAGTACCGGAATCTGCTGAAAGAGGACGCCCAGGCCACCTGGCCCGGCTGTGAGGAGACCTTCCAGCACAAGGCAGCGGCCCTGGCCGCCATCGCCGACGCCTTCGGCCTGGAGCCCAAGGACCCCTTTGACCCGGTCAAAGCCATGCAGGCGGCGTTTGATCCGTCGGCGCTGGTGTTTTCCGACGAGTACTACGACGTGCTGGGCCTGGAAAATCCCCGTCACCGAGCGGAAAGGGAGCCGGGGCGTGGCTGCGGCGTTTTCCCTCCGGTCTTTTTGGGAAAAAGGCGCCGCGGCTCCGGGAACCCTGGGGAAGACCCTGCCGGGTCTGGACGGCCAGGGGAATCCGGTGTATAATGCGTGTATCTGAACGTCCCAACGAAGGAGGTTTGTACAATGTCCGATTGCTTATTCTGCAAGATCATCGCCGGGGAGATCCCCAGCAGCAAGGTCTACGAGGACGAGGTCTGCTTCGCCTTCAACGACATCGATCCCCAGGCACCCACCCACTTTTTGGTGATTCCCAAGGCCCACATCGGCTCCGTTTCCGAGGTGAATGCTGACAATAGCGCCGTCGTGGCCCACATCTTCGAGGTCATCGCCAAGCTGGCCAAGGAGAAGGGGATGGACAGCTACCGGGTGGTGTCCAACATCGGCGAGCAGGCGGGACAGAGCGTGTTCCATCTGCACTTCCACGTGCTCAGCGGCCGGGACATGACCTGGCCTCCGGGCTGATCGCCTGGGAGCCGACGGCCCCGGCGGGGCCGCACCGCTGTGCGGTGTACAAGCGTTTTGCGCAGCAAAACCTTGGCGCAGGCGGAATTCACTTCCGCCGAGCATTTCAAATGCAGTGGGGTCCCCACCGGACATCTGTCCGGCGGGGAGACGCAGGCGGGGCAGAGCGTGTTCCACCTGCACTTCCACGTACGCAGCGGCCTCTGACTGACCTGGCCTCCGGGCTGAGCAGCATCTACAATCTCGCCGCTCCATAAAATGAGAGACGCGAAAAAGGAGACCCGTTCGGGTCTCCTTTTTCGCATTCATGTATGGTTTGCCTGCGGGGAAGGCCTTCATCCCGCCAGAGGCAGGCCGTATTTCACCAGCGCCCGCCGGATGCGCTCCAGGTTCGCCTCTCCGGGTTCGCACAGAGGCAGCCGCAGGGGGCCCACATCCCAGCCAAGAAGATTCAGCGCCGTCTTCACCGGGATGGGATTCACGTCGCAGAACATGGCGTCACAGAATTCCTTCAGCTCCAGTTGCAGCTTTCCGGCGGAGGCAAAGTCGTTTTGCAGGCACAGCTCCGTCAGGCGGTGCATCTCCGCCGGCAGCACGTTGGCCACCACGGAGATGACCCCTTTGCCGCCCAGCAGGCAGATGGGCGCCGTCTCATCGTCGTTACCGGACCAGATGGAAAAGTCCTCCGGGCACAGGTTCCGGGTTTTCTGGATGTTGCTGAAATTTCCACCGGCCTCCTTGACGCCGTTGATGTTGGGATGCTTCGCCAGCTCCGCGTAGGTCTCCGGCGCGATGGTGACCCCAGTGCGGGAGGGCACGTCGTAGAGGATCAGAGGCCGGTCCACCGCGTCGGCGATGGCGGTGTAGTGGCGGATCAGGCCGGATTGGCTGGCCTTGTTGTAGTAAGGCGTCACCACCAGCAGCCCGTCGGCCCCGGCCATCTGGGCGTCCCGGGACAGTGTGATGGCGGTCTCCGTGGAATTGGAGCCGGAGCCGGCGATCACCGGCACCCGGCCGTCCACGTGCTCCACGCAGAACTCCACCGTCCGCATCCGCTCCCGGTAGCTCATGGTGGTGGCCTCACCGGTGGTGCCGCAGACGATCACGGCATCCGTGCCGTTTTCCAGTTGAAAATCCAGCAGGCGCCCCAGGGCACCCAGGTTCACGGTCTCATTGGTGAAGGGCGTGACGATGGCCACGCCGGAGCCGGTAAACAAGGGCTTGCGCATAATCGGTACCTCCTATACAATTTCACCGTCAAGCGTTGTATCGATTGTATAGGATTATATTATGCAAGATAATCTGAAAATGTGCCGAAAAACTTGCAAAACATGCTGTGAATACAGAGCGTATAAAAGCGCCGGACGTCTTTGGAACGTCCGGCGCTTTCGTCGAAGTGCACAGGGGAGTGGTTTAATCCATGTAGCCCTTGGCGCACAGCAGCTCCGCCAGGAGGACCGCGCCGCCGGCGGCGCCCCGGAGGGTGTTGTGGCTGAGGCACACGAACTTGTAGTCATACTGAGTGTCGGGCCGCAGGCGTCCGATGGACACGGCCATGCCGTGCTCCAGATTCCGGTCCAGACGGGTCTGGGGACGGTCCGGCTCCTCAAAGTAGTGGAGGAACTGCTTGGGGGCGGAGGGCAGGTTCAGCTCCTGGGCGGGGCCCCGGAAGGCGGCCCAGTCAGCCTTGATCTGCTCCATGGAGGGGGCCTTGCCATCGGCGAACTTCATGAACACGGCGGCCATGTGGCCGTCCTGGCAGGCTACCCGGAAGCACTGGGCGGTGATGGAGGGCCCCTCCGCCTTGACGATCTTGCCGTCCTCAATGTGGCCCCAGAGCTTCAGAGGCTCGGTCTCGCTCTTTTCTTCCTCGCCGCCGATGTAAGGGATGCAGTTATCCACCATCTCGGGCCAGCGTTCAAAGGTCTTTCCGGCGCCGGAAATGGCCTGATAGGTGCAGACCAATACCTTCTCCAGGCCATACTTCTTCAGAGGATGCAGGGCAGGGACGTAGCTCTGGAGGGAGCAGTTGGACTTGACAGCGATGAAGCCACGCTTGGTACCCAGGCGCTTGCGCTGGGACTCGATAATGGCGATGTGATCGGCGTTGATCTCCGGCACCACCATGGGCACGTCGTCGGTCCAGCGGTGGGCGGAGTTGTTGGAGACGATGGGGCACTCCAACTTGGCGTACTTCTCCTCCAGGGCCCAGATGTCCTCCTTCTTCATATCCACGGCGCAGAAGCAGAAGTCCACCATGGACGCCAGCTTCTCGGCGTCGGCCTCGGCGTCCATTACCACCAGATCCTTTGCCTCCTCCGGCATGGGGATGTCCAGGGCCCAGCGGCCCTCCACAGCCTCTGCGTAGGACTTGCCGGCACTGCGGGCACTGGCTGCCAGAGCGGTGAGGCGGAACCAGGGATGGTTCTCCATCAGAGTAATGAACCGCTGGCCCACCATGCCGGTGCAGCCGATAATACCCACGTTATACTGTTTCATATGATCTTCCTCCTGCTGCGATGTTGTGTCGGGGGCTGAAACGGCACCCGTCGATTTTTGGTTGAATGTGTCGCCGCTTTGTACTATAATGGTGTCCATTGGGAAC
Source organism: uncultured Oscillibacter sp. (assembly GCA_900551885.1). Lineage (GTDB taxonomy): Bacteria > Bacillota > Clostridia > Oscillospirales > Oscillospiraceae > Oscillibacter. Next base: position 7,281 of record URXS01000077.1, read on the forward strand.
AGCCATGGCCTGTACATGTGGGGCGGACATTTGTATGTATATTAGCATACTTTTCCTTGCCCGTCAAGGCCGCGGACATTGGGGAGGATTCATGAAAAAACTGCTGTTGACTATGATGTTCGTTGTGACATTTTTTGCCTTGAGCGCCGTGTCGGCCTCCGCCGTGGTGAACGACACGGTGAAAGTGGGCCTGCGGTACGGTTCTTCGGTGCTGGATGCAGCCAACCTGGAGAACTACCAGGGCAGCGGCTACGCCTTCGGCTATTTTGACGCCGACCGGGAATTCGTGGAGCTGGACTGGACCGACGAGACCACCATCACTATGCGCCCGGATGGCCGGGGCGGCATCGAGGTGACAGAGACCAACTCCGGCCGGGTGGTTTACACCTGCAATGACAGCACCCTGGGCGTTATGCCCCTGGACCGGGACCCCATCACCTGGTTCAAGGGCTACCGCTACCGGGGCGGCTTTGAGTATACCTGTTCCGGCAGTGGGCTCCAGGTGGTGAACGTGGTGGACCTGGAGGACTATGTCAAGGGCGTGGTGCCCCATGAGATGAACGGAAACTGGCCCCTGGAGGCATTGAAGGCCCAGGCGGTCTGCGCCCGGACCTTCGCCTGCCGCAGCGCCAAGCACGCCTCCTACGGCTTTGACGTCTGTGCCACCATCGACTGCCAGGTCTACAACGGCGTCAGCACCTCCACGGCCCTCAGCGACCGGGCGGTGGACGAGACGGCAGGGGAGTGCCTGTGGTACGATGGGGAGCTGATTGAGGCGGTGTACCACTCCGCTGACGGCGGCGCCACCGAGGATGCGGAGAACGTCTGGGGCGGGGACGTGCCCTACCTGGTGGGCAAGAAGGACCCCTTCGAGGCCCAGACCACCATCCCCAACTACAATTACACCGTCACCTACACGGCGGAGGAGCTGACCTGGGTCCTCCAGAACAGCGGATACAGCATCGGCGACGTGGTGGACGTGTACGTGGCGGAGCGGTCCGCCCTGGGCAATGTCACCGAGCTGGTATTCGTGGACAGCCGGGGCAAGACCCTGACTGTCACCGGCCAGGCGTGCAGCACCGCCTTTTACAGCACCACCCTGGGCAAGAACGTGCCCAGTCTGCGCTTTGAAATCACCGGCGGCTCCGGCGGGGGAGGGGGCTATTCCGTCAACGGCTCCGCCACCCTGAGCACCCTGGAGGGCGCCGCGGTGATCTCGGGCAGCGGCACCATGTCCTCCCTGGGAGACGGTACATACAGCGCCGTCACCTCCTCCGGCACGGTAAAGCTGGACAGCGCCGGCACCGTTTCCTCCGGCAGCGGCGATGTGTTTGTAATCACCGGCACCGGAAACGGGCACAATGTAGGCATGAGCCAGTACGGCGCCAAGGCCATGGCGGAGCTGGGCTATTCCTATGACGAGATATTGTTGTTCTATTACACCGATGTGGACATCTGGTGAGAAACAGGAGACCTGATACCATGCAAACCCATGATTTTTACTACGATCTGCCCAAAGAGCTGATCGCCCAGACCCCCATTGAGCGGCGGGACGCCTCCCGGCTGATGACCTTGG
>URXS01000078.1 GCA_900551885.1 uncultured Oscillibacter sp.
ACTGGCGGGATACGTTCAAGATGTCTGCCAGATCCCCCTGGGACAGGCGCTTTTCCGCCCGCAGACGGCTGATGTTGGTTCCAAGGCTCATAGTCGTTCCTCCTTTTGCCTCTCTCAGTATAGAGAATTTGGGGCCGGAAGTCCACCAAGAGGCCTTGAAAATTCAGCAACCAACGGTTGCACCCCTCAAAACCTCCTGGCGGACACGCCAAAACAGCCGCCATTCTTGACGGTTCCCAAGGAAAGTGCTATTCTATAAAAAGAAGAACGAGGGAGGGGGCACCTGTGGCACTGGCGGATTTGCTGGATATTCGGCCCGGCGTTACTGCCGTGATCGGCGGCGGGGGCAAGACCACCTTGCTGCTGACATTGGGGGAGGAGCTGGCGACGGGCGGCAAGCGTGTGCTGCTGTGCACCACTACGAAAATCCTGCCCTTTCCCGGATTGCCCTGTGCTCTGACCGAAGCGGAGCTGGAGAAGCTGCGGCAGCACCATCGGCTGCTGTGTGCCGGGATGATCGTACCTGGCACGGAGAAGCTGACCACGCCGGAGTCTCCCATGAGCCGGCTTGAGGAGTGGTTTGACTATGTACTGGTGGAGGCGGACGGTGCCGCCCGTCGTCCCCTGAAAGCCCATGCTTCCCACGAGCCGGTGATCCCACCGGAGGCCAACCAGACCATCTGTGTGGTGGGAGCCTCCGGGTTTGGACAGCCCATTTCCCAGGCGGCCCACCGGCCGGAGCGGTATGCAGCCCTGGCTGGAGTGCCGGAGACAGCGGAGGCGACGTCGGAGACAGAGGCGGCAGTCCTGCGGGCAGAGGGCCTGCATACGAAGGTTTATGTGAACCAAGTGGAGACGCTGTGGCCCCTGGCGGATGCCAAGACCCTGGCGGCATTGCTGGATTGCCCGGTGCTGGCGGGCAGTTTGCAAAGAGGGGAGTACTTTTTATGCTAGTTGTAATCCGAGGCGCCGGGGATTTGGCCACCGGCGTGGCGCTGCGGCTGTGGCGGGCCCATATTCGGGTGGTAATGACCGACATTCCGGCCCCCACCGCCATTCGTCGAACGGTGTGCTTTTCCCAGGCAGTCGTCCACGGTGAGACCACCGTGGAGAATGTGACGGCCCGGCAGGCGGAGGACCCGGAACAGGCACTGTCCCTGCTGAAAGAGGGGATGATTCCTGTTCTGGCGGACCCGGAGGGAGCCTGCATCCCGGTTTTGAAGCCCGACGCAGTGGTGGATGCCATTCTGGCCAAGAAAAACCTGGGCACCAGGATTACCGACGCACCGGTGGTCATCGGCGTGGGCCCCGGCTTTACCGCCGGAGTGGATTGCCATGCGGTGGTGGAGACCATGCGTGGTCACTATCTGGGCCGGGTGATTCACGAGGGCAGCGCCATCCCCAACACCGGCATTCCGGGGTTGATCGGCGGCTTTGCCGGGGAGCGGGTACTGCGAGCTCCGGCGGACGGTGTATTCCACCAGTTGCTGGACATCGGCGCCCAGGTGAAGATGGGGGATGTGGCCGCCACGGTGGAAGGCGTCCCCATGGTCTGCACCCTGGACGGGGTGCTGCGGGGCATCCTGGCCGACGGTACCCCGGTCCACAAGGGTATGAAGTCCGGAGACATTGACCCCCGGTGCGAGATCAGGCACTGCTACTGCGCCAGCGACAAGGCGCTGGCAGTGGGCGGCGGCGTTCTGGAGGCCATTTTGGACTTGACCGGCGTTCTGCGGGAACCAGCCCGTGGCTCTGCGGAAAGCTGAAAAGGAAAAGCACCGCTGTCTGCGCTGTTGCCGGGCAACGAGCAGGCGGGCGTGGTACTGGGGAGCTAGATCATTCTGCAAAGAGAGGCGGGGAACGAGATGGAAAATGAAGTGAAGCTGACAAAGTTGGCAAAGTGCGCTGGGTGCGGTGCCAAGGTGGGAGCGGGTGTACTGTCCCAATTGCTGGAGGGAATCAAGGTCCATCGGGATCCCAACCTGCTGGTGGGCTTTGACAAGAGCGATGATGCCTCCGTCTACAAGGTCAGTGACGAGCTGGCCCTGGTGCAGACGGTGGATTTCTTCCCGCCCATTGCTGACGACCCCTACCTCTTTGGACAGATTGCCGCCACCAACGCCCTCAGTGATGTGTACGCCATGGGCGGCGAGCCCAAGCTGTGCCTGAACATCATGGCAGTGCCGGAGTCCATGCCCAGGGAGGCAGTTCACCAGATGCTGCGGGGTGGGTATGACAAGGTCTACGAGGCCGGTGCCCTCATCACCGGCGGCCACAGCATTCTGGATGACGAGCCTAAGTATGGCCTGGCGGTCACCGGCTTCGTCCATCCGGACCGGGTGTTGACCAACTCCGGGGCAAAGCCGGGGGACGTACTGCTGTTCACCAAGCCTCTGGGCATCGGCATCCTCTCCACCGCCCAGAAGGCGGAGATGCTGTCGCCGGAGGGAGAAGCTCTGGCCTATCGGTTGATGACGACCCTCAACAAGTCCGCCCGGGATGCCATGGTGAAGTACCGGGTCCACGCCTGCACGGACGTGACTGGCTTCGGCCTCTTGGGGCACGCCTGCGAGATGGCCCAGGGCAGCGACGTGGACCTGGAGCTGCATGTGGCGGATATCGATCTGATCCCGGAGGCAGCGTCTCTGGCCCAGATGGGCATTTTACCCGCCGGTATGTACCGCAACCGGACCTTCGCGGAGCCGGAGGTGGAGCCGGGCCAGACGGAAGTGTGGCAGCAGGATATGCTGTATGACCCTCAGACTGCCGGCGGACTTTTGATGGCTGTAGACCCTGAGGACGCCGACGCCCTGTATCAGGAGTTGAAAGCCTGCGTTCCCAGTGCCCAGCGGATTGGAAAAGTGCTGCCCCACGGCGAGGGCAAGCGGATTTCCCTGCGCTGACGTTGGCTGCCGATCAAGAGAAGAAAAAACAAAACAGGAGGAACCCTTTTTTGGGTTCCTCCTGTTTTTATTGGTGCGGTTGAGGGTGAAGCCGGTTTGCCGCTCATGGCGGTGGACTTTTTCCGGAGAGACCGACTTACACGTAGCTTTGGCTGGTGACGTCGAAGACGCCGCGGGTGGTAATCCGCAGGGAGGGAATCACCGGCAGGGCCATGAAGCTGAGGGTCATGAAGGGGTCGATACCGGGGTTCACACCCAAGGCATGAGCCGCATCCTTGGCGTTCTCCAGCTTTTCATTCACAGTTACCAGCGGCTCGTCGCTCATGATTCCGGCGATGGCCAGGGGGACCTCTGCCTTGGGGGCGCCCTGGTCCCACACCACGATGCCGCCATTCAGTTCCACCACCCGGTTGACGGCGGCAGCCATGTCGTCTTCATTGGTGCCCACCACGATGATGTTGTGGGAGTCGTGGGACACAGAGGTGGCCACGGCGCCGGACTTCAGGCCATAGCCCTGGATGAAGCCGATGCCGATGTGGTGGGTGTTCTTGTGGCGCTCCACCACGGCGATCTTCAATACATCATATTCCACGTCGATGCGGTCGGAGTATCCGGCGTCCACGGTGGTGATCTCTCCGTCCACCATGCCGATGATACCCCGGGGCCGGTGTTCTGTGAAGTCCTCGGCCGTCAGCTTGCCCACATGGAAGGTGTTGTGGGACCGCTCCACCAGATAGGGCTCGATGGGAGGGGCGGGGAAGTCTTTTACCACGCCGTTTTCCACCATCAGCTCGCCCCGCTTGTAGACCTTCTCAATGTTGAAGTTCTGGAAATCGTCAATGATGACGAAATCACCCAGATAGCCGGGAGCGATGGCGCCCCGGTTGTTCAGCAGGAAGTAACGGGCCGCATTGTGGCAGGCCACCTTGATGGCGGTGATGGGGTCCGCTCCCAGGGCGATGGCCTTCTTCACCATGTAGTCGATATGTCCCTTTTCCAACAGGTCGTTGGGGTGCTTGTCATCTGTGCAGAACATGCACCGCTCGGAGTATTTGTCGCACAGCAGGGGAACCAGCGCCTCCAGGTTTTGGGCGGCGGTGCCCTCCCGGATCATGATGAACTGGCCCCGTTCCAGCTTGGCGATGGCATCGTTCAGATCATGACACTCATGGTCGGAGTAGACACCGGCGGCGATATAGGCGTTGAGGTCGTTGCCCAGCAGGTCCGGGGCGTGGCCGTCGATCTTCTTGTGGTGGGCCTGGGCCGCCACAATCTTCTCTACCGGCTGGTCATCTCCAGCGATGATGCCCACGAAGTTCATCATTTCCGCCAGACCCTGGACTCTGGGGTGGTCATAGAAGGAATCGATGGCCCGGTAGTCCAGCACAGCGCCGGACTCGTCCAGCGGCGTGGCCGGGACGCAGGAGGGCAGCATGAACCGCACGTCCACCGGCAGGTCTTCGGTTGCCTGCAGCATGTACTCAATGCCGTCAGTGCCCATGACATTGGCGATCTCATGGGGATCGGTGACCACGGTAGTGGTGCCGTGGGGCAACACCGCCTTTACGAACTCCTTGGGGCTGACCAGGGAGCTCTCCAGATGGATGTGGGCATCCAGGAATCCGGGCAGCACGATCTTCCCGGTGCAATCCTGCTCCACCTCGCCGCTGTACTGGCCCATGCCCACGATGAGCCCTTCCGCCACGGCGATGTCGGCGGTGCATAGCTCGTTGGAGAATACGTTCACGTAGGTGGCGTTTTTCAGTACCAGGTCCGCCTTTTCCCGGCCGGCCGCTGCGTTGATGATGCGGCGCTTTTTCAGCAGCTTCCGGTTGATCTTGCCCGCGTAACTCTCAGACATAGAACCACTCCTTCTGTTGAATTTTCAAGATATTATTTTGGCTTATGAAAGGCATAATCTAAAATAATATCTTTTGTTGTTAGGCAAAGTATACGCCAAAAGCAGCCATTTGTCCACAGAAAACAGAAGAAAATTTTCTTGTCTAAAAGACAGGGGGTTTCACTACGGGAACGGTATTCTATACAATTTAATATACGATAAAAATATTATACGATTCTCAGCAACTGCCGCAGGTCCGCAATCTCATAGTCGATGCGCAGATCTGCGGGCCGGGGAATGTTGCCGGGGTTGAACCAGCAGCAGGGAAGTCCCGCATTGTTGGCGCCCCGGATGTCGGTGGCCAGGGAATCTCCGATGACCAGACAGTTTTTTTCCGTCATTTCCGGCAGGCACCGGCGGACATAATCGTAATAGGCTGGGTCCGGCTTGGAAGCCCCGGCGTCTTCGGAGATGAAGGCATCGGTGATAAGCCGGGCAAAGACGCTGCCCCTCAGGCGGCTGCGCTGGACGGAGGCTACGGCGTTGGTGACGATGTACAGCCGGTGGCCCCGTTCCACCAGGGTCCGGCAGACCTCCTCGGCGTGGGGCAGCGGGTATACACCTTCGCCCAGAGCAGACAGATAGTCGTCATTGCACTGTACCGGGTCTTCGTTTGACCCGATTGCCTGGAGGAACCGGACGTACCGCTCTAATGTCACAAATTCTTTGGAGACTTCTCCCCGGTCGAAAGCAGACCACAGCTCCAGATTGATCTGATGGTAGATCTGATAGACCTCCGGCGTGTCGGGAATATTGTGTAGGCTGCACATGATGGAAAAGGCCCGGGCGGAGGCGCGGGGAAAGTCAAAGAGGGTGTCGTCGGCGTCAAAGAGCAGGTAGGAATATTTCATGTCGGAGTGTCCTTTCGGGAGAATTCGTCGGATTCATCCTACCACACCGGGCCACCGCTGGCAATCACCACCTCCGTCTCTCAGCCATAACATGGTGCGAGGGGGAATGCCGGATGAACAAGATCTTTGGAGTGATCGGTGGCGACCGCCGCCAGGCGGAGCTGGTCCGATTGCTGGAGGCGGACGGACACACCGTCCTGACCTATGGTGTCGGCGGCACCGGCCCTACGGACGCGGAAGCTCTGGAACGGGCCGCGTCGGCGGAGGTAGTGGTGCTGCCGCTGCCACTTTGCCGGGGAGATGGGGTCCTCAACTGCGAGGAATCTCCCATGCCCACCGTGGACCTGTTTCGCCGCTTCCGGCGGACGCAGCTATTGCTGGCGGGACAGGTGAAGCCCCAGCAGCGGCGGGAGGCGGAGGATCGGGGACTGCGCCTGGAGGACTACTTCCTCCGGGAAGAGCTGACTGTGGCCAATGCCGCCGCCACAGCGGAGGCTGCGATCCAGGTGGCCATGGAGCGGCTGGACCGGACGCTGCTGGGCATGGATTGCCTGGTACTGGGGTTCGGCCGTATCGGGAAGCTCCTGAGCTATCGGCTCCACGGCCTGGGAGCCCATGTCACTGCCACTGCCCGCAAACCGGGAGACCTGGCCTGGATCCGTGCCTACGGCTGGCGGGCACTGGAGACAGGGAATCTGGATGGCCATCTGGACGGCTTCGGCGCGGTGTTCAACACGGTCCCCTCACTGGTTCTGGATAGACCGCTGCTGTCTCAGCTCCCACGAGATTGCCTGTGTGTGGATCTGGCATCGGTCCAGGGGATGGACCAGTCCGCGGCAGCCGCTCTGGGACTGCCCTGGATCTGGGCCCGCTCCCTGCCGGGGCGGCTGGTGCCACGCACCGCGGCGGCGGTCATCCGGGACGCGGTCTATTACATTTTGGAAGAACGAGGTGACCCAGTGTGAGAAAAGAACGGGTCGGATTCGCGGTGTGTGGATCCTTCTGCACCCACGCAAAGGCCCTGGAGGCCCTGGAGGATCTGACGCAGCAGTACGAGACGGTGATTCCCATCGTCTCGGAGCTGACCGCCTTCACGGACACCCGCTTTGGCACCTCCGACGCTCTGATGGAACGCCTGGAGGATCTGACGGGCCATGAGGTGCTGTGCGACATACCGTCGGTAGAGCCTATCGGACCTAAGGGACTGCTGGATGTGCTGGTGATCGCACCGGCCACCGGCAACACCATCGCCAAGCTGGCGGCGGGCATTACCGATACCGCTGTCACTATGGCGGCCAAGGCCCACCTGCGCAACGGCCGGCCGGTGGTGATCGCCATGGCCAGCAACGACGGATTGGCAGCGGGCGCCCGGAACATCGGCGAGTTGTTGGTGCGGAAGAATTACTACTTTGTTCCCTTTGGCCAGGACAATGCCCAGGCAAAGCCCAGTTCCCTGGTGGCGGATTTCTCCAGGATTCCGGAAACGGTGGATGCCGCCCTGCGGGGGGAGCAGATCCAGCCGGTACTGCTGCGCTGACGAAGAAACGCGGGAGGAATTCCTCTCGCGTTTTTTTATCTGTGATTGTCGGAATTGCGTATGGAAATAGCAAGCTGATTGTGATATCATAACGAAAAACGTTTCCACCGGGTTGAACGGTGGGACTGTGGAAAGGAATGAAAGCCTGACATGAGCGAATACGTGATTCTGACCGAGTCCTCCTGTGACTTGACACCGGAGCTGGTGGCTCAGGCGGATGTGGAGGTACTGCCGCTGTCCTTCACCATAGATGGAAAAAACTATCCCCATTACCCTGACGCCAGAGCTTACCCCATTGCGGACTTCTATCGGCGGATGCAGGAGGGAGCCGTGGCCGTCACTGCCGCCGCCAATGTGGTGGAGCTGACGGAGGGGATGGAGACCCACCTGCGCCAGGGACAGGATGTGCTGTTCCTGTGTTTCTCTTCCGGCCTCTCCAGTACCCGGGACGCATGTGCCATCGCAGCGGAGGACCTGCGGGAGCGGTACCCTGACCGAAAGATCTACACAGTGGACACTCTGGCTGCATCCGGCGGGCAGGGGCTGCTGGTGTTGCTGGCGGGCCGCAAACGGAAGGAGGGCGCTTCCATCGAGGAGGTGCGGGACTTTGTCGAGAAGACCAAGCTCCACGTGGCCCACTGGTTTACTGTCAATGATCTGGTGTACCTGAAGCGGGGCGGCCGGGTTTCCTCCGCAGCGGCCGCCGTGGGGACGATGCTGAACATCAAGCCGGTGCTACATGTGGATGATGAGGGACACTTGATTCCCATGGAGAAGGTCCGGGGCCGCAAAGCGGCCATTCAGGCGCTGTTCCGCCATATGAAGGAGACTGCTCTGCCGAACCAGGAGACCGTTTTGATCAGTCATGCCGCCTGTCTGCCGGAGGCAGAGGCCCTGGCAGAGCAAATTCGGGCGGAGTTCCATCCCAAAGAGGTACTGATTACCGAGTTGGGGCCTATTATCGGTGCCCATACCGGCCCTGGTCTCGTGACGTTGTTCTTCCTGGCGGAGCACCGCTGACCAAGACTTTTAACAGGGGGACATTCCAGACCAGGGATGTCCCTCTGTTTTTCGAATTTTGTCTGTCCGGTAAAAATGACGAAAGAGCTTGGTAAAAGCAATGTAAACTAATAAGCACTACTAATGATAAATATTAATATTATTAGCTGGTGACTGGATAAGATGACAATATACGGAAAAATAAAATGAGAGGTCGAAAAATATCCACAAACCGGGAAAAAGAGGGTTGACTTTTCAGCATGGCTTTGGTATTCTAACAAAGCTGTCCGGCACGAGAGATACAGAGCAGAACACTGGGAAGCAAAAAATGCCGATGAAAAGTGTTGACAAGCCGCGAGTTTTGTGGTACAGTATTTCTCACCTGCCGGGAACGGCGTGCACCTTGTAAATTAAACAACGTAACGAAAAGAAAGCACCAGACGGACGCTTCCTTTGTGAGAAATCACAGAGGAAGAACCAAAGAAGCCGAAGGACCGGGTTGAGTCAATTACCGGTCGCGGAGGCAAAACATGAAGCTATGGAAAATAGCTCTATGAAAGATTAGCTCGGACCACGGTCCGTGTTGATACCATTTTATAGAGAGTTTGATCCTGGCTCAGGACGAACGCTGGCGGCGTGCTTAACACA
>URXS01000079.1 GCA_900551885.1 uncultured Oscillibacter sp.
CGACGATGAACCGCCCCAGGCTGCTGCTCCTCGACGAGCCGGCGGCCGGCATGAACCCCCAGGAGACCGACGAGCTGACCGCCTTCATTGGTCAGATTCGGGACCAGTTCGGCCTGACGGTGTTCCTGATCGAGCACCATATGGACCTGGTCATGGATATCTCCGACCGCATCTACGTGCTGGACTTCGGCAAATTGATCGCCCAGGGCACACCGGCGGAGATTCAGAACAATCAGCGCGTGATTGACGCGTATCTGGGGGTGGCGGAAGATGCTTAAAATCGAAAACCTCCACGTCAGCTACGGCGGTATCCAGGCCCTTCGGGGCATCTCCCTGGAAGTGCCGGACGGCAAGATCGTTACCCTGATCGGCGCCAACGGCGCCGGAAAATCCACCACCCTGCGGACCATCACCGGCCTGGTGAAGGCCAGCGCAGGCTCCATTCTGTGGAACGGGCAGGAGCTGCTGGGCAAGCCCATCGACAAGATCGTCTCCGCCGGTATCGCCATGAGCCCTGAGGGGCGGCGGGTCTTCTCCGACCTGACGGTGGTGGAGAATCTGAAGATCGGCGCGTATCTGCGCAAGGACAAGGCGGAGATCGAAAAGGACCTGAAGTGGGTCTATGAGCTGTTCCCCAGGCTGGAGGAGCGGAGCTGGCAGATGGCCGGCACCCTCTCCGGCGGCGAGCAACAGATGCTGGCAGTGGGCCGGGCCCTGATGTCCCGGCCGAAGCTGATGATGCTGGATGAGCCCTCTCTGGGCCTGGCACCGCTGGTGGTGCAGGACATTTTCTCCATCATCAGTGAGATCAACCGCCAGGGTGTGACGGTGCTGCTGATCGAGCAGAACGCCAACATGGCGCTGAAGATCGCGGACCTGGCCTACGTGCTGGAGACCGGCCGCATCACCATGTCCGGTACCGGTGCGGAGCTGCTGGCCAATGAGAAGGTCAAGGAAGCGTATCTGGGCAAGCACCGGAAGTAAAAATGCAAAAAAAGCAGAAGCGCCCGGCCCCACATGGGGCCGGGCGCTTTATTCTATTCCTCGAAGAGCTTGGATACCGGGACATTCAGGACCTGGGCCATTTTGAAGATCATATATAGGGAGGCACCTGTAATAATCTTACCATTGTTGGCTTCAATTCGGCTGATGAAACTCCAACTGCATCCTACTTTTTCTGCAAATTGTTCCTGAGTCAGTCCGGCTTTCTTTCGATACAGGGCGATACGCAAGCCCAGCATCTGAAATTGTTCCCGAAACTCCTCACGCTTCTCCTGCATCTGTCCACCTCCCACATGCTATCATGGTAGCATGAAATGGGAAAAATTATTACTTCTTAAAATGGTTGAAATATATCGTATTATGAAGTAATATGTCTCTATTAAGAAAGGAGGAAGAATATCATGAAAACTGTAGAGTTGAAAGTGGAAGATTATCTGTATGCCTTTTATGAGAAAGTGGCGGCTCAGGTGGGGCGCAGTACCGAGCAGGTCATGGTGGATGCCCTGTTCCGCTTTGCCGGGGAGGCGTCCATGGGGGCTATTGGAAAGGCGCATTCGGGGCGGTAACGAATTTGCACACATAAGACCTTGCAAGGTGGTTTTGCTTGCCAGTGCGGGGACGGGAGAGCTCTGATCTGGGTTATCGGCCCGGCAGCGCGTAGCGAAGCGGAACGCGCGGGAAGAGAAGTGGATCAAATCCGGTGACCACCCCGTCCGCCTAACGAGTTTCCTGTGCGGGCATGGGGTTCTTCTATAGACGCGGCTAGGCGCAAGGTCAGCAGGCTCTCCCAATTTCATCCGCACCGATTCGCACGACCTCCGTAATCACGAAAGGGCGGCCCCATCAGGGCCGCCCTTTTGTGCAAGCGGTTTTCTTTTGACCGGCCGCGGCCGTTTTCTTTTGCCGCAAGCAAAAGAAAATGGGGGCGGATTCCCTGCGGGAAACCCGCGGTTCCCCTTTGGGGCTCACGGGGCAAAAGCACTGAGCATTTTACCCCAGCCAGGCCCCCACCACCAAGAACGCGATGGACAGCAGCAGGAAGTAGAGAATCAGCTTCCACACATACTTGACCCACCGGTCGTAGGGCACATGGCCCAGGGCCAGGGCGCCCATGACCACCGCCGCCGTGGGGGTGATGATGTTCACCAGACCGCTGGCGGACTGGAAGGCCGTCACCACCAGGTCGCCGCCGACACCGGCAAATCGTCCTAGGGGTGCGATAATGGGAATGGAGAGGGTGGCAAGGCCCGAGGAGGAGGGAATCAGAATGGTCAGGGGCAGATAGATCAGGAACACCAGCAGCACGAAGCTGATGGGTCCCGCGCCGGTCAGGGCTTGTTCGCCCCAATGGAGGACCGTATCGGTGATGGCGCCGTCGTTCATCAGCACGGTGATGCCACGGCTGATGCCGATGATCAGGGCCACGCCCAGCAAATCCGCGCAACCGGCCACGAAGGTCTCCACCAACGTTTCCTCGCTCATGCGGTCGATGAGGCCCACGATCACGCCGCCCACTAAAAACAGGGCACTCAGCTCCGGAAACCACCAGCCCAGAGTGGGCAGAGGCAGCCCCATCTCCCCAAAGGGCACCACGCCGTAGGTCATGGTCAGAAAGACCAGGGCAAAGACCGCCAGAATGATCTTTCGCCGCCCCGTCAGGGGAGGCGGGTCCTCCATGCTGACATGCAGCTTTCCGGCACCCACGCCCACCACGGAGTGGGAAGGGTCCCGCTTGACTTTGGCGGCATAGGAGGAGACGAACCAGATGGCGGCACCCTCAAATACGATCCACTGTAGGACCCGCAGCAATATGCCGTCTCCCAGGGACACCCCGGCGAAGCCTGCGGCGATGCCGGTGGCAAAGGGGTTCACCGTGGAGGCGATGACACCGGCTCCGGCGCCCAGCAAAATCACGCTGATGCCCACCACCGCGTCGTAGCCGGCGGCCAGGAACACCGGAATCAGCAGGGGATAGAAGGCCATGGTCTCCTCCCACATGCCGTAGGTGGTGCCGCCCAGGCCGAAAAAGATCATCAGGATGGGAATGAGCCACTTTTCACGGCCGCCCAGCAGCCGGATGACGCCGGCCACGCCGGCATCCACGGCGCCGGTTTTCATAACGACGCCCAGAAAGCCGCCTACCATCAGAATGAACAGACACACGTCCACGGCGTCGTAAAAGCCGGAGAAGGCGGCCTTCAGCACATCGCCCACACCCTGAGGGTTGGCCTGGGCCGCATGGTAGGTGCCCGCCACCGGCACGCCGTCCACATACTCGTAGGACCCTGCGGGAATCAGCCAGGTGGAAATGGCCACCAGGATGATCAGCAGGAAGAGAATGGTGTAGGCTGTGGGCATGTGGAATTTGGATTTCTCCACGCTCTCAGCTCCTTGTCGTCGGATTATCGGCCGATGGTGGCCACCAGCACCGCCTTGATGGAGTGCATCCGGTTTTCCGCCTCGTCAAAGACCACGCTGTGGCGGCTGCGGAACACCTCGTCGGTGACCTCCCGGATGTCCACGCCCTTGTCCTTCCACTCCTTGGCCAGCTTCGTCTCGAAGTCATGGAAGGAGGGTAGGCAGTGGAGATACAGCACCTCGGGATTGCCGGTGGCCTTGATAGTCTCCTCTGTCACCCGGAAGGGGGAGAGCAGCTCTGTCCGCTTGGGGATCAGGGCCTCCTCGCCCATGGAGGCCCAGATGTCGCCATAGATCACGTCGGCGCCCTTTAAGGAGCTGGTGTCGTCGGTGATCTCAATGACGGCGCCGGTGCCCCGGGCCACGGCCTGGACCCGCTCCACCAGGGCCTTGTCCATCTCTTTGGCCAGTTCCTTGGGCCCCAAGCCAACAAAGTGCATACCCATTTTGGCGGCGCCCAACATCCAGGCGTAGCACATGTTGTTGCGCACGTCGCCTGGGAACACCACCTTCACCTTGTTCAGGGGCTTGGAGCAGTGCTCCTCAATGGTCATCATATCGGCCAGAATCTGGGTGGGGTGGTCGGCGTCGGTCAGGCCGTTCCACACGGGTACACCGGCGAATTTTGCCAGGTCCTCCACCACCTTCTGGTCATAGCCACGGTACTCGATGCCGTCGAAGAAGCGGCCCAGTACCTTGGCGGAGTCCTCCAGGGATTCCTTCTTGCCCATCTGGGAGCTGCCGGCGTCCAGGTACGTGACGTGGCCGCCCTCCTGGGTGGTCGCCACCTCGAAGGAGCAGCGGGTACGGGTGGAGGTCTTCTCGAACAGCAGCACGATGTGCTTTCCCTCCAGAGCGTGGCCGCAGATGCCGGCCCGGCGCTTGGCCTTCAGATCGTGGCCCAGGTCCAGAAGATAGCGGATCTCGCCGGGAGTGAAATCCTCCAGAGTCAGAAAGCTCCGGCCTTTTAAGTTGACTGCCATAGTGATTCTCCTTTTCAAATTTACATTTTTAAAATGTGAGGGTGTTGGTATTGCACACCAATTTACCTTTCCGGCGATGGGGTTCCTTTCCCGTCAGGGGTCATCCCGCCATAAGGGCATGGACATGCAGCGGGGACCGCCCCGGCCCCGGCTCAGCTCCGCACTGGGGATGGTGTGGACCCGGATACCGGCCTCCTCCAGGGAGCGGTTGGTCACATAGTTCCGGGAATAGACCACCACCTCGCCCGGGGCGATGGCCAGCGTATTGGAGCCATCGCTCCACTGCTCCCGGGCGGCGTCGATCTCGCTGCCCTGGCCGCAGGGGATCAATTGTACATGGTCCAGCTCCAGGTGTTCCTTCAGAATGTCCTCCAGACGGCCATCCTCCTGGCGGATCTTCATGCGGCGGTTCTCATCCAGCTCCATGACGAACACGGTGATTTACTGGAGAATGTTGGGGTGGACGGTGAATTTGTCCCGGTCTACCATGGTGAACACGGTGTCCAGGTGCATGAAGGAGCGGCTCTTGGGGATGTCGAAGGCCAGCAACTTTCGGAAGGTTTTACTCTGGGACAGCACCGTCTCGGCCAACTGGTCGATGGAGTCCTCCTGCGTCCGCTGGGAGATGCCCACCGCCAGTACCTGGGGGGAAAGAATCAGGATGTCGCCGCCCTCCAGGGAGGAGGTCTCACCCCGGTCGTACCAGCGGGGGGCATTGCAGTACTCCGGGTGATGCTCGAAGATGAACTTGCCGAACAGGGTCTCCCGGTTGCGGGTGGCGGTATGCATTTTGTGGATGGACACGCCGGTGCCGATGGTGGCAAAGGGGTCCCGGGTAAAATACAGGTTGGGCAGGGGGTCCACGGCGAAGGGATAGCCGTCCCCGGCGGCGGAGAGGTAGTCTCCCAGCCGGGAGCTGCCGGTCCGCAACTGGCTCTTGCGGACGCCTGCCATCATGGATGCCACCAGCTCCTTGTCCGACAGAGGAGCAAAAAAGTCCTCCAGGCTTTGACGGGTCCGGTCGTCCTTGACACCGGATTCCTCCAGAAACTGGCGAATCAGCTCGTCCCGCACGGCCTTGTCCGTCAGGGACTGGACCACCAGGTCCGCCAGGTACACCACTTCCACACCCTGGCCGCGCAGACATTCGGCGAAGGCGTCGTGCTCCCGCTGGGCCTCCCGCAGATAGGGGATGTCGTCAAACAGCAGCCGTTCCAGGTATTCCGGCATCAGATTTTCCAGCTCGCCACCGGGGCGGTGGAGCATCACCTTCCGCAGACGTCCGATCTCGGAGGTGTTGTGAATTCCGCTTTCCAAAAAGCTCACTCCTTTATGAGTTGAAAGGATACAGGGTCTCGTTCTTCGTTAGGGTCTCTGGTTTTTCCCATTTCATGCGCAGTGACGGGCAATTTTTGCAAAAAAAGAGCACCGATGCGAAACAGGCACCGGTGCTCGATTCAATTGTTTCGTTTTTTGCCAGAGAAAGTCTGGCGGCTGTCAATAGCCCAAAATCAGACCCTTTTTCATGGCGTAGAAGCTGGTGAGTCCCCTGCAAGAGATGATATCCACCTGCTTTACCGGCAGGTCTGCCAGGATCTGTTGCTTGAGCTTCATGGCCCCCTCCAGGTTTTCACAGTGGGAGATGACCACCTCCGCACCGTCGCACTCCTTGCTGGAGCGCATCAGGGCGGTGATGGCACGGTAGGTCTTGGCCTCGCCCCGGGCCTTGTCAGCCACATGAATGGTGCCCTGGGGGGTGGCGTCGGCGATGACGTGGATGCCCAGGGTGTGCAGCAGCGTGCCCACCAGAGGCCGCATCCGGCCATTTTTGATCAGATTGTCGAAATTCTCCAGGGTGAAGCAGGTCCGCAGAGCCGCCTGGTATACCCGGAGCTGGGCGCAGATCCCCTCAAAATCCCCGTTCTCGTCGGCCTCCATCAGGGCCTGGGCCCGGCGGATCAGCAACACCATGGCGCCGGCGGTGGCGCGGGAGTCAATGACGCAGATGCGCTTTTCGGGATGCTCCTCCAGCACCAGATCCCGGGCCATGACGGCGGAATTATAGGTGCCGGAGAGATTGGAGGAGATGGTAAAGCACACGGTGCAGTCTCCCGCCTCAAAGGCCCGGGCAAAGTCGGCGGGGGAGGGACAGGCCGAGGAGGAGGCGGACTTCTCCGCGGCCATGGCTTCCAGCATCTCCGGTACCACCAGATCGTCGTTGTCCAAGAACTCCTGATCCCCTACCTGAATCCGCAGGGGAACGGAATGAAACAGAACCCGGTCACTTTGGAAAGAGGAGGTCCTCAGGTCACAGCTACTGTCGCTGACAATGTTCCAAGTCATACGAAACACCTCAAAATATGGTTTTCAATACCAGATATAGTGCAATCATAATATACCTGATTCCGTTTGTCAATGGAGAAACGGCGGAAAAGTTGACAAGAGGGCAGAAAAGTGATATTCTCAAAAAGTTCAGAAAAAAACAATTTGAAGAGGAACTAATAGGAGGGCTTTTATGGCCATTACCAGTTCTCAACTGCTGCGAGCCTCCCGGCAGTTCAAACGGTACTACGAGGGGCGTTTTGCCTCCCTGCTGCGGCGGGAGGGACTCACCATGCGGGAACTCCATGTACTGTTGTTTCTGGCCAACAACCCGGACCGGGATACGGCCAGGGATGTGGTGGAGCTGCGGGGGTTGCCCAAGTCTCAGGTATCCGGGGCGGTGGACCTGCTGGTGGAGCGGGGCCTGTTGCTGCGGCAGCCGGACCGGGAGGACCGGCGGGTGGTTCACCTGGCCCTGACAGAGGAGGGCATTGCTTTGGGACGGGAGGCCCGGGAGATTCAGAGCGCCTGCGTTCAGGACATACTCTCTCCATTGACAGCGGCGGAGTCAGCCCAATTCCAGCTCCTGCTGGAGAAAATCCTCAGGATTGTGGAGCGCAAGACACAGAAAGGAGCAAATTTATGAACCGGCAAAATGTGGATCTGGGTAGCGGAAAGGTGGGGAAGCTGCTGTTTTCTCTGGCTCTGCCTACCATCACCTCCCAGATCGTCAATATGCTTTATAACCTGGTGGACCGGGTGTACATCGGCCATATGCAGCCGGTGGAGACGGTGGGCAAGCTGGCCCTTACCGGTGTGGGTGTATGCTTGCCCATCATCATGGTGATTTCCGCCTTCGCAGCTTTGATGGCTATGGGCGGCGCCCCCAGGGCCTCCATTGAGGAGGGACGGGGCAATATCCCAGGAGCCGAGCGGATCATGGGCAACAGCCTCACCATGCTGATTGCGGCGGCGGTGGTGCTGACAGCGGTATTTCTGGTCTTTGCCGAGCCGATGCTGTATATCTTCGGTGCCAGCGAAAATACCATCGGGTACGCATTGGACTACATGCGGATCTACTGCCTGGGCACCCTCTTTGTCCAGGTGACCCTGGGTATGAACGCATTTATCACCGCCCAGGGCTTCACAGTGGTGGGCATGAAAACGGTGTTGATCGGCGCTGGACTGAACACAGTGCTGGATCCTGTTTTTATTTTCGCCTTCGGCATGGGTGTGCAGGGTGCGGCCCTGGCCACCATTTTGTCTCAGGCTGTCAGCGCCGCCTGGGTGCTGCGGTTTCTCACAGGGCCCAAAACCAAGTGGCGTCTGCGGAAAGCCAACCTGTGGCCCCAGGCCAAGGTGGTACTGCCCAGCTTGGCTCTGGGCCTGTCACCCTTCATCATGCAGTCCACGGAGAGTCTGATCGCCATTTGCTTTAACTCTTCTCTGCTGAAATACGGCGGCGATACGGCCGTGGGGGCCATGACAGTCCTGACCAGCATCATGCAGTTTGCCATGATGCCGCTCCAGGGTTTGACCCAAGGGGCCCAGCCCATCGTCAGCTACAACTATGGCGCCCGAAACCCGGACCGGGTGCGGGCAGCCTTTCGGTGCTTGTTGCGGGCCTGCTTGATTTACTCCCTGTCGTTATGGGTACTGGTACAATTGTTCCCGCAAGTATTTGTCCTGATCTTCAACAACTCCCCTGCTTTGGTGGATTATGCCTCCTGGGCCCTGCGCATTTACATGGCAGCCACCGGCATCTTCGGCATCCAGATCGCCTGCCAGCAGACCTTTGTGGCTTTGGGCAACGCCAAGATCTCCCTGTTTCTGGCGGTATTGCGGAAAATCATTCTGTTGATTCCCCTGATTTACATTCTGCCCAACTTCTTTGCCGACAAGGCTTTTGCCGTGTTCCTGGCGGAGCCGGTGGCAGATATTCTGGCTGTGTGCACCACTGCCACCATGTTCTCCATCCATTTCAAAAAGAGAGGCATGCTGTTTTTCAGCACTCATATTTCCACCTCCTTAGGTCAGGTGAATGCGGGTTCCGGTT
>URXS01000080.1 GCA_900551885.1 uncultured Oscillibacter sp.
GGAAGAGCACCGTTTTGAGGCCGCGCCGGCAGAGGAACCGGCGGTGACGGAGGCGTCGGCTCAGGAAGCACCCGTGGAGGAGGTCCCTGTTGAGGCGGCCCCTGTCCAGGAAGCGCCTGCGGAGGAGGCCTCTGCTGCGGTGGCGCCCGTGCAGGAGACTGTGACGGAGTCCGCACCCATTCAGGAGGTTCCCGCTGAGGAGGCCGCCCCGGTGGAGACCACCCCTGTTCAGGAGGTACCGGCAGAGGCTCCCGTTGAGGAGGTCCCCGCCGCGCAGGCCAAGAAGACGGCCCGGAAGACCACAACCAGAAAGACAACCAAGAAGGAGACAGCCAAGAAGGCCGTCTCCAGGAAGACGTCCAAAAAGGTGGCGGCTTCCGCGGAGAAGGCGGAGGAGACCCCTGCTGCCAAGGAGGAGGCTTCCGCTGGAGAAGAGATTCCCAAGGCTTTGACGGTCAAGGGAGAGGCTGCCCTGGCTGTGAAAAAGGAGACTCCCAAAGCCCTGACGGTGAAAAAGGAGGGCAGCAAAGCCCTGACCATTCAGGAGGAGAAAGCTCCTGCAACCAAGGAGGAAGCGCCCGCCGCGGAGATGCCCGCGGAGAAGGCGTCCGCTAAGAAACCCGCGAAAAAGCCCGCTGCCAAGAAAGCCGCGGCGAAGAAAGAGACCAGCCAGAAGAAAGGGGCCGCCGGAAAAGACGAGAAGGCGGAGTAAGAGAATTCATGAAGAAATTTACCACACGTGCACTGGAAGAGGAACTGTCTGCCAAGCTGATGCTGCACTTTGGCAAGACGGCGGAGGAGGCGCTCCCCAGCGAGATGATGCGTGCCTGCGCGCTGGCGCTGCGGGATGTGATGGCGCTGCGGGAGGTTGAGACCCGCAAAAAGACCCGGAAGGAACAGAAAAAGCAGGTTCACTACCTGTCTCTGGAATTCCTGATGGGCCGCAGTCTGATGAAGAATGCCTACAACCTGGGGATTCTGCCCCAGCTCCGGCAGGCGCTGGAGAATTTGGGCTTCAAGGCGGCGGATATCTTTGAGATCGAGCCCGACGCGGCACTGGGCAACGGCGGCCTGGGCCGTCTGGCTGCCTGCTATCTGGACTCCATGACGACCCTGGAGATTCCCGCCACCGGCTACTCCATCTGCTATGAGCTGGGTATCTTCAAGCAGAAGATCGTGGAGGGCCAGCAGGTGGAGCTGCCGGACAACTGGAAGGACCTGGGCTCCGCCTGGCTGATGCCCAAGCCCGCCGAGACCCAGGAGGTCCGCTTCGGCGGCACGGTGCGGGAGTTCTGGGACAACGGCCACCTGCACATCGTCAACGAGGATGCCACCGTGGTCCAGGCAGTGCCCTGCGACATGGAGATCGCCGGCTACGGCACGGATCACGTCAACGTCCTGCGGCTGTGGGACGCCCGGTCCACAAAACCCATGGACATGTCCCTGTTCTCCCGGGGCGAGTACCTGAAGGCCGCCGAGGAGGAGGCCATGGCGGAGACCATCGCCAAGGTCCTCTACCCGGAGGACAATCACCTGGAGGGCAAGTCCCTGCGGCTGAAGCAGCAGTACTTCTTCGTGTCCGCCACCATGCAGTCCATCGTGGCCAAGCACCTGGAGACCTGCGGCACCCTGAAGAACTTCCACGAGAAGAACGTCATCCAGATCAACGATACCCATCCGGCCCTGGTGATCCCGGAGCTGATGCGCCTGTTTATGGACGACGCCGGCATGGATTGGGATGAGGCCTGGAACATCACCACCCAGTCCGTGGCCTACACCAACCACACCGTTCTGGCAGAGGCCCTGGAGCGCTGGCCCCAGAACCTCTTTGAGCACTTCCTGCCCCGGATCTGGCAGATCACCATGGAGATTGCCCGCCGCTGGCAGGAGAAGGTGGAGAATTTCTACCACGATCCGCAAAAGACGGAGAAAATGGCCATTATCTGGGGCGGCGAGGTCCGCATGGCCAACCTGTGCATTGCCGGCGGCATGGCTGTCAACGGCGTCAGCGCCCTCCACTCGGAGATCCTGCGGAAGGATGTGTTCCGGGACGCCTGCGGCATGGAACCCTGGAAGTTCAAAAGTGTCACCAATGGCGTGGATCACCGCCGCTGGCTCAGTGAGATCAATCCCCGCCTGGATGCACTGATTCAGGAGCTGGCCGGCGGAGACGAGTATCTGCTGCATCCCCAGGCCCTGGAAAAGCTGGACGCCTACGCCGACGATCAGACAGTCCTGGACCGGCTGGCCGAGATCAAGCTGGCCAACAAGCAGGAGTTCGCCCAGTACGCCAAGCGGACCCGGGGCGTGATTCTGAACCCGGACTCCATCTTTGACGTGCAGGTGAAGCGACTTCACGAGTACAAGCGGCAGCTTTTGAACGTGCTGCACATCATCGCCTTGTACCAGCGGCTGCAGGATGATCCCAACGCCATTACCCAGCCCCACACCTTCCTCTTCGGCGCCAAGGCGGCGCCGGGCTACGCCGTGGCCAAGCGGATCATCCATCTGATCAACTCCCTGGCCGACCAGATCGACCACGATCCCATCTGCAAGGATAAGCTGCAGGTGGTGTTCCTGGAGAACTACCGGGTCTCCCTGGCGGAGAAGCTGATGCCCGCCAGCGAGGTCAGCCAGCAGATTTCCACCGCCGGCAAGGAGGCCAGCGGCACCGGCAACATGAAGTTCATGATGAACGGCGCCCTGACCATCGGTACGCTGGACGGCGCCAATGTGGAGATGCACCAGCGGCTGGGGGACGAGAACATGTTCTTGTTCGGCCTGCACTCCGACGAGGTGGAGCAGCTCAAGCGGGAGGGCTACGTGCCCCAGCGGCTGTACAACCGCTCCCCGGTGATCAAACGCTGCCTGGACGCCCTGCGCAACGGATTCCGGGACGGCGTGCGCTACGACGACCTCTACCAGCGGCTGCTGTTTGGCGCCGGCGGAAGCCCGGCGGACGAGTACCTGCTGCTGGCGGATTTCGACAGCTACTGCCAGGCCTCCGACCGGGTGGTGCAGACCTATGCCGACCCCGTCCAGTGGAACCGCATGAGCCTCCACAATATTGCCCGCAGCGGCGTCTTTGCCGCCGACCGGGCCGTGGCGGAGTACGCGGACCACATCTGGCACGTACCTCACAAGTAAAAGAACGCGGCGGAGCCGGAATTTTCCGGCTCCGCCGAAAAAATATCCCCCGGCCCGGGATTTTTCCCGAAGCCGGGGGATATTCCATGTAGAAAGGACTTCCCACTCTGGAACAAACTAGGTGGGACAAGTTAACGGATGCGGAGTTCTGCCGATTCACAATCAACTGAGTGGGGGGGGGAGGACAGCCTGTTGGCAGAGGATGCGGCCGGCAATCAGGTCCATATCACCCTGGCAAATATAGGCCCGGTCACAAAAGAAAACGGGCGCCTGTTTCTCCACGCCAACGGGGAGAAGATCGATATTACCGATGAACTGGTGGAAACAGGAAGCTATCACGATACGTATGAAATGACGGTGGGCCGTGAGGACGGCAGCGAGGAACCCCGCACGGTCACCATCACGGTCACCGGCAATCTGGAGGCCTGGACCGTAACCCAGGACAACGGAGACGGCACTGCCGCCACTACCATCAGCGGCTGAAATGGAAACACGGTGAGCCTGGGCGGCGCCAATTCGACACTTCGGCGAAGAAGTCCTGCGTGTGTGGTGGCTGAAAAACCGCAAAGCGCGGATAGGAAAGTGATTTCCTGTCCGCGCTTTACCGTTCTTTTGTCAGCCCCAAAAGATAATCTGTGCTGACGCCGTAATACTTGCTCAGTGTGATCAGATGGTGGATGGGCAATTCGTTGGCGCCCCGCTCATAGCGGGCGTACATCGTCTGCGAAGTTCCCAGCACCTGGGCGATCTGCGTCTGCGTTTTATCGGCGTCTTCCCGCAGATCCCGAAGGATCCGCACGTAGTCCATATCGCTCATCTGTTCTCCCCCAAATCCCCATAAATTTGTCCCTCGACTAATTTAACACAAAATACCCATCTGGAATCAACACAATACAGAATTTTACTACAAAAAATAGAAAAAAGGGAGAAAAATCAGGAAGATTTTGGTTATTATCACAAAAATGTTGTGAAAAATTTGCGTAGTGTATGGCGGAAGATTGCAAAGAACCCAGGCAATCAACGACAAAGAGAGCTTTACAAGAGAAAAGATACCGGATATAATAATATCTGTATTGACTTTTATACCGGAAATGGCCTTTTTGGCCTCTCCGGCTGTACTAAGGAGAAAACGAGGAAAAGAGAACTATGGAATATACACAAGGCGTCCGGTTCGACAGCCTTTCCCTGTCGCCGGAAATCATGCGGGCCATTGCCAAGCGGGGGATTGAAGTTTCCACCCCGGTCCAGGCGGGCTGTATCCCTCCCATGATGGATTGGCAGGATGTGATCGCCAAGGCCCCCACCGGCACCGGCAAGACCTTTGCCTATGGCATCCCAATTGTGGAACATATCGACCCGGAGGACGAGAGCGTCCAGGCGGTGATCCTGGCACCCACCCGGGAATTGGCTATTCAGATCACCGATGAAATGCGAGATCTGGCGGAGTTCAAGCCCGGCGTCCGCACGGTTTGCCTGTACGGCGGGCAGCCCATCGGCAAGCAGATCGACACACTGAAAAAACGTCCTCAGATCGTGGTGGCCACGCCGGGGCGGCTTTCCGACCACATGAAGCGCCGTACCGTCCGGGTGGATACCACCAAGACCGTGGTACTGGACGAGGCGGACCGAATGTTGGACATGGGCTTCATCCACGATGTGACCCGGCTGCTGGACCGGATGGACAAGCGGAAGAACCTGGGGCTCTTCTCCGCCACGATCTCCCGGGAGGTCATGGACATTGCCTGGGTCTATCAGCGGGACGCGGCGGAGGTCACCGTCCGGGAGGACGAGCAGAACAAGCCCGATATCAAGCAGTTCCGCATGGAGGTCCCTCAGAACGAGAAGGCTGACGCCATTGCCCACATCCTGGAGGAGACCGGTTTTGACCGCTGCATGGCTTTCTGTAACACCAAGGGCTCCACGGAGCGGATTGCAAAGTTTTTGCAGATGCTGGGCGTGGACGCCGAGTGCATTCACGGCGACATCCCCCAGAAGCGGCGGGAGCAGGTGATGGACCGGTTCCGCCAGGGGAAACTGCGGGTCTTTGTCTCCACCGACGTGGCGGCCCGGGGCATTGACGTGGACGATGTGGACATTGTGTTCAACTGTGATGTGCCCGATGAGAACCAGGACTATGTCCATCGGATCGGCCGTACCGGACGGGCCAAACGGCAGGGCGTGGCGGTGACCTTCATCTCCGACTACCCCTCTAAAATGCGGATCGACGACATCGCCCAGAAGACCCGCAACGAGATTATACCGGTAAAATTTGGAGAGGACGGCAAACTGACCGTCGTGGAATGAGAATGAACAGTGCCCGACTATGAATGGTCGGGCACCTTTTTGCGTTCAATAGAGGATTTTATGAACAATTCCTGAATTTTTGTTATTTTTTGTTACTTTTTGCCCGTAAACGCTTTACAAGGGCAAAAAACTTCTTTATAATACTTTTGCTTTACGAACGAGCATGGGCGCTGCCAGAGCGGTGCCTGTTTTTGTCTGTGAAAAAATCGGACCGCACTGGTGTTCCGCCCACTTTGTGGCGACGGTGCCGGGGCGGGCGTGCACCTGCGCCGCCCGGTCTGACGGACCCGGGCGCGGGAATTTCCCAAAAGGAGGGAACAACTTGAAGAGTTGGAAACGCTGGGCCGCGGCGTTGCTGTCGGTGGCTTTGTGCCTGGGCCTGCTGGCCGGCTGCGGCGGCGAAGAGGAGGGCATGTCCCTGTCAGTCTGCGCCGGTGCGGCACCGGAGAGCCTGGATCCGATCTACACCACCAGCACAGCCGACCAGACCATTTTGACCCATCTCTATGAAAACCTGATGCAGGCGTCCACCGATGAGAATGGCGCCTTGACGGCGGCCAGTGGTATGGCAAAAAGCGCAGAGTCAGAGACCAATGTGGACGGTACGGTCACCTGGACCTTCCGCCTGCGTAACGCCAAGTGGTCCGACGGGAAAAAGGTCACCGCCGACGATTTCGTCTACGCCTGGCAGCGGCTGGCGGATCCGGAGCGGAATTCTCCCTATGCATCGCTGCTGTCCATTGTGGCCGGATACCAGGAGGCCCGGGAGAGCGGCGACATGAGTTTGTTGCAGGTGACCGCTGAGAATGACACCACGTTGGTGGTGGTGCTCAGCGGCAGCTATGAATGGTTTTTGACCCAGGTCTGCACCTCCACCGCCACGCTTCCCCTGCGTCGGGATCTGATGGCCCAGTGGGAACCGGAGGAGACGGAGGAAGCGGCGGAGACTCAAGAGGATACATCAGAGACCGAAGAGGAAACCGAGCAGGAGATCCCGCCGGAGGAGACTGCTCCCTGGTGGTCCGACACCGCGGCGCTGGTGACCAACGGGCCCTACCAGGTGACCACCTACACGGCGGGGGAGAGCCTGACGGCCAGTGCTTATGAGGATTACTATGGCCGCCAGAAAGGTCCCGAGACGCTGACCTTCTACTTTGCCGATACGGCAGACGATGCCTGGAGCCTGTATGAGGCGGGTACCGTGGATTTTGTGGGGGAGCTGCCGGAGGAGCAGTTGGAAGCCCGGGCGCAGGATGAGGCCCGGCCTCTGTCGGCGGAGCTGGGCACCTATGTGGTGCTGTTCAACTGTGCCCAGGACCCCTTTGACGAGGCCGATGTGCGCCGTGCTCTGGCGTTGGTGCTGGACCGGAACACAGTGGCCCAGGCAGCCGGGACCGACGCCCGGGCGGCGGAGGGCCTGGTGGCTCCCGGTGTTCCCGACAGCGGCGGCGGGGCCTTCCGGGACAATGGTGCTCTGCTGGACAACAACCCGGACCACTATGCCGACACCTGCACCCAGGGGGTGGAACTGCTGTCCCAGGCCGGCTATGACGGTGGCCGAGGCCTGGGGGAGCTGGAGTACCTGTATGTGGATCAAGATGGGGCCGCTGCTGTGGCCCAGGCCCTGTGCGATATGTGGAGCCGGGAGTTGCATCTGCAGGTGACGGCCCGGGCCGTCACGGAGGAGGAACTGGATCAGGCGCTGGCGGAGGGGACCTTTACCCTGGCCGGTGTAGAGTTGCGGCCCGTGGCTAACGATCCGGAGTGCTTCCTGATGCCCTGGGTCTCCGAACGGGAGGAAAATACTGCCCGCTACGCCAACAGTGCCTATGATACCCTGCTCTCCATCATTGCCAGTGCCCAGGACAGCACCGCCCGCAGCGGTTGCCTCCATGACGCGGAGGCTCTGCTGCTGGAGGACAGCGTGGTGGCTCCCCTGTATACCACGGTCACCGGTTGGGAGCTGCGGGATACGCTGACGGGTCTGTGGCGGGATGGCCGGGGCTGGTTCCGCTTTACCGGCGTGGTGACCCGGAGCGTATAAAACAGAAGAATTCCCATTAAACACGCGGTGCCCTTTGGCACCGCGTGTTTTGCATTGGCGGTTGCCGCCGGCAGTGGAGGCGTGTATAATGGGGGACAAGATCGATTTTTGAAAGGAGCGCGCAATGAGCCCTCAGATTCATTACCTGGAGACCGGCTCTCTGGATCCCGCCTATAACCTGGCCTTTGAGGAGACGGTGCTGCGGCGGAGGACCCAGGGAGACTATTTGATGCTGTGGCAGAACGACAATACCATTGTGGTAGGGCAAAACCAGAATGCCGAGGCCGAGATCAACCGGGCCTTTGTGGAGGCCCATGGTATCCATGTGGTGCGGCGGGCCACCGGCGGCGGTGCTGTGTACCACGATTTGGGCAATTTGAATTATTCCTTCATCACCGACGCCGGCGACGCCCAGCGGCTGACTATGGAGCGGTTTACCCGCCCGGTGGTGGAGGCCCTGCGGGGGCTGGGCCTTCAGGCGGAGGCCTCCGGCCGCAACGATATTCTGGTGGAGGGCCGCAAGGTCTCCGGTACTGCCCAGCGGATGATACGGGACCGGATTCTTCACCATGGGACTATGCTCTTTGACGCCAATCCCGACATGGTGGCCGGTGCCCTGAACGTGGACCCGGCCAAGTTCCAGTCCAAGAGCTCCAAATCTGTTCGCAGCCGGATCGGCAACATCCGCTCGTTCTTGCAGGAAGATATGGATCTGCCCGCTTTCTGGGCCTATCTGAAAAAAGCTCTGGCCGGGGACGGCCTGACGCCGGACCACCTGACGGAGGAGGAACTGGCGGAGGTGGAGACCCTGCGCCGGGACAAGTACGCTACCTGGGAGTGGACCTATGGCCGCTCTCCCAAGTACAGCATGACCAACCGCCACCGCTGGGATGGCGGTACGCTGGAGGCCCATCTGCAGGTGGACAAGGGGACTATCACCGGCGTGGTGTTTTACGGAGACTTTTTGTCTCTCCAGCCGCTGGACCCGGTGACGGAGGCCCTGCTGGGCTGTCCGTTCCGCCGGGAGGCCGTTTCGGCAGTGCTGGAGCGGTTTCCCCTGGAACAGTATTTTGGTACCATTACCCGGGACGAGATCCTGGACACTCTTTTTTACGTCGGGGCGGAGGACACCACCCTGTAAACACAATAAACCGGCCCGCCCCATCAGGGGCGGGCCGGTTTTCACTGACTTCAGTCAAAGGACTCTGTCTGAAAGGGCTCCAGCAGCAGCCGGATATCCGCCACGGCCGGCAGCTTGCCCAATGCCCGCTGGGCGGCC
>URXS01000081.1 GCA_900551885.1 uncultured Oscillibacter sp.
TCCTCCTCGTTGAAGAACCGCTCCTTCTGGACCCGGGTCATGTACAGGATGTCCAACTGAGGGATCACAGACTCCAAGTCGGTGGTCTGGGTGTAGGGGATGCCCTTCTTCTTGAAGGCCTCCTCCTTCACATACCGGGGCAGCTTCAGCTCCAGGGGGGAGATCAGCACGTAGTTGATGTCCGTATACCGGCTCAGGGCATTGACCAGAGAGTGGACGGTGCGGCCAAACTTCAGGTCACCGCAAAAACCGATGGTGAAGCCATTCAGCTTCCCCTTCTCCCGGTGGATGGTCAGCAGATCCGTCAGCGTCTGGGTGGGGTGGTTGTGGCCGCCGTCGCCAGCGTTGATGATGGGTACTTCGGAGAACTGGGCAGCGGCGTAGGGAGCGCCCTCCTTGGGATGGCGCATGGCGATGATGTCGGCATAGCAACTGACGGTGTGGATCGTGTCGCCCACGGTCTCACCCTTGGCGGTAGAGCTGGACATGGCCTCGGAGAAGCCCAGGGTGCTGCCGCCCAGGGCCAGCATGGCGGATTCAAAGCTGAGACGGGTGCGGGTGGAGGGCTCGAAGAACAGTGTGGCCAACTGCTTGTGGGCACAGGCGTTCTGGTACTTGGCGGGGTTGGCAATGATGTCCTCGGCAGTGGCGATCAGTTCGTCGATTTCCTCCACGCTCAGGTCCGTGATGTCAAGAAGGTTTCTAGGCATGGGATTGCTCCTTTCAGCAAAGAGATTTGGAGCCCCGCGGGTATATGGCGGGACGGGAAAACAAAGAGAAATGGTGGCGCTTTCGGCTTCAGCCGGAAGCGGAACGAACGAGGTTATATGAGCAGGGGCACCGCGCTTGCGCGGTGGGGAAAGGAGAAATAAACAAAGCGGAACGAGCGAAGTTTATTTCGACGTGATCCAGCTTTCATCACTGGGGTTGGCCCGGAACTTCTTCAGGCGGTCAATATCCTCGGGGCGGATCTTGCCCTCGTCGGCAGCCACCGTGCAGACCGCATCAAAATTGGACAGGCTGTAATTGGTGACGTTTGCGGCGGCCAGCCGGTCCAGACCCTTCTGGAGACCATAGGTGAAGATGGACACAATGCCAAGGACTTCGGCGCCTGCTTCCCGCAGGGCTTCCACTACTTCGATGCAGCTCCCCGCCGTGGAGATCAGGTCCTCCACCACAACCACCTTCTGGCCCGGCTCCAACTTGCCCTCGATGCGGTTCTGGCGGCCATGGTCCTTGTTGCCGGAGCGGACATAGCCCATGGGCAGGCCCATGAGATGGCCCACGATGGCGGCGTGGGCGATGCCGGCAGTGGAGGTGCCCATCAGGACCTCCACGTTGGGGTAGTGCTTGCAGATCAGGTCCACCAGGCCCTCCTCCACATGGGTGCGGACGGCGGGGGCGGTCAGCGTCAGGCGATTGTCACAGTAGATGGGGCTCTTGATGCCGCTGGCCCAGGTAAAGGGTTCGTCGGGCCGCAGAAAGACCGCTCCGATGGAGAGCAGGTCGTGGGCAATGGTCTGTTCCAGATTCATATCAAAATCCTCCTAAGATAGAATACGAAGTGATTGGAAGGCTGGGATTTCAGCCCAGGAAGTCCTTCACGGCCCGGCGGTAGGCGGCCACAGGATCTTCTGCCTGGGTGATGGGGCGGCCCACCACAATGTAGTCACAGCCAGACTTGCCCGCCTTCTCCGGGGTCATGATGCGCTTTTGATCTCCCACGGCGCTGTCGGCGAAGCGGATGCCGGGCGTGACAGTGATGAAGGTGTCGCCGCACTTCTCCTTCACCAGTGCTGCCTCCAGGGGAGAGCAGACCACGCCGTCCAGGCCGGAGTCTGCGGCGTTTTTGGCGTAGGACATGACGGTTTCCGCCATAGGCACGTCGATCAGCAGCTCGTTTTTCAGAGCGGCGGCGTCGGTGGAAGTCAACTGGGTCACGGCAATCAGCAGCGGGCGAGAGCCATCAGGCCGGGTCAAGCCCTCCAGGGCGGCCTTCATCATCTCGGAGGCGCCGGCGGCGTGAAGATTTACCATGTCCACGTCCAGACGGGAGAGAACATTCATGGCCCGCTTGACCGTGTTGGGGATGTCATGGAGCTTCAGGTCCAGAAAAATTTTGTGTCCCCGGGCCTTGATGTCCCGGACTACCTGGGGACCCTCAGCGTAGAACAGCTCCATGCCGATCTTTACGAACGGTTTTTCACCAGCGGGAAAACGGTCCAGGAAGGAGAGGGTTTCCTCCCGAGTGGGAAAATCCAGAGCAATGATGACGTCTTTAGCCATGGTGGGCGCCTCCTGTCAGTTCAGAAATGTTCTCAACGCCCAGCCGCGCGCACACGGAGGGCAGGTTTTCAATGATGGTTTTGCAGGCATAGGGATCCCGGAGATTGGCGGCGCCAATCTCCACGGCGGAAGCTCCGGCCAGCATCATTTCACACACGTCTTCGGCGGAGGAAACACCGCCGCAGCCGATGATGGGCAGCTTTACCGCCTCGTACACGTCCCAGACCATCCGCACCGCCACCGGGAACACGGCGGGGCCGGAGAGACCGCCGGTACGGTTAGCCAGCAGGGACCGTTTCGTCTTCAGGTCAATCCGCATACCAAGCAAAGTGTTGATTAGGCAGATGCCGTCGGCTCCCTCGGAGGCACAGGCCCGGGCGATGGCGGCAATGTCGGTGACATTGGGGGAAAGCTTCATGAACACGGGCTTGTCCGTCACGGCCCGGACGGCCTTTGTCACTGCCGCGGCGCCCTGGGGGTCGGAACCGAAGTTCTGGCCGCCTGCGTGGACATTGGGGCAGGAGATGTTGACCTCCAGGATCTTCACCTGGTCCACGTCGTTCAGCTTCCGGCAGTTTTCCGCGTACTCCTCCAGGGAGAAGCCGCCCACATTGGCGATGACAGGTCCCTGATAAATTTTTGCGATATTGGGCACCTCATTGGCAATGACCGCATCGATGCCGGGGTTCTGAAGGCCTACGGCGTTCAGCATACCGCCCTCGGTCTCTGCGATCCGGGGCTGGGGATTGCCCAGCCGGGCATCGCCGGTGGTGCCTTTCCAGGAGAAGCTCCCCAGAATGTTCAAATCATACAGCTCCGCATACTCACGGCCGTAGCCAAAGGTACCGGAGGCGGGGATCACAGGGTTTTTCAGTTCCACACCCGCCAGGGAAACAGTCAGATTCACCATACGATCTCCTCCTGGTACAGGATGGGCCCGTCCTTGCAGACCCGCTTGTAGCCGCCGACGGTGGGAACGGTGCAGCCCATGCAGGCGCCGAAGCCGCAGCCCATCCGGGCCTCAAAGCTGTACTGTCCACCGGTCAGCCCCGGCAGGCTGTGGACGGCCTTCAGCATGGGCAGAGGGCCGCAGGCGAACACATAGGTGAGGTTCGGAAGCTTTTTCAGGCAGTCGGTAACGAAACCGCGGGTTCCCATGCTTCCATCCTCGGTGGCGATCATCAGCCGGCAGCCCAGGGCGGCGAACTCCTCCAGATAGTAGGCGTCCTTCCCGGAGCGGAAGCCCAGCACCACCGTGGGGGTCCGGCCCTGGTCCAGCAGGCACCGGGCCAGGCCGTACAGAGGAGCGGCGCCAATTCCGCCACCTACCAGCACTGGCTCGCTGCCACCGAAGGCGGTGTCGAAGCCATTGCCCAAACCGCTGAGCACATCCAGCTCCGTACCCGGCACGCAGCGGACCAGATCGTGGGTGCCGCCGCCCACCACCTTCACCAGCAGCATCAATGCCCCGTCTTTTGTCCAGTTGCAGATGGAGATAGGACGGCGCAGGAAATGGCCGGGTAAGGAGATGTTGACGAATTGGCCCGGGGCGGTGATGGCAGAGGTGTCACCGGAGAGAATTAATTCATAGGTGTCGGCTGTCAGTTGCCGGGCGTGCTCCATGGTGAAGAGGGACTGTTTCATAGCAGTGGTTCCTCCTGTTTGAAGTCGGTATAGACCAGCTCCCCGTCGCAGATGGTGGCGGCCACGGCGGCGGCCACGCCCCATCCGTCAAAGGGGGTGGCCCGTCCCAGGGAACGGAACGAGGAGCTGTCGATCATATGGGGCCTGTTCAGGTCCAGCACCGTGAGATCGGCTGGCTCGCCGGGAGCGATATCTCCGCCGGGCAGATGGAAGATGCGCCGGGGGTTGATACACATGGCATTGAGGAGGGTTTCCATAGGCACGATGCCCGGCCGCACCAACTGGGTGTACAGCACCGGGAAGGCGCACTCCAGACCCACGATGCCGTTGAGGCTCTGGCGCAAACCACCGGCCTTCTCCTGGGCAGAATGCGGAGCATGGTCCGTGGCGATGCAGTCCACGGTGCCGTCCAGCAAGCCCTCCAGCAATGCGTCCCGATCGGCAGCGGAACGGATGGGGGGGTTCATGCGGAACCGGCCCTCATCCAGCAGGTCCTCGTCGCACAGCACCAGATAATGGGGGCCGGTTTCGCAGGTGACGGGAAGGCCTTCCGCCTTGGCTTTGCGAATCAGGGCCACGGATTCCTTGGTGGATACGTGGCGCACATGGTAGCGGCAGCCAGTTTCCCGTACCAGCCGTAAGTCCCGCTCCACCTGCCGCCACTCACTTTCGGAGCGATTGCCAGTCAGGCCGGTTTTCCGGGCAAATGTGCCGTCGTGGACACACCAGCCTTTCGTCAACAGGGATTCGTCTTCGCAGTGAGCCACGATGGGCTTGTCCAGTTGCTTGGCAAGCTCCATGGCCTGACGCATTTCACTTTCAGCCTGTACACCCTTGCCGTCATCAGAAAAGCCGCAGACATGGGGGGCCAGCTCCGTCATGGCGGAGAGCACCTGCCCTGTCTCACCTACAGTAATGGCGCCGTAGGGAAAGACATGAACTTTGGCGTCCCGGCGGATGATGGCCAGTTGGGTTTCCAGATGTTCCAGACTGTCCGGTACCGGTTTCAGATTGGGCATGGCGCACACCGCTGTGTACCCGCCGGCGGCGGCCGCAGACGTACCGGAGAAAATCGTCTCCTTATAAGAAAATCCAGGCTCTCGAAGATGAACGTGGACATCAACGAAACCTGGAACGATCAACAAATCGGAACATTCAATTACGGAATAGCCTTCCTTGGGAAGAGAGGGGGAAACGGAAACAATGCGGCCCTGGTCCATGGCCACGTCCATCTGGCGGAAGCTGCCGCTGCAAAAAACGGTCCCGCCGGTCAACAGCAAACTCATGATGTCTCTCCTTCCTCTGCACATTCATTCAACATATTATAATATCCAAAAGAAAGTTTCTTGTCAACGGCTTTTCCTCCGGCAGAACCCATAAAAAGCGAGGCTTTTAGCAGCACTTTTTTGTCTCCGTTCAAGCAAAAAATGCCTGCTGAAAAATGGTGGAGGGGTTGCTTTTTTGAAGGGACACGAAAATTGATCTGCAAAAAACATATTGTCCAGAGAAATTTAAAAGAGAAAGTGGAGAAAGTAAAAAGCGATTTAATATTATGTAAAATAAGAGCTGGATTTTTGAAATGCAGAAAACTTTATAAAGAGGAATTACATATTTTGGAATTTATTGGCGTAATGATTGAGAATAAAGAAAAAAACGGGTGTTGAAAACCTGGTGGAAAATGTGAATAACTCATTGTAGATTTAGTTTATTCCGAAAGTTATGTAAATGTAATTTTATGGAAAAAGGAAAAAGAAGAAAAACTTCAATAGGGAAAACAGCCAAAATTCATCGAATTTTGGCTGGCTAAACTGGGGGGTCAGGCAGACAGGAAAAGGACTTTTTTCCGCGAAAGCGCAAAAAATCTACAAAATGACCGAATATAAAATGCAGGAAATCTTTCAAAAATACGAATTGTAATCAAATGATGGGGGTATTTGTCGGTAAAAACCAGATGGAAATAAGTGTTGACGGTACTCAAAAAATATGCTATACTTTGCCACGTCCGAAATGGACCTGATCGATGTGCTAGTGTAGCTCAGTCGGTAGAGCAGCTGATTCGTAATCAGCAGGTCAGGTGTTCGAGTCACCCCACTAGCTCCACAGGGCGCCCCGAAAACGATCGTTTTCGGGGCGTTTTTCTATGTAAAAAGTTCTCGTTTTGAAGAGGCTGCAAGGCCTAGACCCACACCGTGACCCACACGGGTGAAAAAACGAAGCGCACTGGCAGGGAAGTTCGGCTTCCCAACCGGTGCGCTGCTTTGCTTTTAGGGTGGGTTTTACCGCACCTGCGCCATGAGGTTGCCCATGGTCTGGGCTGCCTCGTCCTGCTTTTGGCGGGTGGTGTGAGTGTATGTCCGTAGGGTGAACCCAGCGTCGTAGTGTCCCAGCATGGCGGACACCGTCTTGATGTCCACACCGTTCTGGAGAGCCAGGGTGGCGAAGGTGTGCCGGAGATCGTGGAACCGGAGGTGTTCCAGTCCGGCGTCTTTCAGGATGCGCTGGTGAAGGGTGGCTACGGAATCCGGGTGGTACATGGCCCCGGTGCGGGAGGAAGGGAAGAGCCAGGGGTTATCCGGGTGCTTGGCGTGTTCTCTCACCAGCAGCTTCACCGCTTCCTGTGGGATGGAGATCTGGCGGACGGAGTTCTCTGTCTTGGGGCGGGCCACGATGAGATTGTTGTTTTCGTCCCTGGTAGCTTGTTTGTTGACGGAGATTGTTTTGCTTGGGATGTCCAGGTCCTCCCATCGCAGCGCCACCAGCTCGCCTTTCCGAATCCCGCTGACCAACTCCAGATAGAACATAGCCAGGGCATTCCGCCGCTCCGCCGCGTCCAAGTAAGCTTTCAGGTCCTCAGGGCGCAGGGTCTTCATTTCCTGATGTTGGGCCTTTGGCACCACGCACCCGTCGGCAGGATTGCGGATCAGCAGCCGCTCCTTCACCGCCCGGTCCAGGGCGCTGTGGAGCATGGTGTGGACGCCCCTTACCGTGGACCCGCTGAGACCCGGTTTCTTTTTCTTCTGCTGTTTCCGCATCCGCCCGTTCTCCAGCAGGTCCTTGTAGAGCTTCTGAATCTCCCGGCTGGTGAGCTTGTTCAGCTTGATGGCCCCGATCCGGGGAACCGTGTACTGTTCGATCCCTCTCTTGTAATATCCCGCCGTGGAAGGCCGGATGCTTGGCTTGGCGTACAGCTCGAACCACAGCCGCAGCCATTCTGCCACCGTGTACTCCCCGGATCGGGACACATCCAGCTGCTGGCTTTCCGCGATGGCTACGGACAGTTTGGTTTTCACCTCCGCCTGGGTCCTGCCCAGCACGTTCCTGATGATCCGCTTGCCATTCTGGTCGTATCCGGCGGTGTATCGTCCTTCCCAGCGGCCATCTTTCCGTTTGCGGATGTTTCCTTCTCCGTTGGCCCGCCGTTTTGCCATTACTCACCCCTCCTTTGCCGGAGGGCTTCGCAGGCTCGTTCTTCCTCGTCATCGTCGAAGGAGTAGGAGGGAGCCAGTTCCGCTGCGATCCCCAGCGCCAGTTTAAATCCAGAGAGGAAACTCTCCAGAGAGGTCTCGTCCAGCAGCTCATTCTCCAGGTCCGCCAGCTTCAGCAGATGCTCCTGTCCTCGCCGGTCCAGTGTTTGATGGAGCTCTTGGTAGACTGCCTCCAACTCCCTCCGCACCTCCCGGCACTCCGGCTCCTTGCAGAACCTCTGGTGCAAGGCCATCATGTAATCCCTCATTGCATATCGCCTCCTATTCAGCGACACACAATACCCCAACTTGGGGAGAATAGCCAGGGTCAAAGGGCGGAATTATCAGTTTGTTAAGAACTCCCCGGGCGGCGATTTATTACGGCCCTTTTCTTTGATATAGCGACGCAATTTCTTTAGTTTCAGAGAGGAACAATATTGGTACCGGACCGACACGGCGCAACTGCTTGGAAACGCTGGATTTTTTGCCCTACCGTCCACCTTGATTTTGAAAATCTTGAAAACCGACGTCGGTACCAGAATCCCGGAAAGCCCCGCACTGCGGGGCTTTGTGGGCGGGAGGTGGTCGCTAGCGACCACCTCCCTTTATCTAGTACTTTTTTCGGCCGGCCGAAATCGCCGGATTTGACCCACAAAACTGCAGCTCTGGTACTGCTTCCCATGCTGTTTTTCCTCTGGAGATACCCTCGCAAAACTCTCTCGTCAACCTTCGCCCACACAGGCCGCACACGGCCCACAGCCTCCTCAGCGTCCCCCGGTGCTGCCCTCTTCGCCAAAGCCTCACACAGCCTCTCACAGGCGGCAACGATTGCCCGATTTGCGCCGAGCCTCGGTTCTTGCCCAAAGGTGCCGTCGCGTTTCCCTCTCCCGAAGATTCTTCACCTTGTTTACAGTGGCGTAGATTTTGAGTGTTTCGGCATTCCGGACGTCTGCCCAGTAGCTGCTCCGCTTTCCCCCGACCCACACGGTGACGCACGCGGGTGAAAAAGAAGGGAGAGGCAGTGCCCCGGAAAGTTCTCTGACATGCTGATTTTTCGCGAAAAACTGTCTTAAAGCATTGCACCGCAATGACTTGTGGCCGGAATGGGTTTCGTAATCAGCAGGTCAGGTGTTCGAGTCACCCCACTAGCT
>URXS01000082.1 GCA_900551885.1 uncultured Oscillibacter sp.
CGGAGGAGGCGCTGTCCTCGGTCCGCACCCTGGGCGGCGAGTTGGCGGAGCTGTACAAACGCCTGGAAGCGGCCCGCTGTGAAGTCTATGACCTTGCCGAGACCATCCGGGACAAGCGGGAGGAATTTGACTTCTCCCCGGCGGAGCTGGACGCGGTGGAGAGCCGGACGGACCTCCTGTACCGGCTGAAAAAGAAGTACGGCGCCACGGTGGAGGACTGCATTGCCTATCTGGACAAATGCCGGGCGGAGCTGGACGCCATGGAGACGGCGGACGACACCCTTCTCCGCCTGGAAAAGCGCCATGCCCAGGCGGAGAAGGAAGTCCTTGCCGCCGGCGCGGCCCTGACCGAGGCCCGGAAGCGGGCGGCAAAGGTGCTGGAGGAGCGGATTCAGAGCGAGCTGCGGGACCTGGATATGCGGCGGGTGCGCTTTGCCATCGAGTTCACGCCCCGTGAGCCCGGCCCCGACGGCTGCGACACCATCCGTTTCCTGATGTCCGCCAACGTGGGGGAGGACCTGCGGCCCATTGCCAAGATCGCCTCCGGCGGCGAGCTGGCCCGGATCATGCTGGCGCTGAAAAATGTCCTGGCGGAGCAGGAGTCGGTGGGGACGCTGGTCTTTGACGAGGTGGACACCGGTGTCTCCGGCCGGGCGGCCCAGAAGGTGGCGGAGAAGCTGGCTCAGGTCAGCCGCCGCAAGCAGGTGTTGTGTGTCACCCATCTGCCCCAGTTGGCCGCCATGGCGGACACCCACTTCTCCGTGGAGAAGGGGGAGGAAAAGGGAAGAACCTTTACACACGTTGTGCTGCTTGACCGGGAGCGGCGGAAGGCGGAGTTGGCCCGGATCACCGGCGGTGCGGCGGTGACGCCGGCCCTGCTGGAGAGCGCCGGGGAGCTGCTGGACGCGGCGGAGGCGTACCGGAAGGGGCTGTGAGTTCCCGGGGGAACTCCGCCCCCATTCTCTTTTTGGTTGCGCCAAAAAGAGAACGGGCCGCGGCCGGTCCAAGAGAAAAAGCGCTGAGACGAACAGGCGGACCCGCTGCGGCGGGTCCGCCTGTTCGTGTGACGGGGGTCGTGTGAATCGGTGCGGCGGGTGTCGGGGGCCCCGTCGTCCTTGCGCCAGCCTCTGGCGGTTGAAGAGGCTGCGTCCCTGCATAACAACCTTGGGTGTGGGTGCAGGGACGGGGTGCGGGACTGGATTGGCGTATTTCTGCTCCCGCGCGTTCCGCTTTACCCGCAAGGGGTACGCCGCATCCGTAGGGCGGCAGAGCCGCCGACGGCTGCGCAGTCGCTACGCGCTGCCCCGGCGGTTGCCGCGCTTTTGTCTCCGAAAACCGCCCACCCCAAAGCCTTCCCCCTGGGGGGAAGGTGGCTGGCCGCAGGCCAGACGGATGAGGGGCCCGCCTGCCGCCGGGAGAAAAATCATGCTGACTTTCCGGAACGACTGTGATACAATCAGAGAAACAAACCAATTGGTTCACTTTTTGCATATAAACACAACCGAATGGTAACCTCATTTTGAGGTGATTGGGTTGTATCTGCGAAGAGTTTACGATTTGCGGGAGGACCGCGACTATACACAGAAGAAAGTTGCGGAGTACTTGGGCATCCATCCCAACGTCTATCGCCGGTATGAGAAGGGGATCCGCAGTTTCCCAGTAGAGTATATCATCAAGCTGGCCGACTTTTACAACGTCAGCACCGACTACCTCCTGGGCCGGACCGACGATCCCACACCGCCGCAAAAGCCATGAGAAAGCTGGCCCTTTTCTCCGGGGCCTTCGCCCTGGGGATTTTCCTGGCCCAATATCTGCCGGGTTCGGCGTGGCAGCCCTGTGCCGCGGCGGGCTGCTTTGCTGCGGCCCTTTTTGCCCTGGCTCTGCCGGGCCTGTGGCGCAAGCGTGGGCTGCTGGCCCTGTGCGGCCTGTCCCTGGCCTTCGGCTGGAACTGGCTGTACGCCCGTCAGGTCCAGGCGCCCCTGGAAACCCTGGCCGGGACGGAGCGGACGGTGACCATGACCCTGTGCGACTACGCCACCGCCACTGACTACGGCGCGAAAGTCACAGTGAAGCTGGAGGGATATTCCCTGGGAAAAGTGGTCTACTACGGGGATGAGGCCCTGCTGAACCTGTCGCCGGGCCAGACTGTGACGGACCTGGTGTCCTTCCAGAGTGCCGCCCGCATCCGGGACGACGATATCACCACCTTTACCTCCAAGGGCGTGTTCCTGCTGGCATACCAGAGAGGGGAGCCGGCATACGGGACAGGCACCATGGACTCTCCCCGCTGGTGGCCGGCCCGGGCCGGAGCCGCCCTGCGGCATCAGATCACCGAACTCTGGGGCCAGGGGGACACCGGTGCCTTCATGACCGCTATCCTGACCGGCGACAAGAGCAGCCTTTCGGCGCGGGCCGCCTCGGACCTGTCGGAGGCGGGGCTGTACCACATCCTGGCGGTGTCCGGCCTCCACTGCGGCTTCCTGCTGACCCTGGCGGCTCTGCTGACGGGACGTCACCGCCGGCGTCTGCTGGCCGCCGTGACCCTGCCGGGTCTGGTCTTTTATGCCCTGCTGACTGGCGGCAGCCCCTCGGTGGTTCGGGCCTGCGTCATGCTGGGGCTGCTGTTGGCGGCGCCGCTGTTCCGCCGGGAGGGGGATGGCCCCACGTCTTTGTGCGCCGCCCTTTTCGGGATTTTGCTGGTGAATCCCTTTGCCGCCGCTTCGATCAGCTTACAGCTCTCCTTCGGCGCCATGGCGGGCATCCTGGCGGTGAGCGGGCGGCTGTACCAACTGCTGCTGGGCGGGAAAAAGCACGGCAAGGTAGTTTGCTTCATAGCGGCCAGCTTCTCGGCCACCATGGGCGCTCTGGTGTTCACGGTGCCCCTGAGCGCCTGGTATTTCGGCTTCCTGGTGCTGGTGTCGCCCCTCAGCAATCTGCTGTGCCTGTGGGCAGCCAGCGGGGCCTTCATGATCGGGCTGGTGTCGGCGGTGATGGGCTTTGTGTGGCCTGCCGGGGCGGCGATTTTGGCTCTGGCGCCCAGGGCACTGGTGTGGTATATTCTCTCCATGGCCCGGCTTTTGGCGGGGCTGCCCTACCACGCCCTCTATCTGGCCAATCCCTATCTGAAATACTGGCTGGGGTACGTGTATCTGCTGTTTGCGGCTGCCTGGGCCCTGCGGTCCGGGCCCAGGCGGCGGTATGCCGTGGCCGCCCTGCTGGCGGTGTCTACGCTGGCCGCCACGGTGAAGCTGGGGGAGGCCTCCTACCACCTCAGCGATCTGGAGGCTCTGGTGCTGGACGTGGGGCAGGGGCAGTGCGTGCTGCTGTCCTCCGGCGGGGCGTATGCCCTGGCCGACTGCGGCAGCAGCAACAGTTGGTACAGCCCCGGCGGTATCGCCGGGGACTATCTGGCCTCCATGGGCTGCCGGAAGCTGGACTATTTGCTGCTGACCCACTACGATACCGACCATGTGAACGGCCTGGAGGAACTGCTGGCCCGGGTGGAGGTGGACACGCTTCTGCTACCGGACACGGAGGACGACTCCGGCACCCGGTCCTGGGTGGCATCCACCGCAGCGGACTGCGGCGTGGCGGTGCGGTATGTGACGGTGTCGGAGACGCTGCCCCTGGGCCGGACGGAGCTGACGGTGTATCCGCCCCTGGGAGCGGGGGAGGA
The DNA here is from genome assembly GCA_900551885.1 of uncultured Oscillibacter sp. Taxonomy (GTDB): domain Bacteria; phylum Bacillota; class Clostridia; order Oscillospirales; family Oscillospiraceae; genus Oscillibacter. The sequence continues at coordinate 3,677 of URXS01000082.1, forward strand.
GGACAATGAGCGGGGCCTGTCCCTGCTGGCGAGCTGTGGTGACTTCGACCTGCTCATCACCGGGGACATGGATGCCTCCACGGAGGAGACCCTGGTGGAGACATACGGGATTTCCCAGGTGGAGGCCCTGGTGGTAGGCCACCACGGCTCCAAATATTCCACCTCCCGGACGCTGCTGGATGCGGCGGCGCCGGAGGTGGGCGTCATCAGCGTGGGGAGCAACAGCTACGGACACCCCAGTACCGAGGCCCTGCGGCGGCTGACCGCGGCGGGGGTTCGCATCTGCCGCACGGACCTGCAGGGCACGGTCCGGCTATCCTGGAATCGAGGAGACGACAATGGCTTATAAAAAGAAGGAGGGCGGGTCCAGCCCGGCCTTTCAGAAACTGAAACGGGACCTGGCGGAGGGCACCCCCGGCAGCGCCTATCTCTTTTACGGGGAGGAGAGCTACCTGCGCCAGCACTACCTGCGCCGGCTGCGGGAGGTGCTGATCCCCGCCGGGGCGGAGGAGTTCAACTACCACGCCCTGGAGGGCAAGGACCTGACGGTCCAGCAGCTCTCGGAGATGGCGGAGGCCATGCCCATGATGGCCCAGCGGACCATGATCGCCGTGACGGACATGGACCTGTTCAAGCTGGGGAAGGAGCAGCGGGAGCGTCTGGTGGAGTTTTTGAACGACGTGCCGCCCTACTGCTGCGTGGTGTTCGTGTACGACACGGTGGCCTACAAGCCGGACCGGACCATGAAGCACCTGTGCAAGGCCATTTCCGATCATGTGGAGACGGTGGAGTTCCGTCCGGCGGAGAGCGGGGACCTGCTGGCCTGGATCGCCCGGCGGTTCCGGGCCCTGGACAAGGAGATCGACCGCCAGACGGCGGAGTATCTGGTGTTCCTGTGCGGCGGGCTCATGACGGGCCTGGTGCCGGAGATCGCCAAGATCGCCGCCTACGCAAAGGGCTCCCGGATCACCCAGGCGGATGTGGACGCCGTGGCGGACCCGGTGCTGTCGGCGGAGGTGTTCAAGCTGTCCGACGCGGTGATCGGCCGGGACTTCGACAAGGCTGCCCGGATCCTGGGGGACCTGCTGAAAATGCAGACGGAGCCCATCTTGATCCTGGCCACCCTGGGTAGCCAGCTCCGGCGGCTGTACACCGCGCGCCTTGCCATCGATGGCGGCAAGGGCCGGGAGTGGCTGATGGAGCTGTGGGGCATGAAGTCCGACTACCAGGCAAAGCTGCTGCTGAACGCCGCCCGCCGGACCACCACCGCCTGGTGTGCCGACGCGGTGAAGATGTGCCAGGTGCTGGACAAGCGCATGAAGAGCGAAAAGGGCCTGGACGGCGTGGGCGAGCTGAAGCTGCTGCTGGTGCGGCTGGGGACGGTGCAGGCATGAAAAAAGTCCGGGAAGTGATCGTGGTGGAGGGCCGCTACGACAAGAACACCATCTCCCAGGTGGTGGACGCCACGGTGGTGACCCTGGGCGGCTTTTCCGTGTTCAACGACCGGGAGAAGCTGGCCTTCCTGCGGCGGCTGGCCCAGGAGCGGGGATTGATCGTCCTGACCGACAGCGACGGCGCCGGCTTCGTGCTGCGCAACTACCTGAAGGGCGCCCTGCCGAAGGACCGGGTGAAGCAGGCCTACATCCCCGACATCGCCGGGAAGGAGCGGCGCAAGCGCCGCCCGGGAAAAGAGGGCAAGCTGGGGGTGGAGGGCATGCCCCCGACGGTGCTGCTGGAGGCCCTGCGCCGCTGCGGTGCCACCTTCGAGGATGAATCGGCGGAGGCGGCCCCGGCGGAGCAGCCCATTACCAAGGCGGACCTGTACGAGCTGGGCCTGACCGGCGGACCCGACAGCGCCGAAAAGCGCCGGGAAGTGCTGCGGCGGCTGGACCTGCCCGCCCACCTGACCGCCAACGGCCTTCTGGAGGCCCTGAATCTGCTGTATGGCCGCCGGGCCTTTCTGGAGTGGATGGCGGACGGGAACAACGAAACAAAGTAACAATTCCGCCATTCGACAAAATTCGACAACATTTCCCATGGCTCCGGTGGTATGCTCTCCCCTGTGCGTAAATGATGAAGGCGAACAGGGGAGGAAGGAGTATGCGAAGCGTCTTCATGGGGAGCCGCCGCCTGAGCGGCGAGACTTTGAGCTACCACCTGCTGATCGAGGAGGTAGAGGACCTGGGGGAAAATTACGGCGTGCTGCTGGAGGGCTTCGGCCAGACGGAGGCCATTCCCGGCATCACAGTGGTCCAGAACCGGGCCCTGTCCCTGCTGGAACAACTGCGGCACGGCGCGGTGACACCGGCCAGCCTGCGGGATGTGGTGGAGGACTGGCTGCTGATTTAGGTGCACGCCTGGAAAGCCCCCTCTTGCAATTTGCGCCGGGAGCCGGTATAATAAAACGACTACGACCAAATCTGCAACAGGAAGGGATTGACAGCGCATGGCGGAGGACCGCACCATCGCCCCGGAGGAGATTCCGGAGGGCGGCCGCAACTTCATCCACACTTTTATCGAGGAGGACATCGGCCCCGGCGGACAGTTTGAGGGCATGACCGTCCATACCCGTTTCCCGCCGGAGCCCAACGGCTACCTGCACATCGGCCACTGCAAGGCTCTGTGCATCGACTTTGGCAGCGCCGAGCGGTTCGGCGGCATCTGCAACCTGCGGATGGACGACACCAACCCCGCCAAGGAGGACACCGAGTACGTGGACGCCATCAAGGAGGACATCCACTGGCTGGGCTTCGACTGGGGGGACCGCTTCTTCTACGGCTCCGATTACTTCGAGCAGGACTATCAGTACGCCCTGGAGCTGATCCGCAAGGGCCTGGCCTACGTCTGTGAGCTGACCCCGGAGGAGTTCAAAGCCAACCGGGGCGACGTGGGCGTGCCCGCCGTCAGCCCCTACCGGGACCGGCCCATCGAGGAATCTCTGGACCTGTTCCAGCGGATGCGCAACGGCGAGTTCCCGGAGGGCTCCAAGACCCTGCGGGCCAAGATCGACCTGGCCAGCGGCAACTTCAACCTGCGGGACCCGGTGATCTACCGTATCCGCTATATCCACCACCACCGCCAGGGGGACAAGTGGTGCATCTTCCCCATGTACGACTTCGCCCACCCCATCCAGGACGCTCTGGAGGGCATCACCCACAGCCTGTGCTCCCTGGAGTATGAGGAGCACCGGCCGCTGTACGACTGGGTGGTCAGCAACGTGTCCATTCCGTACCACAAGCCCCGGCAGATCGAGTTTGCCCGGCTGAACATGGACCACACGGTCATGAGCAAGCGGAAGCTGCGCAAGCTGGTGGAGGAGCACTATGTCTCCGGCTGGGACGACCCCCGGATGCCCACCCTCTGCGGTTTGCGCCGCCGGGGTTACACCGCCCGGTCCATCCGCAACTTCTGCGACCGGATCGGCGTGGCCAAGACCCCGTCGGTCATCGAGTACAGCTTCCTGGAGCACTGCCTGCGGGAGGACCTGAACGCCACCGCCCAGCGGACCATGGCGGTGCTGCACCCGGTGAAGCTGACCATTACCAACTACCCCGAGGGCAAGAGCGAGACCGTCACGGTGGAGAATAATCCCATGGACGAGTCCGCCGGCACCCGGGAGGTGAGCTTCTCCCGGAATCTGTGGATCGAGGCGGAGGACTTCCTGCCCGAGCCGGTGCCCAAGTATAAGCGGCTGTATCCCAACGGCCCGGAGTGCCGATTGAAGGGCGCGTATCTCATCACCTGCACCGGCTGCGTCAAGGACGAGAATGGCAATGTGACGGAGGTCCTGGCCACCTACGACCCCGACAGCCGGGGCGGCGACCCCGCCGACGGCCGGAAGGTCAAGGGCGCCACCATCCACTGGGTGGACGCCGCCACCGCCATCGACGCGGAGGTGCGGCTGTACGACAACCTGTTCTCCGACCCGGAGCCCGACGCCGCCGACAAGAACTTCCTGGACTGCCTGAACCCGGACTCCCTGAAAGTCCTGACCGGCTGCAAGGTGGAGCCGTCCATGAAGGAGGCCCAGGCCCCGGCCAGCTTCCAGTTCCTGCGGCAGGGCTACTTCTGCCTGGACAGCAAGGACTCCTCCCCGGAGCACCTGGTGTTCAACCGCAGCGTCAGCTTGAAGGACGGATTCAAGAAGTAAAAACAAAGCGGAGCGCCAACAGGCGCTCCGCTTCTTTTTTGCGGTGCTTACAGCTCGATCTCCCGGTCCAGCTTGTAGAAGGTGAAGGTACCGGTGCCCAGCAGGGTGCCCTCCTGGTTGGTGATGCGCACGTCGTAGACGCAGATGGTCCTGCCTGCCTTGATCTCCGAGGCCACGGCGGTCAGCGTGTCGCCGGGGCGGCCGCTGCGGAGAAATTCGTAGCTG
>URXS01000083.1 GCA_900551885.1 uncultured Oscillibacter sp.
TACGTGCCGGCCGCCGCCCGTTGGCCCCTCGAGGTCCACGTGGCTCCGGTGCGCGACGTGCTCACCCTCGACCAGCTCAACGACGAAGAACGCTGGGACCTCGCCTCCATGTACTCGCACCTCCTGAAGCGCGGCAACGCCTTCTTCGACAAGGGCGACGGCAAGGGCATGGACCTGCCATACATCGCCGCCTGGCACCAGGCCCCGATCCACGACGCCCGCCGCGAGAACTACCGCCTGAACCTGCAGTTCTTCTCCTTCCGCCGCGCCGCCAACAAGATCAAGTACCTCGCCGGCTCCGAATCCGGCATGGCCGCCTGGATCTCCGACACCACGCCGGAACTCATCGCCAAGCGCTTCCACGAGCTCGGCTCCATCGACATCGCCGACTGATAGAAAGAAAACATCAATGACTGCTGTTGAATTCATTGAGCCGCTGACCCATGAGGAAGGCGTCTCGCAAGCTACCAAGCTGTTCGTCGACACCTACGGCGCTGCGCCCGAGGGCGTGTGGGCTGCTCCGGGCCGTGTGAACCTGATCGGTGAGCACACCGATTACAACGCCGGCCTGTGCCTGCCGATCGCTCTGCCGCACCGCACCTTCATCGCCCTGAAGCCGCGCGAAGACACCAAGGTTCGCGTCGTCTCCGGCGTGGCTCCCGACAAGGTCGCCGAAGCTGATCTCGATGGCCTCAAGGCCCGTGGCGTGGACGGCTGGTCCGCCTACCCGACCGGTGTGGCCTGGGCGCTGCGTCAGGCTGGTTTCGACAAGGTCAAGGGCTTTGACGCCGCCTTCGTCTCCTGCGTGCCGCTGGGCTCCGGCCTGAGCTCCTCCGCCGCCTTTGAGGTGCTGATCGGCACCATGCTCAGCGACCTCTTTTGGGAGGGCAAGTGTTCCGCCGTGGAGATCGCCCAGATCGGACAGTACGCCGAGAACGTGTTCTTCGGCAAGCCCTGCGGCCTCATGGACCAGACCGCCTCTTCCGTGGGCGGCGTGGTGGCCATCGACTTTGCCGATACGGAGCACCCGGTGGTGGACAGCATCGCCCTGGACCTCCACGCCCAGGGGTACGCTCTGTGTATCCTGGACTCCGGCGCCGGCCACGCGGACCTGACCGGGGAGTACGCCGCCATCACCGATGAGCTGAAGGCCGTGTGCCGGTATTTTGACAAAGAAGTGCTCCGGGAAGTGCCGGAGGCGGACTTTATGGCCCATCTCCCCCAGGTGCGGCGCTCTGCCGGTGACCGGGGTGTGCTGCGGGCCCTCCACGTCTACGCCGAGAACCGGCGGGCGGCGGCTCAGGCCCAGGCCCTGCGGTCCGGGGACTTCGACGGTTTCCTGGCTCTGGTGCGGGAGTCCGGCCGGTCCTCCGCCATGTACTTACAGAACGTGGTGCCCACCGGTAGCGTGGAGCACCAGGAGCTGATGGTAACGCTGGCCTTGTGCGAGGCCATTTTGAATGGCCGGGGCGCCGTCCGCGTCCACGGCGGCGGCTTCGGCGGCACCGCCCAGGCCTATGTGCCCCTGGACCTGCTGGAGGAATTCAAGACCCGGACCGAGGCGGTCCTGGGCCAGGGAAGCTGCCATGTGGTGACCATCCGCCCGGTGGGCGGCGTGCGCCTGGGCTGAGAGAAGGGAGAGAGACGATGATCGATCCATACATCGCGGCCCTGGTCCAGTATGCTGTGGACAAGGGGCTCATCGAGGAATGCGACCGCACCTGGGCGGAGAACCGGGTGCTGGGCGCCCTGGGCCTGAGCGAATATGAGCGCCCGGAGACCATCCCCTCCATGGAGCTGGAGGAGATTTTGAAGGCCCTGTTGGACGATGCCGAGGCCCGTGGGGTCATCTCCGGCGGCATCACGGAGCGGGACCTGCTGGACACGGAGCTGATGGGCAGGCTCACTCCCCGTCCCTCCCAGGTGATCGCCGAATTCAAAGAAAAACTGAAGGATTCCCCCAAGGCCGCCACCGACTGGTTCTATTGCCTCTGCCAGGACACCGACTACATCCGCCGCTACCGCATCGCCAAGGACGTGAAGTGGGTCACCGCCACGGCCTACGGCGATCTGGATATCACCATCAACCTCTCCAAGCCGGAGAAGGACCCCCGCGCCATCGCCGCCGCCCGGACGGCGGCACAGAGCGGCTATCCCAAGTGCCAGCTCTGCCGGGAGAACGAGGGCTACGCCGGCCGCATGAACCACCCGGCCCGGCAGAATCACCGCATCATCCCCGTTACCATTGACGGGCAAAGCTGGTTCTTCCAGTACAGTCCCTATGTCTACTACAACGAGCACTGCATCGTCTTCAACGGCAAGCATGTCCCCATGAAGATCGACCGCTCCACCTTCCGCAAGCTCCTGGACTTCGTGGTCCAGTTCCCCCACTACTTCGTGGGCTCCAACGCGGACCTGCCCATTGTGGGCGGCTCCATTTTGAGCCACGACCACTTCCAGGGCGGACACTACACCTTCGCCATGGAGCGGGCGCCCATTGAAAAAACCGTCTCCTTCCCCGGCTTTGACGACGTGACCGCCGGCATCGTCAAGTGGCCCATGTCTGTCATCCGTCTGCGCTGCGCCGACGACAACCGCCTGGTGGACCTGGCGGAGAAGATCCTCGCCGCCTGGCGGGCCTACTCCGACCCGGACGCCGGCATCTACGCCGAGACCGGCGGCGAGCCCCACAACACCATCACCCCCATCGCCCGGAAGCGGGACGGCCAGTACGAGCTGGACCTGGTGCTGCGGAACAACCTGACCACCGAGGAATATCCCCTGGGCGTGTTCCACCCCCACCAGGAGCTCCACCACATCAAGAAGGAGAACATCGGATTGATCGAGGTCATGGGCCTGGCCGTACTGCCCTCCCGGCTGAAGGGAGAGCTGGCGCAACTGGCGCAGGTGCTGGTCTCCGGCGGGGACCTGAGAGCCGACGAGGCCATCGCCAAGCACGCCGACTGGGCGGAGGAATTGAAGACCCGCTATACCTTCACGGCGGAGAACGTCATGGATATTCTCCACACCGAGGTGGGCCATGTGTTTGCCCGGGTGCTGGAGGACGCCGGCGTCTACAAGTGCACTTCCGAGGGCCGGGAGGCCTTCCAGCGGTTCATCAACAGCGTGAAATAAGGAGGAGAACGATATGAAAACCATTCTTGTTGCCGGCGGAGCCGGGTACATCGGAAGCCACATGGTGGCTCTGCTCAAGGAGCGGGGCATTCACACCGTGGTGGCGGACAATCTGCGCACCGGCCACTGGCAGGCGGTGAAGGGCGGCGCCAAGCTGTATGTGGGCGACCTGCGGGACGCTGCCTTCCTGGACCGGATCTTCACGGAGAACGACATCGACGGCGTCATCAACTTCGCCGCCTTCTCCCTGGTGGGCGAGAGCGTCACCGACCCCCTGAAGTACTACGGCAACAACGTGGCCGGGTCCCAGTCCATGCTGACCGCCATGAAGGACCATGGCGTCAAGCGCATCGTCTTCTCCTCCACCGCCGCCACTTACGGCGAGCCGGAGAAGCAGCCCATTGAGGAGACTGACCGCACCGAGCCCACCAACCCCTACGGCGCCACAAAGCTGGCCATCGAGGGCATGCTGAAGTGGTGTGACCGGGCCTACGGCATCCAGTACGTGGCCCTGCGGTACTTCAACGCCGCCGGCGCCAACACCGACGCCGGCATCGGCGAGGACCACAACCCCGAGTCCCACCTGATCCCCCTGGTGCTGAAGACCGCCCTGGGCCAGCGGGACCACATCGGCATCTTCGGCGACGACTATCCCACCGCTGACGGCACCTGCATCCGGGACTACATTCACGTCCGGGACCTGGTGGAGGCCCACCTGCTGGCTCTGGAGTACCTGGAAAAGGGCGGCGAGAGCGGCGTGTTCAACCTGGGCAGCGGCGACGGCTACTCCGTCAAGGAGATCATCGATACCGCCCGGAAGGTCACCGGAAAGGAAATCCCCGCCGTGGTGGAGCCCCGGCGGGCCGGCGACCCCTCCGTGCTGATCGCCTCCAACCACAAGGCTGCCGAAGTCCTGGGATGGAAGCCCCAGCGGGGCCTGGAGCAGATCATTTCCGACGCCTGGGCCTGGCACTCCAGCCACCCCAACGGATACGAGGGCTGAGCCATGTGCGAGACCACACCCTTCGGCACCCTGGAGGGGTTGGATATCCCCCTGATCCGCCTGCGGGAGGGAGACATCCAGGTGGAGCTGTTGCCCTTCGGGGCCGCCATCCGGGCCATCCGGGTGCCGGACCGGCAGGGCCGGACCACGGACATCTGCCTGGGCTATGACCAGGTGGAAAATTACCGGGACTATGACGCCTGCTTCGGCGGCACCATCGGCCGCTGCGCCAACCGCATCGGCGGCGCCGCCTTCACCCTGAACGGCACCACCTATCACCTGACCGCCAACGAGGGGAAAAACCAGCTCCACGGCGGCAAGGTGGGCTTTCACAAGAAGCTCTGGCGCTTTACCTGCGCCCCCGGAGCCGTCACCTTCCTGCTGGATTCCCCCGACGGAGAAGAGGGTTTCCCCGGCAATCTCCATGTGGAGGTCACCTATGCCCTGGAGGGGGACACTCTGACCGTGGATTATCGGGCCACCAGCGACGCCGACACGGTGGTGAACCTCACCAACCACGCCTATTTCAATCTGGCGGGCCACGACGGTGGACCGGTGACGGACCACCACCTGACGGTCCACGCCGGCGCCTACACCCCCGCGGGGGCCGGCAACGTCCCCACCGGGGAGATCGCCCCGGTGGAGGGGACCCCTCTGGACCTGCGGACCGGCGCCGTTTTGGGCGACCGGCTGGGGGACGCTTTCCTGGCAGCCAGCCGGGGCTATGACCACAACTATGTGCTGGACCGGGGCGCCGCTACGGCGGCGGAGCTGTGGTGCCCCCGGACCGGCATCGGCCTGGAACTGTCCACATCTCTGCCCGGCATGCAGCTCTATACCGCGGGATTCCTGACGCAGCGGACCGGCAAGTCCGGCACTGTCTACGGCCCCCACCACGCCGTGTGCCTGGAGCCCCAGTTCTTCCCCGACGCGGTGAACCATGATCACTTCCCCTCCCCCGTTCTCAAGGCGGGAGCGGAGTACCGTCAGACCATCCGGTACCGGTTTTTCGTCCGGTAAGGCCGCGGTTTTCAATTGTGCGCGCATCCCCTTTGTGTGTGTAAAAATAGAGGCCAGCGCCCCCGCCGAAAGGTGGGGGCGCTGGCGTTTTTATGGGGCGTAGAAAACGCTGCTGAAGCCATACTCCGAAAGAGCGGCCAGCTGCTGCAGCGCTGCGGCGGAGGCGGCATAGTCTTTGACGCTCTCCGGGGCCTCCCAGTCCGTGCCCCGGTCGGCGTTATAGGCGCTGACCACGGCGGGGAGGGCGGCGTTGACCTCCTCCAGCGTGACGGTCTGGCTTTGGGCGATGCCGTCAGAGCGGAGATAGGTCCAATGGACCTCCTCCAGATTGCCGATCAGGGCCAGCAGCAGCGGAGAAAGGCGCTCCATTTCCGAATTGAGGGTCACGGCCAGGGAATCCGACATCCCCTCCGGCTGGCCGGTAAAGTCCAGGGTCAGGCCATAGGGCTGGCTGGCGGTCTGGAGGCTTACGGTGTAACCGGACAGAATGCCGTCGCCGTACCAGCGGCCCAACTGCTGAAGCAGCGCGCCCACTGCGGAGTTGTCGCCGATATAGGGGGTCCGGGCCTCGTAGAGTGCCTGGACAGCAGAGGTGATGGTCTCACCGTCCTGCCAGATCAGCCGGTCGCAGAGATAGACCTCCTCCACGCCCTCCAGGGGTACGCCGATCTTGCCGTAGGCGCTGGGGTGGATGGGGGAGACGATCACCTCCCGGGCGGTAATATAGGCGGTGCCGTTTTCCACCTCTGTGTTCCAGCCCCAGAAGGCGTTGGCGGAGACAGGGGAAGAGACCTCCACCCACAGGGTTTCCTCCTCGGTCCAGGTGCGGAGGACCACCATGGTCTCCGCCGAGGCGGGCGAGCCGATCACAAACACCATGGCGGCGAGGGCCCCCAGCAGTACCGCCAGGGTCAGCAGGATCGCCAGCGTCACCCGCAGCCAGCCCCGGCGCTTCACCTTTTTCAGATAGTCCACCTCTTTGGCCGTCTCCGTGGGCTCCGGCTCCGGTGCCCGCATGGCGGCAAGCCGGGCGGCGCAGTCCGGGCAGATGGCCAGGTGGGCCTCCACGGCCTGGTTGGTCTCCGGGGCCGTCAGTCCCTCGGCGTAGGCGGGCAGCAGGTCCCGCACCACGGCGCAGGTCAGATCATTTTTCATCGTTGTCACCTCCGGTTTTCAGCCGCTCCTTGCAGCGGTAAAAGGTCACCCGGGCCCAGGTCTCGGTTCGGCCCAATACCTCCCCGATCTCCCGGAAGCTGAGGCCGCCGAAACTCCGCAGGTACACCACTTCCCGGCCCGGCTCCGGCAGGTCGTGGACCCGCCGGAGAAGGTCCAGCCGCCCGGTCTGGTCCAGAACCTCCTCTTCGGCGGAGGCCAGGGGCGGCAGGGCCGTCTCCTCCTCCGGCAACGGTTCCTCCCGGTGTGTTTTCCGGAGCTGTTGGTAGAACAGGTGCTTGGCGATCTGGCACAGCCAGGTGGAAACCTGGCAGGACCCGTCGAACCGGTGGATGGACCGGACCGCCTGGTAAAAGGTCTCCTGGGTCAGCTCCTCCGCTATGTGGGTATCGTGGCACAGGGAGAGGAGAAATTTGTACACCGTCGCGGCATGGCGGCGGTAGATTTCGTCCAGATCTTCCACGGCGGCTCTCCCTCCCTTCTGTCTATCTATCCCCGGTGAGGACGGTTCGTTACACCGACGGAGAAAAAAGTTTCCGGCCTTCTCCGGCTGTCAGCCGGAGAAGGCCGGATGATCACTCCAGAGCCGTGGTCTCGAACATTTCGTCAAAAGAGCGGATGTAGTAGTCCGCCAGGCTGCGAATCTCCTCCTGCTGGGCTTCAGAGGAGGCGTCATACACCCCGGCCACCCGGAATCCGGCGGCCTTGGCGGTGCGGATGGCGTGGAGGGAGTCTTCAAAGACCACCGTATCCTTCTTGTTGGAGCGCAGGCGCCGCATGGCCCGCTCGAAGATCTCGGGATTATCCTTGCCGGAGCCCACCTCGGCGCTGGTGACCAGCCCCCGGAAGTAGCCGTTGATGCCGGCGTGGCGCAGGGCGGCCTCTGCCAGGTGGCGATCCGTGGCGGTGGCCACGTACATCCACACGCCTTCCATTTTCAGCAGGGACAAAAACCGGGCCACGCCGGGCTTGGCCTGGACCTCGTTGTGGTAAAAGTGGTCCACCCGCTGTTCCAGCAGAGCCACCAGCTCCTCCACCGTGGGTTCCAGATGATAGGTCTCCCGGCAGTAGGCGGCTCCCTGACGCAGTGTCATGGGTTTCAGCCGCTCCTGAAGTTCCGCGTCCGCCTCCACACCGAACCGGCCCAGCAGGCTGACGCCCAGCTCCTGCCACATGGGCATGGAGTCCAGCAGGGTCCCGTCCATATCAAAAATCGCGCTTTGCAGTCTCATGGTGCTTCCTTTCTGATACCGATCATCAAAAAACGTTGCATCCATTGTAGCACCGTGTTAGCATAAATGGCAATGAAAACTGTGAAAAAGGAGGCGGTCTCATGCGCCTGTTCGTGGCCATCCGGTTTTCCCCGGCGGTGGAGGAGGCCCTGTGGACGGCGGTGGGCGATCTGCGGCGCCAGGGGGCGGGCACCTTCACCCGGCGGGAGAACCTGCATCTGACGCTGGCCTTCATCGGGGAGACGGACCGGCTGGAAGATGCCCGGCGGGCAGTGGCGGAAGCGGCCCAAGGCGGTCCCCTTTCCCTGGAGGTGGGCGGCTCCCTGGGTCGGTTCGGGGACCTCTGGTGGGCCGGTGTCCGGGGCGGAGAGCCTTTGGCGGCC
>URXS01000084.1 GCA_900551885.1 uncultured Oscillibacter sp.
GGTGCTCAGCCGCACCGGCGGAAACGCCCGGCTCTCGGTCTCCTGGGACCGGGACGTGCGGGAGGCGGTGTTCTACGCCCTGGCGGACGCCCAGTATCCCATTCTGGAAATGCGGCCCAGAACCGCCTCCCTGGAGGAGGCCTTCCTGGACCTGACGGACGACGACGACACCGTGGCCGCCCGGGCCGCCGCGGCACTGTCCGGTGCGGCGCCGGAGACGGACGGGCTGGAGAAGAGAGAGGAGGCGCACGGCGATGAAGGCGATCTATAAGCGGGAGCTGGCCTCCTATTTCAATTCCATGATCGGCTGGCTGTTCACGGCGGTGCTGACGGTGTTTGTGGGCATCTACTTCTTCGTGTACAACCTGTTCAACGGCTATCCCTATTTTTCCATGTCTCTCAGTTATACCCTGTTCGTATTCATGGTGATCATCCCCATCCTCACCATGCGGTCCATGGCGGAGGAGCGCCGCAGCAAGACCGACCAGCTTCTGCTGACGGCGCCGGTCAGCGTTACCGGCGTGGTGATGGGGAAGTACCTGGCCATGCTGACGGTGTTCGCCGTGCCCACGGCCATCGCGTGCCTGTGCCCCCTGATCATCGCCCTGAACGGCTCATCCTTCCTGCTGGCAGATTACGGCACCATCCTGGCCTTCTTCCTGCTGGGCGCCGTGGAGATCGCCGTGGGTCTGCTGATCTCCGCCCTGACGGAGAGCCAGTTGATCGCCGCGGTGGGCACCTTCGGCCTGCTGATGGTGCTGTACCTGTGGGACGGCCTGGTCAGCTTCCTGCCCTCCGACGCCTCGGGCTCTCTGCTGGGGCTGCTGGTCATTTTGATCCTGGTGTGCATTCTGCTCAACGCCCTGTCCAACAACTGGAAGGTCACTGCCGGCGTGCTGGTCGTGGGCGCTGCGGTCATCATCGGCTTCTACATCAAGGACTCCTCCGTCTTCGCCGGGCTGCTGCCGGATATCCTGGGCCGGTTCTCCCTGATCACCGCCTTCGACAGCTTCGCCTCCGACCACGTCTTTGACCTGCGGGGCATTCTGCTGTACCTGTCTCTCAGTGCGCTGCTGGTGTTCCTGACGGTCCAGGTGGTCCAGAAGCGCCGCTGGAATTGAGGAGGTGACTGCAATGGAACGGAAAAACTGGAAAAGCGCCCTGCGGGAGACCGCGGGCCGCCACGCCTCCCGCAAGGGGGCATTCTCCGCGGCGCTGATGGCCCTGGCCACGGCGGCCGTGGTGGTATTCAACCTGCTGGTGGCCCAGATGCCGGAGAGCTGGACCCAATTTGACTTGACGAACAGCGGCATCTATGATATCACCGATACATCGGTGGAGTATCTGGCCGGGCTGGACCAGGACGTGGTGATTCACGTGCTGGCAAACCAGGACAATGTGGACAGCCGCATCGTCCGCTTCCTGAACAAATACGAGGACCTCAGTGATCACCTGTCCGTGGAGTATGTGGACCCCCTGGTCTACCCCTCCGTGCTCAGTGCGTACGGTGTGGATTCTGACACGGTGGTGGTCACCTGCGCCGCCACCGGCCGCCAGGAGTCTTTTGCCATCGACGACATCATCGGCTACGACCTGATGACCTACTACTATTACGGCACCAAGAACGAGACGGACTTCGACGCCGAGGGGCTGCTGACCTCCGCCGTGGACGCGGTGCTCACCGACGCCACCCGGGCAGCCTACCAGACCTCCGGCCATCAGGAGACGGAGCTGCCGGACGATGTGGTAGAGCGGTTTGAGAAGGTCCACATGTCCGTAAACACGGTCAATCTGCTGACCGACGGCGGCGTTCCCGCCGACTGCGACCTGCTGATCATCAATGCCCCCGCCCGGGACCTGGCGGACGACGAGCTGGACATGATCCTGGAATACCTCTCCACCGGCGGCCAGGTGCTCTACACCATGGCCAGCCAGATGGAGGACCTGCCCAATCTGGACGCCATGTGCGCCGCCTACGGCATGACCGTGGCCGACGGCTTCATCGCCGACACCAGCCGCTACTACCAGAACAACCCCTACCTCTTCTTCCCCTTGGTGGACACCTCCGTGGACGCCGCCTCCGCCCTGACCAGCGACTCCCTGGTGCTGGTGTACGGCTCCCGGGGCATGACGCTGACGGACCCGGAGCGGGACACCATCACCGTCTCCTCCTTCCTGACCACCTCGGAGGATGGCTACGCCATCGTGGACGAGGCCAGCCAGACCCAGGGCACCTACGCCGTGGGCGCCGTGGCCACCGAGGAGATCGACGACAACATCACCGCCCGGCTGACGGTGTTCGGCGCCTCGTCCCTGCTGGACACCGGCATCACCTCCAGCTTCCCCAATCTGGACAATACGGAGCTGTTCCTCTCCGCCGCCCTGGCGGGCTTCGAGGATGTGGCCTCCATCTCCATTGAGCCGGTGAGCCTGTCCACACCGATCAACACCGTCACCACCGCCGGCATCTGGGGACTGCTGTTCATTCTGGTGATCCCGGCGGCGCTGCTGATCTGCGGCTTCCTCCGCTGGATGCGCCGGCGCAAACTGTAACCCCCGTGGGGCGGGGACATCGGAATTCCGGCGCGGGCCCCGCCCGACGCTTTGACAAAGGAGAACATACCCATGAATCGATCCCAGAAGAAAACCCTGATCACCCTGCTGGTCATCGTGGTGGTGCTGGCAGCCGTTTTGCTGATCGTCCGGGTCCTGAAGGCCCGCAGCGCCCAAGAGGCGGAGGCAGAGGCTGCCGCCCAGGAGGCCGCCGGCGTCATCACGGAGGAGGCGGCCTACTCCTCCCTGACCTATGACAATGGCTCCACCACCTTGTCCTTTACCCTGGACGAGGCGGGAAACTGGGTCTGGGCCGACGACCCGGACTTCCCACTGGATGACTCCACCGTCACCGCCATCGTGGACCTGCTGACCAGCCTGAAGCCCCAGCAGACCATCACCGACGGGGACACTCTGGAGGCCTACGGCCTGGATGAGCCCTTCGCCACGTTGACCGCCACCACGCCGGAGGGAACGACCCTGACATTGGACTTCGGCAACGCCACCACCGACGGCACCAGCTACTACATGCTGATGAATGGCCAGGAGAGCCCCGTCTACATCATCGCTGACACCCTCTACAACTACATGACCACGGCCATTTACGACATGTGCAATCTGCCGGACCTGCCGGTGCTGACGGAGGACCGCATCCAGTCCGTCACCATCTCCGGGGCCGAATCCCTGACCCTGATCCCGGACCAGGAGACAGATGACGACGGCAACACCGTGGTCACCTGGAGCTGCGGCGGGGAGGATGTGACCGACGCTGCTGCCGATCTGGTGGATGAGCTGAAGGCCCTCACCATTGTCAAGTGCGTGGACTTCAAGCCCACCGACGAGGCGGTCACCATCTGCGGCTTCGACGAGCCGGTGACGGTGACACTGAACTACCTGACCGACAGTGATGATGCCCAGACGCTGGTCCTGGAGATCGGCGGGGAGAACCTGGACGGCGACGGCTATTACGTCCGGGTCAACGACGACACTACCATCTACCAGATGAATCTGGACGATGTGGACGCCCTGCTGGCAGCCGCCCGGAGCGGTCTGACCGCGGCGGACGGCGCAGAGAACACCACCGACGCGGCGGCGTGAGCTTGCAATCCTGTCGGGACCCATGGTACAATCGGGGGGAGCTGTACGGCTCCCCCCGATCCTGTCAAGATTCCTTTTGACAGGTCGGGCAGCTTTCAAAGCGTTTTCAACGTTTTGAAAGCTGTTCATTGAAATTGTGCAGGAAACCCTTCCTGGGTTTCCCGCACACACTTTTCCTTCCCGTTTATGGGCATTTTCCGGAATGGAGGCATGGTGCATGCGGGTACTGGTGATCGAGGACGAGGTGCGGCTGGCGGCCACCCTTCGGGACCTGCTGGAGATGGACGGCTACACCGTGGACGTCTGTCACGACGGCGAATCGGGGCTGGACAACGCCCTCAGCGCCATTTACGACGTGATTTTGCTGGACGTGATGCTGCCCAAGCTGGACGGCTTCACGGTGCTGCGGCGGCTGCGGGCCTCCGGGGACTCCACCCCGGTGCTGATGCTGACGGCCCGGTCCGAGGTCTCCGACAAGGTCCAGGGCCTGGACTGCGGCGCCGACTACTATCTCACCAAGCCCTTTGAGCCCCGGGAGCTGCTGGCCTGCGTCCGGGCGTTGATCCGGCGCCAGCCGGAGCTGCGCACCGGCGACGGCACTCTGACCTGCGGGGACCTGCGGCTGGACAAGAACACCTTCTCCCTGATCTGCGGGGAGCGGAGCGTCCGCCTCAGCCGCAAGGAATTCGACATGATGGAGCTGCTGATGCTCAACCAGAAGCAGGTGCTCACCAAGGAGACACTGCTGCTGAAGATCTGGGGCTATGAGTCCGAGGCCGAGGACAACAACGTGGAGGTCTATATCTCCTTCCTGCGCCGGAAGCTGGAGCACCTCCACTCCCAGGTGAAGATTCGCACCATCCGCATGGTGGGTTACTGCCTGGAAATCCCGGAATAGCACACTTTTTTGGATAGATTTCCACTTTTCCACATATTTTTCGACAAAGGGGGTGTTCTGCTGTGATTCGAAAGCTGCAAATCAAATTCGTGGCCATGTGCATGACCATGGTGACGGCGGTGTTGGCAGTGGTGTTCTTCTCCTCCTTCCTCTCTGCCAAGCAGAACATCCAGCTCATCAGCACTGAGGTACTGCAACGGGTCCTGCGGGAGAGCTCCTCCGGTATTCTGTCCCGGCCGGACATCGGTCTGGATCTGGGAGACCAGGTGGTTCAGCTTCCCTACTTCACCGTGGAGGTGTGGGAGCAGGGAAGCGGCACCTACAGCGCCTACGTCACCGGCGGCACCTACGCCGACCTGGAGGACACGGAGGAGCTGACCGCCATCATCACCGACTGCCTGTCCCAGAACCGCTCCGAGGGCACTATCGGCGACTACAATCTCCGCTATCTCCGGCAGGACAACGGCCTGTACCAGAAGCTGGCCTTTGTAGACATGTCCATGGAGCAGGCCACCCTGCGGGAGATGATGGGCTCCTACCTGCAAATCGGCGCCGCCGCCATTTTGCTGCTGCTGGGCGTGTCCATCCTCCTTGCCCGCTGGGCCACCCGGCCGGTGGAGAAGGCCTGGCGCCAGCAGCGCCAGTTCCTCTCCGACGCCTCCCACGAGCTGAAGACCCCCCTGACGGTGATCTTGTCCAACGCCGAGCTGCTTCAGTCCGCCCACCTGGACGAGCGCCCCGCCCGCTGGACCGACAACATCCGCTCCGAGGCGGGCCGCATGAAATCCCTGGTGGAGGAGATGCTGACCCTGGCCCGGGCCGACAACGCCGTCCGCACCGCGGTCATGGCGGAGGTATCCCTGACCGACCTGGCAGCGGACTGCGCCCTCTCCTTCGAGCCGGTGGCCTTTGAGGCGGGGAAGCCGTTGCGGGAGGAGTTGGCGGAGAGCGTGACGGTACTGGGAGACCGGGAGCGGCTGCGGCAGGTCATCGTGATTCTGCTGGACAACGCGGTGAAATACGGCGCCGCCGGCGGCGCCATCACCTTGACGCTGCAAAAAACCGACCGGCAGGCCCGGCTGACCGTGGCCAATCCCGGCCAGCCTATCCCGCCGGAGCAGCTCAGCCGCCTGTTTGAGCGGTTTTACCGGGCGGACGCCTCCCGGGGGGAGCAGTCCGGCTTCGGCCTGGGACTGCCCATCGCCTCCACCATCGCCGCTGAACACAAGGGGACGCTGAAGGCGGAGAGCGACGTCGTCTCCACCCGGTTTATCCTGACACTGCCGCTGAAAAAATAACGGGGGCCGTTCCGGCCCCCGTTTTTCGTAAGAAAACCGTAAGACTTTTCCCCGGTCCGCCGTAAGATTTTTATGGGACACTGGGTCTGGCTCAAGGAGGGAAGCGACATGAACGAGTGCATTCTGGTGGTGGACGATGACGCCGAGATCGCCGGTGCCATCGCCATCACATTGGAGCGGGAGGGCTACCGGTGCCTGAAGGCATCCGACGGCCTGGAGGCCGTGGATCTGGCACTGACGAAGCCGGTGGACCTGATCGTGCTGGATGTGATGATGCCGAAGCTGGACGGTCTGTCCGCTCTGATGCGGATCCGGGAGAAGCGGAATCTGCCGGTGATCGTGCTGTCGGCCAAAAGCGAGGACTCCGACAAGATCCTGGGATTGTCCATGGGGGCGGATGACTACGTCACCAAGCCCTTCAACCCCCAGGAGCTGGCGGCCAGGGTCCGCAGCCAGCTCCGGCGGTACACCCAGTTGGGAGACATTCATGCCCAGGCCCGGAAGGGACAGTTGGTCAATGGCCGCCTCACCTACGACCCGGAGAGCCGCCAGCTTCTGGCGGACGGGGAAGCGGTGCGGCTGACTGCCACGGAGACCAAGATCGTGGAGCTGCTGATGGCCAACCCCGGCCGGGTATTCCCGGCGGAGGAGATCTATCGCCGGGTGTGGGGGGAGGAGACCGCCTACGCCTGTGAGAACACGGTGATGGTCCACATCCGCCGCATCCGGGAAAAGGTGGAGCTGAACCCCAGCGAGCCAGATTACATCAAGGTGGTGTGGGGAATTGGATACAAAATGGAACGGCATGGATAAAGATCCGGGAGAGGCGGTGGAATATTACGTGGCCGCCCGAATCAACGAGGCCCTGGACGGGTCGGAGAACGCCCCCGGCGTCCTTCAGGTGAAACCGAAAAAGCACCCCCGGCTCCGGGCCTGGACGGGCGTTCTCGCCCTGCTGCTGGGCTTTGCCCTGGTGCTGGGGAGCCTGATCAGCGCTCTGGGCCGTGGGGTCTCCAGCAGCAACAGGGAGTGGTGGAAGTCCGACTGGCAGGAGACCAAAGCCTTTCAATCCGAAGTCAGCGGCTATGTCCGGGACTTCCTGACCCTGGGGGCCGGGGGAGAGCTGGAGTGGTACGACACGGTGCTGGAGGGCACCGTCTGGGAAACCGACGGCGGCTGGTGGGGGGAAACCTCCTCCACCGAGACGGCGGTGGAGGAGGACGCCAGCGGGGCGCCGGACGCCGGCTATCAATCCGACAAGAACGTCCTGTACGTGATTCTCCGGCACAATCTGTCCGCCTATACCAACACCGACTGGCTGTTGACCAACCCTCAGTCCCTGCCGGAGGGGTACAACTTCCTGCTGATCTTCCGGGACGGCAAGGCCCAGGCCTGGAAGGATGGGACGGAGCTGGACCTCTACGGCGACGGCGTCTACACCGGGGACAGCGACTGGTACCTGCCTGGCTACGAAAATTTCACCGCCGGGGAAGACGTGGAGGATGTGGAGGTCCGCATAGCGGTCCGGGAGGTGCCGGTCCGCTACCTCCAGGCCCGGTACGCCGACGGATATGTGTTTGACGGCAGCCCCCTGTACGACCTGTACCAGGGACTGCGGCAGACCCGGGCCTTTTACCTGGCGGCCGCTGTGGCTTTGGCGGCGGGCATCGCCCTGCTGGTGCTCTCCCGCTGCCTCCGGGAGGACCGGAGGCGGGCGGAGGCGGCCATTGCCGCCAAAACCGTGTACGTGGGAACGGAGGTCCGCTTTCTGGCGGCGGCGGTGTGCCTGCTGTGGCTGATCTTCGGCTACACCGACCAGGGCCGGCCCGTCTGGCTGCTGTATCATTTTCTGACAAGTGTTGGGGATCTCTCTCCCACCACCCTGGTCCGGACGTATCTCCCCGGCGCCATCCGCATGGTTCTGGAGACCCTGCCCCTTCTGCTGGCCCTCTGCCTGGTGCTCTGGCTCATTCACAATGACCATCGCCACAACCCGAAAGAGGCGCGGCGGAGCCTGCTGGGCCGGGCGCTCCCCGCCCTCTCCCTGCTTTTGTCCATGGTGCTGCGCCTGCTGCCCACGGGGTTACTG
>URXS01000085.1 GCA_900551885.1 uncultured Oscillibacter sp.
TGCTGATCATGCTGCCCATGTGGATGAACTTCCTGCTGCGGACCTATTCCTGGGTGTTCCTGCTGGAGCGCAACGGCTTTTTCAACTCCCTGCTCAGTTCCATCGGCCTGCCCAAGCTGGACATCATCGATACGCCCGCCGCGGTGGTCCTGGGCATGGTGTATAACTTTCTGCCCTTCATGGTGCTGCCCATCTACTCCGTCATCGAGAAGATCGACTACCGTGTGATCGAGGCGGCCCAGGACCTGGGGGCCAACAGCGCCCAGGTATTCCGCCGGGTGATCTTTCCGCTGTCCCTGCCGGGCGTTCTCTCCGGCGTCACTATGGTGTTTATCCCGTCGGTATCCACCTTTGTCATCTCCCGCCTGCTGGGCGGCGGCAAGAGCCTGCTGCTGGGCGACCTCATTGAGATGCAGTTCCTGGGCAGCGCCTACAATCCTCATCTGGGCAGCGCCATCTCGTTGGTGATGATGGTGATCGTGCTGGTATGCATGGGGATCATGAACCGCTTCGGCGAGGGTGAAGGGGAGGCGGTGGTCCTGTGAAAAAGAACGGTATCGTCTCCCGGCTTTTTTTGCTGGTTCTGTTTTTGTTTTTGTACGCCCCCATCTTTGTGTTGATCGTCTTCTCCTTCAACGAGTCAAAGTCCAACGCCGTCTGGGGCGGCTTCACTTTGAACTGGTATGCGGAACTGTTCCAGAACCGGTCGGTGCTGGGCGCTCTTCAGACCACCATCCTGGTATCTGTCCTGGCCACGCTGATCGCCACTGTGGCCGGCACCGCCGCGGCCATCGGCTTTTCCAAGATGCGCCGCCGCAGCAGGAACTTCCTGTTGACGGTCAACAACATTCCCCTGACCAACGCGGACATCATCACCGGCGTGTCCATGATGCTGCTGTTCGTCTTTGCGGGTCAGGCCCTCAGTGGCCTCTCCGACTGGCTGAACCACACCCAGTGGGCTGTGGATCAAAACCTGTGGTTTGATTTCGGCTTCAGCCTGGGCTTTCCCACGTTGCTGATCGCCCATATCACTTTTGACATCCCCTATGTGATCCTCTCGGTAATGCCCAAGATCCGGCAGTTGGACCCCAACCTGGCAGAGGCGGCCCAGGATCTGGGCGCCACGCCCATGACAGCCTTCCGCAAGGTGGTACTGCCGGAGCTGATGCCCGGCATCGTCAACGGGATGCTGATCGCCTTCACCATGAGCGTGGACGACTTTGTCATCAGCTACTTTACCGCCGGCAGCCAGGTGTCCACCTTGTCCATGGAGGTCTACTCCATGGTCCGCCGGAAGGTAAGTCCGGAGATCAACGCACTGTCCACGTTGATGTTTGTGGCGGTACTGCTCCTGCTGATCATCATCAACCTCCGCCAGGCCCGGCAGGATTCAGCCGCTGCCGCCCGGCGCAGAGCCGCCGCCCGGCAGCCCTGATCCCCCTTTTGGTGATCCGGCCTTACAGGCCCGGTCATAGAGTAATTTTCCAAACCTGAAAGGAGAAAAAGAAAGAAATTGAAAAAGACTCTGGCACTCATCTTGAGCCTGATCCTGTCCATCGGGCTCCTGTCCGGCTGCGTCAGCACCCGGGACGACACCACCTACGCCTCCACTGAGGATGGGGACACCACTTCTGGCAACACCTCCTCGGAAAGCACCTCCGGCGGCGTCGTCAACGTCTACAACTGGGGCGAGTATATCGACGAGTCCGTCCTCACCGACTTCGAAGAGGCCACGGGCATCACCGTCAACTACCAGATGTACGATTCCAATGAGACCATGTACTCCAAGATCGCCGGTGGCGGAGCGGAATACGACGTTGTCATCCCCTCCGACTATATGATTTCCCGGATGATCGAGGAGGATATGCTGGAGCCCTTGAATTTTGACAATATCCCCAACTTCGCCGACATCGACCCGGAGCTGCTGAACCCCGCCTATGACCCGGAGAACCAGTACTCCGTGCCCTATATGTGGGGCCTGCTGGGCATCATCTACAACACCACCATGGTGGATGAAGCGGACCTGGGCAGTTGGGACCTGATGTGGAACGAGAAGTATGCCGACGACATCCTGATGTTCGACAACTCCCGGGATACCATCGGCATCGCCCTGAAGATGCTGGGCTACTCCTACAATACCACGGACGAAGCCCAGATCAAGGAGGCCGTGGACCTGCTGATGGAGCAGAAGCCCATTGTCCAGGCTTATGTCATGGATGAGATCTTCGGCAAGATGGAGGGCGGCAACGCCGCCGTGGGCGCCTACTACTACGGCGACTTCCTGTCCATGCAGGAGGTCAACCCGGACCTGGGCTTCTATATTCCCGAGGAAGGCACCAACATCTATGTGGATGCCATGTGCATTTTGAAGGGCGCCAAGAACAAGGCCAACGCCGAGGCCTTCATCAACTACATGTGCTCCACCGAAGCAGGGCTCAAGAACTGCGAGGCCATCTGGTACTCCTCTCCCCTGCTGAGCGTCCGGGAGGCCCTGGACCCGGAGGTCTCCTCCGATCCCTACGCCTATCCTGATGAGAGCATCATGGCCAAATGCGAAAGCTATGCCGGACTTCCCCAGGCCACCCTGGACCTGTATGACAGTGAGTGGACCCGGCTCAAGTCCGCCGCCGACTGAGGAAAGGAAGATTTTATGATCCTGATTGGAGCAAAATGTCAGTTGCAGGAAACCGTTACGGAATCTCTCACTGCCTCTGCCGTGGGCTCCGGTGCCCTGCCGGTGTTCGGTACGCCCTTCCTGTGCGCTCTGATGGAAAACGCAGCCATGACCTGTCTCCAGAGCTTTCTGGAAGAGGGCCAGGGCAGCGTAGGCACCCACCTGGACATCTCCCACGACGCCCCCACCCCCATCGGTATGACCGTCTGGGCGGAGGCTGAGATCACCGCCGTTTCGGAAAATGGCAAGATGGTGGACTTCGCCGTGAAGGCCTGGGACGAAAAGGGCCCCATCAGCAGCGGAACCCACACCAGGGCTATCATCAAAAATGAGAAGTTTCTGGCCAAGTGCAACGCCAAGCTGGAAAAGTAAGCAATCAAAAAGAAGAGCCGCGCCCTCAAGGGTGCGGCTCTTCTTTTTGATTTTTCCAGTTCTTACAGCACCAGGGACGGTGCGGTGTAGACCCGGGCGGCCAGCTCGCTGTTGAGCATATACAGGCTCTTGGGGTCGGAACCGAACAGCTCCATCTTGGAGATCAGGTCGTTGGCGTTGGTCTCCTCCTCCCCCTGTTCCTTGACGAACCAGTCCAGGAACTGCATGGTGCGGAAGTCCTTCACCTGATAGGCGGCGGCGTAAATGTCGTTGATGAGACTGGTGACGTACAACTCGTGCTCCAGGCCCGCCTTCAGCACGCCCATATCGCTCTCCAGCGGTACATCCGGCTTGGCAATGGCCTCCAGTGTCACGGAGGCGCTGTTGTTGTGAAGGTACTGGTAGAAGAGCATGGCGTGGTCTCGCTCCTCCTGGGCCTGGACCTTGTACCAGTTGGCAAAGCCATCCAGCCCCTTGGCCTCAAAGTAGTTGGAGAAATCCAGATACAGGTAGGCGGAGTAGAACTCCTTGTTGACCTGCTGGTTCAGCAGGTCTCTGACCGTTTCATTCAGCATAGTTTCCTCCTGAAAAAATGAAATGATGGATGGGAAGCGGCGCCCCCCGCGCCGCAGGGTTTAAAACAGGGTCATCTGGCTGGTCTCCGCCATACCGGCGAAAGCGCCCAGGGCCTTGAGCTGCTCGATATGGGTCTTGGACAGTTTGTTGCAGCACATGGAGAACTCCTCGATGGAGATAAACTCCTTGCCCTTGCGCTTTTCCACCGTGTCAATGGCGGCGGCCTCTCCCAGTCCGTGGACCGAGGTGAAGGGCGGCAGCAGACCGTTCTCCGTCACCTTGAACTTGGTGGCGTCAGACTCGTAGATGTTGATGGTGTCGAAGTGGAACCCCCGCAAGTAGAACTCATAGCACACCTCCAGCGTGGTCAGCAGGTTCTGCTCCACGGCGGTGGCGTCCTTGTTGTTCTCGATCTCCCGGATCTTCCGCTTCACTGCGTCCTTGCCGGCGCAGCAGTACTCCGCGTCGAAGGCCTTGGCCCGGACGGAGAAAAAGGTGGCGTAGAAGGCCAGGGGCTCGTGGACCTTGTACCAGGCGATGCGGAAGGCCATCATGACGTAGGCCACCGCGTGGGCCTTTGGAAACAGGTAGCCGATCTTGGCCAGGGACTCGATGTACCACTCCGGCACGTCGTGCTCCCGCATGGCCTCCACCCAGCCCTCGTCGAAGCCGCCCTTTTTCACCTTGCCCTTTCGAACCTTCTCCATGATCTTAAAGCTCATCTTGGGGTCCAGGCCCTTGGAGATCAGATACAGCATGATGTCATCACGGCAGCCCACGGTCTCCAGAACGGAGGCGGTGCCGCTGACGATCAGGTCCCGGGCGTTGCCCAGCCACACGTCCGTGCCGTGGGAGAAACCGGACAATCGCACCAACGTGTTGAAGTCCTTGGGCTGGGTATCTACCAGCATCTGCCGGGTGAAGCGGGTGTTGAATTCCGGGATGGCCACGGCCCCGGTGGGGCCCAGGATCTCGTCGTTCTCATAGCCCAGCACCTTGCTGGAGGTGAAGATGGACATGGTGTCCGGATCATCCAGAGGGATGTCGTGGGGGTCCACGCCGGTCAGGTCCTGCATCATGCGGACCATGGTGGGGTCATCGTGTCCCAGCATGTCCAGCTTCAGGAGGTTGGCCTCCATGGAGTGATATTCAAAATGGGTGGTAATGGTGTCGGAATCGTCGGCGTCCGCCGGGTGCTGGACCGGGCAGAAGTCCTCCACGTCCATGTCATCCGGGACCACCACCAGGCCACCGGGGTGCTGGCCGGTGGTCCGCCGGACGCCCACGCATCCTTGCGTCAGACGGTTCTCCTCCGCCCGGCAGGCGGTGATTCCGTTCTCCTCCAGGTACTTCTTCACGAAGCCATAGGCGGTCTTCTCCGCCAGAGTGCCGATGGTGCCGGCCCGGAACACCTGGGTCTCGCCAAACATCTCGATGGCGTGTCGGTGGGCCCGGGCCTGGTACTCGCCGGAGAAGTTCAGGTCGATGTCCGGCACCTTGCCGCCGCCGAAGCCCAGGAAGGTCTCAAAGGGGATGTCGAAGCCGTCTTTGATGTATTTCGTGCCGCACTCCGGGCAGATCTTGTCCGGCATGTCGGCGCCACAGCCATAGGAGCCGTCGGTGATGAACTCCGTGTGCTTGCAGTTGGGGCAGCGGTAGTGGGGCGGCAGGGAGTTGACCTCCGTGATGCCGGACATGTAGGCCACCAGCGACGAGCCCACGGAGCCTCGGGAGCCCACCAGGTAGCCGTTTTCCAGGCTCCGCTGTACCAGCTTCTGGGCGGACATATACACCACGTCGTATTTGCCCAGAATGCCGCTCAGTTCCACGTTCAGCCGGTCCACGATCAGTTGGGGCGGGTTGTCGCCGTAGAGTCGGTGGACCTTGTCCCACACCAGGGTATTCAGCTCCTGCTCGGAATTGGCCAGGCGGGGCGGGAACAGATCTTTCGGTAGCAGCGGGAAGGTCTCCACCATGTCGGCGATGGCGCGGGGGTTGGTGACCACCACCTCAAAGGCCTTCTCCGCCCCCAGGTAGGAGAACTCCTCCAGCATTTCGTCGGTGGTCTTGAAGTAGATGGGCAGCGGTGCGTTGGCGTCCGGGAATTTTTTGGAGGCCAACAGGATGCGGCGATAGACCTCATCCTCCGGGTCCAGAAAGTGGACGTCGCCGGTGGCACAGACAGGCTTGCCCAGCTCCTCGCCCAGACGGACGATGACCCGGTTGAACTCCCGCAGGTCCTCCTCCGACTGGGCGTCGCCGTTGCGCAGCATGAAGGCGTTGTTGCAGATGGGCTGGATTTCCAGGTAGTCGTAATAGGAGGCGATGCGCTTGAGCTCCTCCCAGTCCTTGTGATCCGCCACGGCCCGGAACAGCTCGCCGGCCTCGCAGGCGGAGCCCACGATGATGCCCTCCCGGTGCTCGTTCAGCAGCGTCTTGGGGATGGTGGGCACCCGCTTGAAATATTTCAGGTTGGAAGCGGAGATCATCTGGTAGAGGTTCTTCAGCCCCACCTTGTTTTTGGCAATCAGAATAATGTGCTTGGGGAAGCGGTTGGTCTTGCCGCCCAGAGGCCGGAGCTTCTCCATCTCCTTGTTGACGGCCTGAAGCGTGTCCACCCCTCGCTCGTGGAGCATTCTCCAAAAGGGAATCAACATGTACGCTACCGTGGCAGCGTCGTCACTGGCCCGGTGGTGATTGAAGGCCGGCAACTCCAGCCGGTCCGCCACGATGTCCAGCTTGTACTTGCCCAGATCCGGCAGCAGGTTCTGGGCAAGGATCAAAGAGTCCACATAGGTGGGCTCGAAGGGCAGCCCCACCTTCCTGCAGCCTGCCCGGATGAAGCCGATGTCGAACTCCGCGTTGTGGGCCGCCAGGGGCCGCCCATCCACAAATTTCAGGAAGGCAGTCAGTGCTTCCTTTAACTGGGGGGCGCCCTTGAGCATCTCATCGGTAATGCCGGTGAGGCCGATGATCTCCGGCGTCAGGTGCCGGTTGGGGTCCACGAAGGTCTGAAACCGCTCGGCTACCTCTCCGTTGCGCAGCACCACGGCGCCGATCTCGGTGATGGCCTCCCGGTCCACCTTCAATCCGGTGGTCTCGATATCAAAGCACACGAACTCCCCGTCCAGGGGGCAGTCCGCCTTACCATGGACCACCACCCGGTCATCCAGGTTGTTGACGAAGTAACCCTCCACGCCGTAGAGCAGCTTGATCTTGTCTCCGGCGGCGTGCCAAGCATCCGGGAAGGACTGGGCCACGCCGTGGTCTGTGATGGCAATGGCCGGATGGCCCCAGCGAATGGCAGTCTCCACCGCCTCCTTGGTATCCGTCAGAGCGTCCATGTTGCTCATCTTGGTGTGCAGATGCAGCTCCACCCGCTTTACCGGGGCGGTATCCTCCCGCTTGGGATGGTCCACCACGTTGATGTGGTAGGGGTTCAGTTGGATGTCCTTGCCGTCCCAGGTAGGCTCCATCTTTCCCTGGACCAGCAGCCACATGCCGGGCTTGATGGCCCCCTCCAGTTGCTGAGCCTCCTTCTCCGTCAGGTTTTTCTGGACAGTGACGGAGTTGGTGTAGTCGGTCATGTCGAAGCTGAGCCGCCACATACCGGGCCGCCGGGTCTCCCGGCACTCGAAGGCGAACACCTTGCCCTCCACGGTGGCGGTGCCCATCTTCAAATCCAAATCCTTCATGGGACCGGGACGGGTCTTGATGGGTTTCCCCATCAAGACCTTACCAGGCTTGGAAGCCTCTTTCTTTTCGCCGCCGGAAGCGGCAGGTGCCGCAGCCACCGGGGCCGAATGTTCCGACCGGGGCACCGCCTGCTTGCAAACCACCTCCAGCTCCACGGACTGAAAGCCGTAGACCCCGGACAGCAGTCGCCGCAACTCCGCAGCCTCCGCCTCTCCCAGCTCGATCTGGGTCGTCAGATGCAGCGCCAGGGCCATGGCGGCCTGATCGATGCGGGCGCTGTTGATGACGGCACCGGCCAGAGCCAGCCGCAATTCTCCCGAAAGCTGCAGCTCTGTGAACATTTCAAAAAACGGGATATCTCTTGACATGCTTGCCTCTCTTGTATATGTTCTCTCCCCAAAAAAGTCCCATAGACTCGGTCAGAGCTTTTCAATCTCCTCCATCAGCTTGTCCACAAGCTGCTCCTGGGGCACCTTGTAAAGGATTTCTCCTTTTCGGAAGATCAGACCCTCTCCCTTGCCGCCGGCAATGCCGATATCGGCGG
>URXS01000086.1 GCA_900551885.1 uncultured Oscillibacter sp.
CAGCACGATGGCGATGGCGGGCGAGACGAGCCGCAGTCCGTCGGCGCGCATCGAACTGAAGAAGCCCGGCCCCACCTGAAGGCCGAGGGCGTAGACGAAGATCACCAGTCCGAAACTCTCGGCATAGGTCAGCATCGCCGGGTCGAGCGAAAGCCCGAAATGCCCGGCCAGAATGCCCACGAAGAAGATGAAGGCCGTTCCGAGCGAGATTCCGAAAAAGCGGATCTTTCCCAGTCCGATACCGATCGTCGAGATGAGCGAAACCACCACGACGGCCTGCAAAGCCGAGTGCTCGACGAACAATTCTTTAAGCCATTCCATTCCTTCAACTGTTGAAACCGTTGCAAAAGTAGGTCAAATTTTCCGGATTGCCGCTTTTTTGCAGAACGAAAAGTGGTCCGTATGCGTCCGGGCGTATTATTTTGCCTTTTCGGGGTATGACATTTTGGTCGAGCCTTATTACAAAAACGCTCTACCTATTGTGGGTTGGGATAATTTGTGACTTATTAGTCAAAACGGGTGCTGAAACGCCTCAAAAACAGGAAAACGCCACGCTATAGGTCAAAACGGGTGCCGATAGCGTGGCATTCTATTTGATTTTCAGTATATTTTGGCATTTGAAAATATAGAAATTGCATTATGAACAAAAAAATGCCCGACATGCAATTCCCCCATTGTAAAGAAGGACGGAAAACGCAAAAGCGTCCAACGATACAAGTGCATGGTTTGTGGACGCCGCTTCAG
Organism: uncultured Oscillibacter sp.; assembly: GCA_900551885.1. GTDB lineage: Bacteria > Bacillota > Clostridia > Oscillospirales > Oscillospiraceae > Oscillibacter. The sequence continues at coordinate 745 of URXS01000086.1, forward strand.
CGGCGGGCGTGATTTTACAAAAGAAGACATCTGGGAGATGTACCTGCACGGCAAGCAGACAATAGCCCAGATCAGTGAAACTACAGGTCTCAGTGCTTCGACCGTGACACGTCGGCTTGCCTCCATTTCGTTCAGCTGGGAACAGCCTAGGATCAAAGGAAGCGGTGTGATACATCTCGACGCCACGTATTTTGGGCGCAATACAGGAGTGCTGCTGGCTCTGGAAAGCGGAAGCGGCAGACTTCTTTACATGAAGCATATCGCCCACGAGCACATCAGTGATTACGAGGACGCTGTGAAACATATAGTAGGATGCGGGTATGCCATTCAGGGGATTGTCATTGATGGTTTTCAAAAGCTGTTTACCGTCCTTTCGGAATACAGAATACAGATGTGCCAGTTCCACATGGTGGCGATAATAAGAAGAAAACTGACCAAGAATCCGCAACTTGAGGCAGGAAAGGAGTTATTGGATCTTGCATACCGTCTAAAAGACATGAATGAAAGTGCATTCGTCAGTGCATTTGAGAAATGGAAGAGGAAATGGCATGACTTCCTGAAAGAAAAGACGGTCAACGAGATTACCGGACGCACGATATATACCCATCAACGGCTCAGATCTGCCATGGTCAGCATATCGACCTACCTTCCTTTTTTGTTTACATACGAGAAAGTCAGAGGTATGCCCAACACAAACAATATGATCGAAGGCACATTCACCGACATGAAGAAAGCCTTGCGGAATCATCCGGGAATGATTGAGGAAAACCGCAAGCGGATGATGAACGGGTTTTTCTTGGCATATGCCAAATTGCATAATGAAAAAGGAGACAACCGCTAAGGCCATCTCCTGAATCGCATTATGCATATTGGACGGCTTTATTCCTGGCGGAGGTGCTCCCCAGCAGAGCTCCGTTACGCTTTAAGCCGCAATGCAAAATAACAAAATACAGATGAATCCACCAAAAACGGGTGCCATTTTCAGCACCCGTTTTGACCTATAGAGCGAAAGCGCTCGCATCAAATATGTGTTCAAAAGTTTTGAATGGTCATATCATACTGACAGACACCAGTATTACAACGATTTTAGCACCCGAAATGACCTATACGCCAAATATGGGCCGTTCGGATGTCGCGGAAGCTATGGTTACTCTGCGGTGGTTGCACGAAGCGATAGAAACAATGACAAATGGCGATGACCGTGCTATTAAAATTGTTCCTTACCATATTCCCGTTGTAAAATGGTGTGACTAACCCCAATTTATTGCAAGTATAACGAACTTGCAATGACATTCCAAACAAAGACCCTTTAAACTCGGTTTAAAGGGTCTTTTATTTTTGCCACTTTTTTGTCGATATTTCAAGGCTGAACTTTGAAATTTCCTGTTTTTGGACTGGAATTTTCGAAATGCCCGATATAGTTCCGCCCCACCGTGATGAACGGAGCGGAAAGCGTTCCGGCGCTTTTGACCGCAAAGATGCCGGCTGGCGCTCGAACGAGTGCGACGCGGACGGGCAGTACCGGAGTACGTCCCATTCGCGCCGCACGAGAGCAAGAGCAAAAACGCCCTCTAAAATCGGGAATTAATCCTCTACGGGAATATCCTTGTTGACATTCTTCGAACCTACGAGCGCATAGAAGAGCATGTAGGCCAGACCTGCGACAACCACCCAGTAGCTCGAGAGGTAACCTGCGAAGTCGGCTACGCCGCCCTGGATCAGCGGGAGGATACCGCCGCCGCAAACCATCACCATGAAGATACCCGAGCCCATGGAGGTGTATTTGCCGAGTCCCTCGACGGCGAGGTTGAAGATGCCGCCCCACATCACCGACGTGCAGAGACCGCACAGCGTGAGGAACATGACGCCGATGGGAACCTCGATCATGGCGAAGCCCGTACCCGTGAACACCGGCATGCGGCCCATCGTGTCGATCGGAGCGAAGATGCCCAGCAGCACGAAGACCAGCGCCACGACGGAAACCGCCGTCAGCTGCGCCTTACTCGAGACCTTGCCGCCGATGATGCCGCCGCCGGAGCTGAGCAGGCCGCTGCCCAGACTCTGGGCGAACTCCAGGGCCTTCCGGGAGAGGCTCTGCCAGTCCATATCCAGCTCCGCAATGAAGTCCTGGATCATGGGCAGGTAGGCGGAGAGCTTCTCCAATTGGGCCTGGAGGCGGCGGATGGCCACGGGCACCTGGCTGGCGATGGAACCGGCCGCCTCGGCGATGCCGGGGCCAATGACCCAGGAGGCCAGAGCCAGCACGCCCAGTACCGCCGCCAATGTCAGCAGCAGCGCCAGGGGCCGCCGGGTCTTGGCGCCCCGAGTCGCCGCCGGGAACAGATGCCGCTCGATGGCCCGCATGGGCACGTTCAGCACGAAGGCGATGGCGCACCCCAGCAGGAAGGGGCTGAGGATGCCAAACAGCCAGACCACGGCGGCGATGACCGTCCCCAGGTTCTGCAGGATGCAGTAGAAGGCCACACCGCCGCAGATCACCAGCAGCAGGCCCTTGATGTTTCCTTTGTTGAAGTCCATACCTCTGGTTTCCTTTCGCGGATTTTCACCGGATGGGAAGCGGCGTTCAGCCCTGGCGGCACTGCTCCGCCGCGTGGAGATAGCCCCGGGCGGATTCCCGGTTGCCCTCGATCTCCTCCGCCGTCAGAGCCCGGACCACCTTGGCAGGGCTGCCCAGAACCATGGACCCGGCGGGGGCGTCCATCTTGCCGGTGACCAGGGCCCCGGCGCCCACGATGCAGTCGTCCCCGATTCTGGCGCCGTTGAGGACGATGGCACCCATACCAATCAGCACGTTGTCTCCCACGGTGCAGCCGTGGACGATGGCGCCGTGGCCGATGGTGCAGCCCCGGCCCACCACGGTCTCCTCATGAAGGATGGCGCCGTCCTGAATATTGGTATCCTCCCCTACGGTGATGGCGCCCTCGTCACCCCGCAGCACCGCGTTGTACCAGATGTTGACGCCCTTGCCCAGCGTCACATCGCCCACAACAACAGCACCGGGGCAGATCAGTACGTTTTCGTCAGTTTCTCTCTGTTTGTAAGCCATGATGATGCCTCTTTCTCTCTTGTAATCTGTCAGATCTCCGGGGCAAAGTTGCCGCCCACGAAGATAGGAATCTGGCGGCCGTCCCGGGTGGTGCCGGTGATGGTCAGATCCGGCGTGCCCACCATGAAGTCCACATGGGTGATGGAGTCGTTGAGCCCCCGCTCCTTGAGCTGGTCCTTGGTCATCTGGCGTCCGCCCTCAATGCAGGGGTAGGCCTCGCCGAAGGCGATGTGGCAGGCGGCGTTCTCGTCGAACAGGGTGTTGTAGAACAGGATCTTCTGGTTGGAGATGGGACTGTCGTAAGGCACCAGGGCCACCTCGCCGAAGTAGGCGGCGCCCTCGTCCACGCTGATGGCGGCCTTCAACGCCTCCTCGCCCTGCTCCGCCCGGGCTTCCACGATCTTGCCCTCCCTCACCACAAAGTGGAATTTGTCGATGATGTGGCCGTCATGGGCCAGGGGCAGTGAGGCGTACACCACGCCGTTGACCCCGGTTTTCAGAGGAGCGGTGAAGATCTCCTCCGTGGGGATGTTGGCGATAAAGGACGTCCCGGCGGGTGTCTGGTCGTTGCCGGCCTCCCAGATGCAGCCCTCCGGCAGCTCGATGGTCAGGTCGGTGCCCAGGGCGTTGGTGTAGTGCAGGGACCGCAGGTCCAGCGCATTGAGCCGGGCGATCCGGCGGGCCAAGGTATCCAGATGTTCCTGCCACTTCTCCACCGCTCTGCCGTCCCCGTTGATGCGGACGCATCGGAAGATGGCCTCCCACAGCCGGTCCATGGCCTCCGCCTCCGGCAGGTCCGGAAAGACCTTGGCGGCCCAGCTCGGAATGGGGATGGAGGCGATGCACCAGGGGAAGCCGCTGGACATCTGCAGCCGGTCAAAATCCTTCAGGGCCCTGCCGCTGGCCTGCTGGCTGCGGATCAGACGGTTGGGGTCCACGCCCTTGAGATTCTCCGGGTCCGAGGCGGAGATGGCCAGGTACGCCGCCCCCTCCAGGGCATAGTCGTTGTAGAAGTGCCGCCGCCACAGGGGCACCGTGTCGAACACGGAGTCCTCCGCGTAGAGGTATTTCATCCGCCCCAGGGCGTCGTCGCTCCAGTTCATGACCACCTCCCGGCAGCCGGCCTTATAGGCCTCGGCGGCGCAGAGCCGGGCAAAGAAGGCGCACTCCACCGGGGAGGAGATCACCAGAGTCTGCCCCTTTTGTACGTTCAGGCCCACCTGTACCAGCAGGCGGGCGTATTCCTGCAATTTTTCTTCCATGAAACGCATGCATCCTTTCCGTAACAGAGATTGGGATTTGTACCCATTGTACCGAATGATTGCCAGAAAGTAAAGGCTACACGTCTCCCCGCCCATCCTTGCGCAGGCTCATGATGGTGCCGTTCAGCTCCGCCCCCATGATGAGGACGGTGGCACTCATGTACAGCCAGATCAGCAGCACGATCACCGCGCCGATGGAGCCGTACAGCAGAGAGTAGTGGGCGATATTGTCCACGTAATAGGCATACAGCCAGCTCAGGGCCAGCCATGCCGCCAGGGCTGCCAGGGTGCCGGGCCAGATGTTCCGCCAGGGCTGGCGGCTGTCCTGGGCCAGGGCGTACAGGAAAAACAGGGCAAAATACCCGGCCACCGCCGACACCGGGAACCGCAGCCGGGCCCACAGTTCCGCCAGAAAGGCCGGCAGGTGGAAGTTATCCACCGCGTAGAGCAGCAGCCGATCCCCAACGGTCATCAGCGTCAGCGTCACGGCAATGGTGACGATCAGCACCACCGTATACAGCAGGCTCTTGAGCACGTGGCGCACCGCCCCCCGGGGCGGCCCCAGATGATAGGCGGTCCGCACCGCCCGCGTCAGAGTATTGGTGGCCCGCATGGGAAAATAAAAGGAAAAGAACAGTCCGAACAGCAGGAGCTGGGGGCTGGGGTCGGCGCCCACATAGTTGAGGTACATCCCAACGATGGACACCACCTCCGTGGGCATGAAATCCTCCAGGGCGTCCAGAATGGCCGCTACGTCCAGTTGCAGCAGGCCCAGCAGGGCGCTGATGAAGATCAGGAAGGGAAAGATCATAAACAGCAGATAAAAGGCCAGAGCGGCACTCTGGATGCCCACGTTGTGGCGCAGGTACCGCTGGATCATCAGATAAATTCCCCGCAACAGCCGGTTTTTCGGCAGGACCATGGGCATCCCTCCTCTCCACTTCCGGTCAGGGGCAGAAACTAGTATGTGCGTTTGCGGAAAAAATCACCGCCCCGCTTTTACTGCCACTGGGCCCAGACCTCCGGGCAGTAGCCCACGGTGGCCTCCCGGCCGTTGCGGACAATGGGGGTGCGGAACAGCTCCGGGTGCTCCAGCAGCTTCTCCTCCTGGGCGTCCGGGGTCAGATAGGCCATGTAGAGGGCCTCGTAGGCCCGGCATTTGGTGTCCACCAGGGCCTCAAACCCCACTTTTTGCTTGACGGACTGGTACTCCCGGGGGGATAATCCCTTTGAGGGGACGTCGATATACTGGTACTTGATGCGGCGCTCCTTGAACCACCGCTCGGCCTTCCGGGTGTCGAAGGACTTGGAGGCGCCGAAGATCTGAATATTCATTTTAACACTCCTTTTTGGGGGAAATGGAGGGAATCATGATGACGGAGAACGTAAAAAAGCTGAAGGAACTGGTGGACGGGTCCCGGAACATCGTTTTTTTCGGCGGCGCCGGCGTCAGCACCGAGTCCGGCATCCCGGACTTCCGCAGCACTGACGGCCTGTACCACCAGCAGTGGAAATATCCGCCTGAGGTGATTTTAAGCCATACCTTTTACGAAAGCAACCCCGAAGAATTTTTCCGCTTTTACCGGGCCAAGCTCCTGGCTCCCGACGCCAAGCCCAACGCCGCCCACTACAAGCTGGCCCAGTGGGAGCGGGAGGGCAAGCTGAAAGCTATCATCACCCAGAACATCGACGGCCTCCACCAGGCTGCTGGCAGTAAAAATGTGCTGGAGCTCCACGGTAGCGTCCACCGCAACTACTGTGAGCACTGCGGAAAATTTTATGACTTTGATTTCATGCTCCACAGCCAGGGCGTGCCCCGCTGCACCTGCGGTGGCACCGTCAAGCCGGACGTGGTGCTGTACGAGGAGGGCCTGAATCAGAAAACTCTGAACGACGCCGTCCGCTTCATCAGCGAGGCGGACATGCTGATCATTGGCGGCACCTCCCTGAATGTGTACCCCGCCGCCGGCCTTATCAACTACTACCGGGGCCATAAGCTGGTACTGATCAACAAATCCGCCGTGGCCCGGGATCTGGCGGCAGATCTGGTGATCCGGGACCCCATCGGCCAAACGCTGGCCCAGTTGTAAAGGTCGGTCTTTGTGAAATCTGTCATAGTAATACGGTAAAACAGCGCCATTCCAGTGGGAATGGCGCTGTTTTGTTCAAAGGCCCCGCAAAATGCAAGACATTTTTTTATTGATGCAAAATTTTTAAAAATATTTTTGATTTATACGAATTTTTCTATTGAAAATGAAAGTGATTCGTGCTAGTATTGCAAATATCACTTCAAGAACACGACCGGCGCCTGTCGCCGCTGAAAGGAGCGCGCCCCACCATGATCTGGAAAGAGAACCGTGAGAACGCCTATTGTGAGATCACCCCCGCCATCATGGCGCTGAAGGAGCAGTGGGAGAAGAAGAACTACATCGATCCCAAGCTGTATAAGGAATACAACGTGAAGCGGGGCCTCCGGGACGAGGATGGCCGGGGCGTGCTGACGGGCCTGACCCGCGTGGGCGAGATCCAGTCCTACAGTGTCACCGAGGGCGAGCATATCATCCCCCAGGACGGCGTGCTGTATTACCGCGGCATCGACACCCGGGACCTGGTCACCGGATCCGCCGGCCGGCGCTTCGCCTTTGAGGAGGCGGCATATCTGCTGCTGTTCGGAGAGCTGCCCACGGCGGATCAGCTTCAGGACTTCTGCGGTCAACTGGCCTCCTACCGGACGCTGCCCACCAACTTCTT
>URXS01000087.1 GCA_900551885.1 uncultured Oscillibacter sp.
AGCACGATCATCGGCAGCATGGCCAGCAGCCACACCGCCAGAATCGCCAGGATTCCCCGGCGGGTCCACACCGCCCAGGGACGGCCCGGAGACCGGGCGTTCAGCAATGCCAGAGTCCCCTGGCTCACCGTCCACCCCAGGGGCAAAAAGGCCAGGGACCAGGGAACCAGCTTCCACAGCCAGGCGGGTGCGGCAAGATAGGTCCGATCAAACAGCTCTCCGGTCAACCGGCCACCCCACCAGACCAGGGCCAGCACCACGCCGCTGACCACTGCCCCGGCGGCCAGCCGCCGAAGCTGCGCTGTCCGGTCCGTCTCCGCCGGGCCGTAGAGAATCTCCTTGACGTCTGCGTCCAGGGCCGTCGCCAGGGCGGTCAGCATCTCCACGTCCGGCCGGGACCGGCCGGTCTCATAGTTGGAGACCGTCTGCCGGGTGACATGGAGGGCCTCCGCCAACTGGTCCTGACTCATATTTCGTTTTACCCGCAGGGAGCGGATGTTTTTGCCAATGTCCCGCATCCGGACGCACCTCCTGTTTCAACTTCAGTGTACGCCAAAAGGGGAGAACTGTCACGCAAAGAGTCTTTGCGGCGGGTATTTACAGGGCTTTTCCGTTCCGCACGCCGGTAAAGCGGCCCTCCGCGATGGCGGGAACGCCGCCCACGAACACGTAGTCCATGCCCTCCGCCAACTGCTCCGGCTGGTCCCAGGTGCCGGTTTCGTGAATGTGCTCCAGAGTGAACAGGCAAAGGTCGGCGTCGGCCCCCACTTCGATCCGTCCCTTTTTCGAAAGGCCGAAGCGGTCGGCGGCCCGGCGGGTAATCTTATGGACGGCCTCCGACAGGGTTAGCACCTGTTTTTCGGCCACGTAGGTCTCCAGCAGCCGGGGATAGGTGCCGTACACCCGGGGGTGCAGCAGCCCGGCGGGATAGGTGGAATCGGAGATCACCCCGGAGAAGGGCGCGCGCAGAATGTCGGCAATGTCGTCCTCGTGGGCGATGAAGTCGATCATGGAGGGGCCGCAGTCCTCCGCCGCCAGCAGGTCAAACAATGCGTCAAAGGGGTTCTTTCCCTGAGCGTCGGCAATGAAGGCAATGGACTTGCCCTCAAAGGCCTGGTGCTCCGGCCGTTTCAGGGAGGCGGCCAGGATGTTCTCAAAGCCCGCCAGGTCCACGATGTTTTCAAAGTCCCGTCCGGTCTCCATCCGCCGCCGCATCTCCCGGCGCTTGGCCGGGTCACGAAGGGCGGCGGTCAGGGCCTCGTTTCCGCCGGAGAGGAACTCCGGCGGCAGCACATGGATCAGTTGGGTGGACCCGGCAGGGTAGGGGTACACGTCGCAGGTCACATCCAGCCCCTCCTGCCGGGCGCGTTGGATTCGCTCCAGCATCCGGGGCACGGCGCTGCGCCAGTTACGGCGACCGATGGCCTTCAGGTGGCTGATCTCCACCGGGGTTTCCAATGCCCGGGCCACGGTCAGCATCTCCTCCAGAGCGGCCTCCACCCCGTCGCCCTCCTGGCGCATGTGGACGGTGATGACCCGGCCGGACCGGCGCAGAGGCGCCAGGGCACGAATCAGACCGTCGGTGTCGTAAAAGCACTCCGGCGCATAACCCAGGCCCAGAGAGACACCCAGTGCCCCGTCGCCCAGCGCCCGCTCCAGGGCCGCGTGGATGGAATGGTACGCCTCGTCAGAAAGCGGCCCGTCCTCAAAGCCCGCTATACAGGCACGAAGGGTCCCCATGCCCACCAGCATCCCGGCGTTCAGGGCAGGCCGAACGGCATTAAGCAGGACGCGGTAGTCCGCCAGGGTGGGGAAGGACTCCTCTGGAGCCGGGCCGATGATAGGGGCCAGATAGTTCAGCACCGCCTGGCGGTACGGACCCTCCACCGGGGCCAGGGACAGTCCGCAGTTACCGTTGAGGATGGTGGTCAGCCCCTGCGCCAGCTCTGCCTGGCCGTGGCAGGGGTCCAGCATGACCGCATCACCGTGGCGGTGGACGTCGATAAAGCCGGGGGTCAGATACCGGCCGGCGGCGTCGATGGTTTCCCGGGCCTCCCCGCCCCGCAGGTCTCCCACAGCGGCAATGGTTCCGCCGGACAGAGCCACGTCCCCGGTACAAGGCGGGGCACCGGAGCCGTCTAGAATCCTGGCATTTACAATAAGGTAGTCAAACATAAGGTCCACCTCCCGTTCTCTGGCCTCAGTGTAGCACCCCACCGAAGGCTTTGCAAGCGGCGCAACTGTAACCGTTTTGTAAGGAACAACCTTGCAGCCGTATGATATGCTGAAAAAAAGCGGTTGACGCTGAAAAAGGAGGAATCCTCATGGCCGGCGTGTGTGGAAAGGACTGCATAGGCTGTGCGTACCGGCAGCAGTACGGCTGCCGGGGATGTCTGGAGACGGGCGGCCATCCCGTCTGGGGGAGCTGTCGGGTGGCGGCCTGCTGCCACAGCCAGGGCCGACAGAACTGCGGTGAGTGCCCTTCCCATGATGGGTGCGGTAAACCTGATGAGATGGAGACTACCCGGCAGCAGTGGGCTCGGGATGAGGAGAATCGCTGCGTGGACTGGCGGGAGGGACTGGCCCGGAGGATACCGCTCATGGCCCAATGGCTGCCGGTGCTGTTCTGGATGGGCCTGGCCTCTGAGGTACTGAACCTGATAGATGAACTGCCACTGAGCCAGAGTGCGTCTGCCCTTCTGAGCGTGATCAGTCTGTGCCTGGGCATCGGAAGCCTGGTGGCTTACTGGAAGCTGTCGGTTTTGTCAGAGCGGCTGCGGCTGGTGTGGCGCCTTCAGATCGTCTCTCTGGTGATGACGGCGGCACTGACCCTGCTGATGATACCTGCGCTCCTTCAGCCAGCTCTGGGGTCTGGTTTAGCGGTGCTGGCCACAGTGGGGGCGTTGGGCGTCGCGGTGGTGAGCCTGATCGCCCTGTACCAGTTTTGCGAGGCCATGGCGGAGGAACTGGAGCAGAGCGACCCACCTGGTGTGGGGCAGGCTGTGCCAATGGGCTTCCGTGGAGGAGAAGGGCATGGCTTGGCCGACAGTTGGCGGCATCTGCGCAAGTGTACGTTCTGGAGCATGGGTATCCTGGTAGGCTGCTTGCTGCTGGCTCTTCTGCTGCAAGGCGGGATGTTTCTTCTGTTGTTGGCACTGGCGGCGGCACTGGTGCTGGCAGGCTGTGGCGTGGCACAACTGGTGATGCTGTGGAAAAGCGGCCGCTTCTTCCGGGAGTTACCGCCGATATATGAACCGCTGCCGCCTGCGGAGGAGTGATCTCCTGCTTTCAATGGAATATAAAAAAGCGGACGCCAAACGGCGTCCGCTTTTTAACGGGATGTAAATCAGTCCTCGCACAGGCCAGCGGTAATGATGGCCATGGAGTAGACCTCCTGGGCGTTGCAGCCGCGGGAGAGGTCATTAATGGGGGCGTTCAGACCCTGCAGAATGGGACCGTAGGCATCGAAGGAACCCATACGCTGGGCGATCTTGTAGCCGATGTTGCCGGCGTTGATGTCCGGGAAGATGAAGGTGTTGGCATGGCCAGCCACCTTGGACTCGGGGCATTTGGTGTGCGCCACGCGGGGAGAGACAGCGGCGTCAAACTGCAGCTCACCGTCGATGGCCAGATCCGGGGCGGCAGCCTTGGCCTTGGCGCAGGCGTTGCGCATCTTGTCCACGTCCTCGCCCTTGCCGGAGCCCAGGGTGGAGTAGCTCAGGAAGGCAACCTTAGGATCGATGCCGAAGACCTTGGCGGTGGCGGCGGTCTCCAGGGCGATCTCTACCAGCTCGTCCTCGGTGGGCTTAATGTTGATGGCGCAGTCGCCCATGGCCAGGACCTCACGCTCACCGGTGGCGGAGGGACGGACCAGAATGAAGCAGGAGGAGACGATCTTGCTGCCGGGCTTGGTCTTGACGATCTGCAGCGCGGGACGGACGGTATCGGCAGTGGAATAGGTGGCGCCGCCCAGCAGGGCGTCGGCGTAGCCCATCTTCACCAGCATGGTGCCGAAATAGTTGGCCTGCTTCAACGCGGCGCGGCACTGCTCTTCCGTCATCTTGCCCTTGCGCAGCTCCACCATGGTGGACACCATCTTGTCCATGTCGGCAAAGGTGGCGGGGTCAATGATCTCAGCACCCCGGATGTTGAAGCCGATCTCCTCGGCAACGGCCTGGATCTCGTCGGGATTGCCCACCAGTACGGGGGTCAGGAAGGTACCGGACAGCAGACGGGCGGAAGCCTCCAGAATGCGGGGATCGGTGCCCTCGGTGAAGACGATCTTCCGGGGGTGGGCCTTCAGCTTTTTAATCAGAAATTCAAACATGTTCATTGCCTCCAAAATGTTGGGATTCAGGATTGAAACATACTGCTTTTATTATACACAACTGATTCGCCGGGTCAATTGAAAAATGACTGACCGGACACAAAAATTTACAAATTCTTTTCAAAAATTCTTTTTGTATATCTTGAACTTTGTGCCCTTACCAAAAGAATGGTACAAAAAAACGGGAAAACCAGCAAAAATTCGGCACTTTTTTATGGAAGCGGGGCTTGACGAACCGGGAAAAAGAAGGTATTATGAAACGGTAACAAATTGTAACTTTTTTGTTGTTTGTCACAGGAGACGATATGCGTAACGATAGAAGCGATACAACCATCTGTCTGGAGCGGAAAAAACAGCCTGCCAAGGGCGGTAAGCGTCTGCGGCGCGACGCCGTTCCAGAACGCCCGGAACGGCGTGAGGCCCACCGGCTTCGCCGGGAGACGGAGGCACGGCCTGTGGTCCAGGCGGCGATCCCTGCCTGGGCGGAGGAAGAGCAGCCCCATCAGGAGGCGGCCTCTGCCCACACCGGCAATCCGCTCAAGCGTTGGCGGGAATCCGAGGGTTCGGTCAGTCCGGCCATCACTCTCTGGGAGTTTCTGTCCACAGAGTTCCGCCGGGCCCGGCGCCGCTGGCGCCACATCGTCCGGGAGAAGAAGGCCAAGCGATTTCCGGAGTCGGACCGGATGCCGGTCCAGTTGATGCTCTTTATCTGGAGCCTGGTGCCCATGGCTGCCGGCCGGCTGGGGGAGTGGACTCTGGCCCGCCGCAAGCAGATGCATGGACGGCTGAACCGGATAGGCCTCTGGATGGAGCGTCACCGTCTGCATCCCGCGGCTTTTTTGGGACTGGCCTGCTGCCTGGCAGCGGTGGTTCTGTTCTGCTCTTTCTATACTTTCGGTACCACCGTGATCTATGACGGAGAAGTGGTGGCCGCCGTGGATTCCCGCTCCACTGCCGAGGAGGCCCGTTCCGATCTGGAGCAGATCACCACCCGGACCCTGGGGGAGACCTATACCATCGATGATTCTCTGTTGCAGTACTCCGATGGCCTGGTGTCCCGTCAGGCGGTTGTGGACGGAGAGACCTTTGAGGAGGATCTGTCCCAGGAGATCGGTCTGGTGACCTCCGCATACTGTCTGTACGTGGATGGTGAGCTGATCGGTGCCACCCCCTATGAGGGTGCACTGGAGGAATTGCTGAACCAGCTTCAGGGAGCGGCCACTGACGAGAACACCATCTCTTGCACTTTTGCAGAGAATGTAGAGATCAAGCATGAGCTGGTCCCCTCCGAGCGGATCGTGAACCTGGGCTACCTGGCGGAGACCCTGTACAGCACCAAGAAGGAAGAGGTCACCTATACGGTGGTGCAGGGCGACACCTGGTCCGAGATCGCCGAGGATCACGGCATGACCTCCAAGGAGCTGCTGGCTCTGAACCCCGGCTATAACATCGACAAGATCCAGATCGGCGAAGTGTTGACATTGTCTGCCGCCGTGCCCTACCTGACCATGACTGTGGTCCAGCGGGAACACTATGTGGAGGACGTGATGTATGACATCGAGTACACCGACTCCGCCGATCTGTACAAGGGCGACTACAAGGTGGTTTCCGCCGGCGAGTACGGCGCCGCTGATGTGGTGGCCAATGTCACCTATGTCAACGGCGAGGAGACGGAGCGCACGGTGCTCTCCTCCGTGACGCTGAAAGAGCCTGTAACGGAGCAGCGGCTCCAGGGCACCAAGGAGCGGCCCACCTGGCTGCCCACCGGTACCTTCCGCTGGCCTACCTCCGGCCGGATCACTTCCACCTTCGGCGGACGGGCTTCCCCCGGTGGTATCGGCTCCACCAACCACAAGGGTATCGATATCGCCAACAGCTACGGCACGGCCATCTATGCCGCCGATGGCGGCACTGTGGTTTACGCCGGCTGGATGAGCGGCTACGGCTATCTGGTCCAGATCAACCATGGCAATGGCTATGTGACCTACTATGGCCATAATTCCAGCCTGCTGGTCTCCGTGGGACAGCATGTCTACAAGGGCCAGCAGATCGCCCGCATGGGCTCCACCGGCATCAGCAGCGGCCCCCACTGCCACTTCGCCGTGACCCGCAACGGCACCCTGGTGGACCCGCTGAACTACCTGCCGTAAAAAAATCAAAGCTCCGGGATGAGGTTCTCATCCCGGAGCTTTTGCATGGCAATTATTCCTTGTCCTGGGAGTCCTCCGGCTGGGGGTCCTCCTGGGGCTTTTCTTCCGGCTTGTCCTCCGGTTTATCCTCCGGTTTGTCCTCCGGCTGGCTGTCGAAGTCCGGCATGGGGATGGGCTCCGACACGATGTTGATGTGCTTGGCGGGGGCCTCAATCACGTCCGGGGTGGAGGGGCGGAACAGCTTCTGATCCTCCTCCCGGGTGGCGCCGTAGTTGTCCACGGTCTCCGGGTCCCGGCCCTCGATGATGGCCATCATCTCCTGGCCGGTGATGGTCTCCTTTTTCAGCAGGTACGCCGCGATTTTGTCCAGCAGTTCCCGGTTTTCGCTGAGGATCTGCTTGGCGTCCTGATGACACTGACGGATGATGGCGATGGTGGCCCGGTCCGCCGCGGCATAGGTCTCCTGGGCGCAGGTCATGGAGTAGCCGCCGTCCAGATACTGACTCTGGACGGTGCCCAGGGCCATCATGTCGAACTCCTCGCACATACCGAACCGCGCCACCAGGTTCCGGGCCATCTCCGTGGCCCGCTCGATGTCGTTGGCGGCGCCGGAGGTCATGGTGTTGCACACGATCTCCTCCGAGGACCGGCCGGCAAGCAATGTGCGGATCTCCGCCAGAATGTCCTCCTTGGACATGAGGAACTTCTCCTCCTCCGGCAGGTGCAGGGTGTAGCCCAGGGCCCCCTGGGTGTGGGGCACGATGGTGATCTTGCTGACGGGCTGGGCATTCTTCTGCTTGGCCGCCACCAGGGCGTGGCCCACCTCGTGATAGGCGATGATGCGCTTTTCCTCCTGGGTGATGACGGTGCCCTTCTTCTCGGAGCCTGCGATGACCGTTTCAAAGGCCGCCAGCAGGTCGTTCTGGTTCACGGCCTTGCGGCCCTTGCGCACGGCCCGCAGGGCTGCCTCGTTCACCAGGTTGGCCAGGTCCGCGCCGACGCACCCGGCAGTGGCCTGGGCGATCTTGTCCAGATTCACGTCCTCCGCCAGGCGGATGTTCCGGGTGTGGACCTGCAGGGTGGCAAGTCTGCCCGCCAGGTTGGGCCGGTCCACGGTGATGCGCCGGTCGAAGCGGCCGGGACGCAGCAGGGCCTTATCCAGCACCTCCGGCCGGTTGGTGGCTCCCAGCACGATAACGCCTTTGCTGGGGTCGAAGCCGTCCAGCTCCGCCAGCAGCTGGTTCAGCGTCTGCTCGCGCTCGTC
>URXS01000088.1 GCA_900551885.1 uncultured Oscillibacter sp.
GTGCTGTACGGCGCGGGTTTGGTGGCGGCCCTGTGGCCCAGGACGGTGCAGTCCCGGATAGACGCCTTCCGCCCCACGGTCCGGCTGGGGCTGGGCCTGGGGATTTTGGTGGTGTGGTGCGTCCTGTCCTTCAGCGGTGTCACCACCTTCATCTATTCCAATTTCTGAGGAGGCGCCTATGAAACGAGCATACCGCCGCTGGGTCTGCGGCCTTCTGGCCGGAGTCCTGGTGATGCTGGCCCTGTGCGCCGCCGTGGTGTACGTGGTGGACCCCTGCCTTTACTACCGGATACCGGACCGGTGGCAGCCGGTGTTCTTCAGCGAGCGCTATCAAATGGCCGGCCTGGCCCGGAATGTGGAGGCGGACACGGTGCTGGTGGGCACCTCCATGGCCGCCAACTACCGCTCCAGCCAGATGGAGGAGGTCTTCGGCACGCCCTCTCTGCGGCTGACCATTCCCGACGGCTATTACAGTGAGTTTGACAAGCTGATGAACGTCCTCTTCCGGGCCCAGACGCCGGAGCGGCTGATCTTCAGCATGGACCCCAACACACTGATCCGGGATGAGAGCGGCCTCACCGAGGCCATGCCGGACTATCTCTATAACACCAATCCTCTGGATGATATTGAGTATCTGGTCAACAAAGACGTCCTGTACTACAGCGTCTATGTGCTGATGGCCAACTGCTGGGGCGAGGGCGAGACCGTGGACGAGGGGTTCACCTGGGACGACACGGAGTGGTGGAACCACCTGTCCGCCCTGGCCGGGTACGAGCGGCCGGAGGCGGTGGCGGAGATGCTGCCCGCTGATACGTACCTGGAGGAGGCCAGCGCCAATCTGGATGTGGTGGAGAGCTGGATCACCGCCCATCCGGACACGGAGTTCGACATTTTCTTTCCGCCCTACAGCATCCTCTACTGGGACAAGACCATCCGGCTGGGGCAAACTGACGCGGTGTTTTCCGCCCTGAACCTGGCCTGTGAGCGGCTGCTGGCCCATGACAACGTGAAGCTGTATGGCTTCCTGATGGATGAGGACATCGTGCTGAATCTGGATAATTACTGCGACCACCTCCACCATTCCGGCCAGGTGTGCACCCAGGTGCTGCACCTGCTGGCAGAGGGGGAGTACCGCCTGACGGAGGACAACGCGGCAGATGCGCTGGCGCAGTGGCGGGACTTTGTGGTACACTATGACTATGAGAAATTCTGGGACGAGGACTTCTGGATCGCCTGGAACGAGGAACACGGTATCGGAGAGGAGCCTGCGTCCTGACTGAAGCGAAGGGGATTCGCCCATCTGGGCCTCTGAGAGCCGCCGCAGGCGGCGGTTGGCCCTAAAACGCGCCTGCGGCAAGGTTTTGGCTGCGCCAAAACGCTTGGACGCGCGTCCGCGCCAGCAGCGTGGACTTGCCCAAGGAGGTTTTACGAAATGATTAAGCAAAGCAACATCCGAAACTTTTCCATTATCGCTCATATTGACCACGGCAAGTCCACGCTGGCGGACCGGCTGCTGGAGAAGTGCCAGGCGGTCAGCCAGCGGGAGATGGAGAGCCAGCTTCTGGACAACATGGACCTGGAACGGGAGCGGGGCATCACCATCAAGGCCCGGGCCGTCCGTCTGAACTATACCGCCCAGGACGGGGAGGTCTACGAGCTGAACCTGATCGATACGCCGGGCCATGTGGACTTCAACTACGAGGTGTCCCGGTCTCTGGCCGCCTGCGAGGGCGCCGTGCTGGTGGTGGACTCCACCCAGGGCGTGGAGGCCCAGACCCTGGCCAACACGTATCTTGCCATGGAGCACGACCTGGAGATCCTGCCGGTGTTCAACAAGATCGACCTGCCCGCCGCGGACCCCGCCAAGGCCAAGCAGGAGGTGGAGGACATCATCGGCCTGCCGGCCATGGATGCCCCGGAGATCTCCGCCAAAATGGGCATCAACATCGACGCCGTGCTGGAGGACATCGTGAAGAATGTTCCGCCGCCCACCGGCGACGTGAATGCGCCCCTGAAGGCACTGATTTTCGACAGCCAGTACGACAGTTACCGGGGCGTTATCGTCTACATGCGTATTATGGAGGGCAGCATCCGCACCGGCCAGACGGTGAAGATGATGGCCTCCGGCGCCACCTACCAGGTGATCGAGTGCGGCCATCTGCTGCCTCTGGGCATGGAGCCCTGCCAGGCTCTGGAGGCCGGGGAGGTGGGCTACTTCACCGCCTCCATCAAAAACGTCCAGGACACCCGGGTGGGCGACACCGTCACCGACGCCGCCAACCCCGCGGCGGAGGCCCTGCCCGGCTACCGCCCCGTGCAGCCCATGGTCTACTGCGGCATCTACACCGAGGACGGCTCCAAGTACCCGGACCTGCGGGACGCTTTGGAGAAGCTCCAGCTCAACGACGCCTCTCTGAGCTTTGAGCCGGAGAGCTCCGTGGCCCTGGGCTTCGGTTTCCGGTGCGGCTTCCTGGGCATGCTCCACATGGAAGTCATCCAGGAGCGGCTGGAGCGGGAGTTCGACCTGGACCTGGTGACCACATTGCCCTCCGTTATCTACCACGTCTACAAGACCGACGGCACCATGGTGGCGGTGGACAACCCCCACAACTACCCGGACCCCGCCTCCATCGAGCACGCGGAGGAGCCCTATGTGAAGGTGAACATCATCGCCCCCAACGAGTACGTGGGCAACATCATGCCCATGTGCCAGGACCGGCGGGGCGAGTTCAAGGACATGCAGTACCTGGACACCCACCTGGTGGAGCTTCACTACCAGATGCCTTTGAACGAGATCATCTACGACTTCTTTGACACCCTGAAGGCCAACACCAAGGGCTACGCCTCATTGGACTACGAGCTCTCCGGCTACCGGCCCAGCGAGCTGGTGAAGGTGGACCTGCTGCTCAACGGCGACCAGGTGGACGCCCTGAGCTTTATCGCCCACAAGGACAAGGCGTATCCCCGGGCCCGGCGGCTGTGCGAAAAGCTGAAGGAGAACATTCCCCGGCAGCTCTTTGAGGTGCCGGTCCAGGCGGCCATCGGCGGCCGGGTCATTGCCCGGGAGACGGTGAAGGCCATGCGCAAGGACGTGCTGGCCAAGTGCTACGGCGGCGACATCACCCGGAAGAAGAAACTGCTGGAAAAGCAGAAGGAGGGCAAGAAAAAGATGCGCTCTCTGGGCTCTGTGCAGATTCCAACAGAGGCATTTCTGGCAGTGCTCAAGCTGGACGAGTAAACCCTGTAACACCGGACAGCCCCCGGCCGTTTGGCCGGGGGTTTTTCTTGGAAAAAAGAAGAAAATACCGGGGAAGGGGATGCTCTGGACGGAACGGAGCCGTTTGTTTACAAATTGTTTATATCCACCCGTTGACATTGGTTTGCCAGGGTGGTAAACTCGCTTTAGCACTCGGGGAAAGAGAGTGCTAAACTGATTTGAACGCCCCAGCGGCAGCGTCAGAGGTGCGACTTGTGGAACTGACGGACCGAAAAAAGCAGATATTGAAAATTGTGGTGGAAGACTATGTCCAGACCGCCGAGCCGGTAGGCTCCCGGAGCATCGCCAACGAAATGGGCGGCAAGGTCAGCTCTGCCACCATCCGCAATGAGTTGGCGGATCTGGTGGAGCTGGGCTATCTGGAGCAGCCCCACACCTCCGCCGGACGGGTACCTTCCCCCAAGGGGTACCGGCTGTACGTCAACGAGCTGATGGAGCGCCAGCGGCTTTCCATTGCCGAGACGGAGAAGATCAACCAGGCCCTCCAGTTGAAGATGGAGGAGCTGGACCGGGTGATCTCCCAGGCGGGCCGGGCGGTCAGCTCCTTCGTGAACTATCCCGCCTATGTGGCCGCCGCGGGCAAGAAGAAGGTAACGGCCCGCCGCTTTGATCTGCTGGCGGTGGATGAGCGAAGCTGCATTGTGGTGATGATGCTGGGCGACAACCGGGTGAAGAGCCAGTTGCTGCGGCTGCAGTTGAAGGTGGACCTGGAGCAGATGCCCACCCTGGTGAATCTGCTCAACAGCCACTTCACCGGTGTGGGGACCGACGAGATGAACCAGCGGCTGATGGATGTGGCGGATCAGGTTCCGCCCCAGTTGTTCCTGCTGCTCAGTCAGACCGTGGCCTACGCCGTGGACGCCATGGAGGAGGCCGGCCAGCGGGAGATCTTCACCTCCGGGGCCAAGGAGCTGTTGAAGCTGCCCGAGTTTCGGGACGCCGACAAGGCCCATGAGCTGATGAGCTTTATCACCGACAGTAAGGAAAAGCTTCCCATGCCGGAGGAGGGTCCCATGAAGATCCTGATTGGACCCGAGAATGTCAGCGACGCCCTGAAGGACACCAGCGTGGTGGTGGCCAGTTATGATATCGGTGATGATATGCGGGGCCTGATCGGCGTGGTGGGCCCCACCAGAATGGATTACGCCACAGTGGCCGCCCGGCTTACCGGCTTTGCCGATGGCTTGACGCGGCTGTTCGGAAAACAACAGGAATTACCCCCGAAGGAGGAACCAGAGGAATGAGCGAAGAGACCAGACAGCCCGACCAGGAGCCTCAGGAGGCCCCACAGGAGGAGCCCAAGCCGGCAGAGGAAACGGCGGCGGAGACCACCGCTGAAACTCAGGAGCCGGAAAAGGCCCCCAAGGGCAAAAAGAAAAAGGAAAAGACATATTCATTTACCCGGGAACAGGTGGATCAGATGGAGCTGGCCGCCAAGCAGCTTGCCTCCGTCAAGGACCAGTTCATGCGGCTGACGGCGGAGTACGACAACTACCGCAAGCGTACCGCCAAGGAGAAGGAGAGCATCTACCAGGACGCCCAGATCGACACCATCAAGGCCTTCCTTCCGGTATACGACAATCTGGAGCGGGCCGCGGCCGCCGAGGGCGGCGAGGACTCCCCCCACAAGAAGGGGCTGGAGATGATCTTCCACCAGTATCAGGAGATCCTTGGAAAGCTGGGTGTGACCGAGATCCCGGCTTTGGGTGAGACCTTTGACCCGGAGAAACACAACGCCGTCATGCACATCGACGACGAGAACTACGGGGAAAATGTGGTGGCCCAGGTGTTCCAGGCCGGCTTCATGCTGGGGGACCGGGTCCTGCGCCACGCCATCGTTCAGGTGGCCAACTGAAGCCATCCGAGAGGGGATTGCGTTCCCTGGGACCGTATTTGATATTGGGATTTCCAGATGTCAATTTGTTTGAAATAATAATTTTTTTCGATAGAATTTAGGAGGCAATCATTATGTCTAAGGTTATCGGTATTGATTTAGGTACCACAAACTCCTGCGTGGCCGTGATGGAGGGCGGCGAGGCCGTCGTCATCCCCAACGCGGAAGGCAACCGGACCACCCCGTCTGTGGTGGCGTTCTCCAAGACCGGCGAGCGTATGGTGGGCCAGGTGGCAAAGCGCCAGGCCATTACCAACCCCGACCGCACCATCTCCTCCATCAAGCGTGAGATGGGCTCCGACCACAAGGTCACCATCGACGGCAAGGCCTACACGCCCCAGGAGATCAGCGCCATGATCCTGCAAAAGCTAAAGGCCGACGCCGAGGCCTATCTGGGCTCCACCGTCACCGAGGCCGTCATCACCGTCCCCGCCTACTTCACCGACTCCCAGCGTCAGGCCACCAAGGACGCCGGCAAGATCGCCGGTCTGGATGTCAAGCGGATCATCAACGAGCCCACCGCCGCGGCCCTGGCCTACGGCGTGGATAAGGAGCAGAGCCAGAAGATCATGGTCTACGATCTGGGCGGCGGCACCTTCGATGTGTCCATCCTGGATATCGACGACGGCGTGATCGAGGTTCTGGCTACCGCCGGCAACAACCGTCTGGGCGGCGACGACTTCGATGAGTGCATCATGAAGTACCTGGTAAACGAGTTCAAGCGCACCGACGGCGTGGACCTGTCCGGCGACAAGGTCGCCATGCAGCGGCTGAAGGAGGCCGCCGAGAAGGCCAAGATTGAGCTGTCCGGCGTGACCACCTCCAACATCAACCTGCCCTATATCACTGCTGACGCCACCGGCCCCAAGCACCTGGATGTGACCCTCACCCGGGCCAAGTTCAACGAGCTGACCGCCCATCTGGTGGACGCCACCATGGGCCCCGTGCGCCAGGCTATGTCCGATGCGGGCCTGCAGCCCTCTGACCTGAGCAAGGTCCTGCTGGTGGGCGGCTCCAGCCGTATCCCCGCAGTCCAGGAGGCTGTGAAGAACTTCACCGGCTCCGAGCCCTTCAAGGGCATCAACCCCGATGAGTGCGTGGCCATGGGCGCTGCCCTGCAGGCCGGCGTGCTGACCGGCGACGTCAAGGGCCTGCTGCTGCTGGACGTCACTCCGCTGTCTCTGGGCATTGAGACCATGGGCGGCGTGTTCACCAAGCTGATCGACCGCAACACCACCATCCCCGTGAAGAAGAGCCAGATCTTCTCCACCGCCGCCGATAACCAGACCTCCGTGGAGGTCAACGTCCTCCAGGGCGAGCGTGAGATGGCCGCCGCCAACAAGAGCCTGGGCCGCTTCCACCTGGACGGCATCGCTCCGGCCCGCCGCGGCGTGCCTCAGATCGAAGTGACCTTCGATATCGACGCCAACGGCATCGTCAACGTCTCCGCCAAGGACCTGGGCACCGGCAAGGAGCAGCACATCACCATCACCTCCTCCTCCAACATGAGCAAGGAGGACATCGACAAGGCCGTCAAGGAAGCCGAGCAGTATGCCGCCCAGGACAAGAAGATGAAGGAAGAGGTCGAGGTCCGCAACCAGGCCGACCAGATGGTCTACCAGAGCGAGAAGACCCTCTCCGAGATGGGCGACAAGATTCCTGCCGACGACAAGAGCAAGGTCCAGGCCGGCATCGACAAGCTGAAGGAGACCCTGAAGGGCCAGGACACCGCCGCCATCAAGGCCGCCACCGAGGAGCTGACCCAGGCCTTCTACGCCGTCAGCGAGAAGCTGTACCAGCAGGCCAATCCCCAGAACGCCGGCCCGCAGGCTGGCCCCGGCCCCGACACCCAGCAGAGCGGCCAGTACTACGATGCCGACTACAAAGTCGTGGATGACGACGACAAGAACAAGCAGTAATCATGGTTTGCACCCAATGGGACGGGGAGCTTCTCCCCGCCCCATTGAGGGCGTTTTGCGGCAAATTAGGAACGAGGAATGGGCGCAATACCCAGCTTCGGCTCACTGGCGCCCGTCCCTGATTCCTAATTTCCGATGGATAGGAGATCATTATGGCAGAGCAGAAACGAGATTATTATGAGGTCTTGGGCGTGTCCAAGGGCGCGTCCGAGGATGAGATCAAAAAAGCATATAAAAAGATGGCCCGGAAGTACCATCCGGACCTGAACCCCGGCGACAAAGACGCCGAGGAAAAATTCAAGGAGGTCAACGAGGCTTACGAGGTGCTGTCCGATCCCAACAAGAAGGCCCGGTACGACCAGTTCGGCCACGCCGGTGTGGATCCCAACTTCGGCGCCGGTGGCGGCGGTGGATTCGACGGCAGCTTCGACTTCGGCGACCTGGGCGACATCTTCGGCAGCTTCTTCGGCGGCGGTTTTGGCGGCGGACGGCGCACCAACCCCAACGCCCCCCAGCGGGGCGAGAGCATCCGCCTGTCCGTAGCCATCAGCTTCGAGGAGGCGGCCTTCGGCTGTGAGAAGGCAGTCACCGTGGAGCGGTATGAGACCTGCGACACCTG
>URXS01000089.1 GCA_900551885.1 uncultured Oscillibacter sp.
GGAAAGAAAGCAAATTTGCGAGAAATAGGAAATCTAGATTGTATCGGTTACACACAGGGCGCCCCGAAAACGATGGTTTTCGGGGCGTTTTGCTATGTAAAAAGTTCTGGTTTTCGGAGACGGCAGAGTGGCGGCAAGTTATAGACCCACACGCAGACCCACACGGGCGAAAAAACGCAGCGCACCGGCGGGGAAGTTCGGCTTCCCGACCGGTGCGCTGTTTGCTTTCCTTTGAGGCCTTTATCTCACCTGCGCCATGAGACTCCCCATGGTTTGAGCTGCCTCGTCCTGCTTCTGCCTCGTGGTGTGGGTGTAGGTGCGCAGGGTGAACCCAGCGTCGTAGTGGCCCAGCATAGCGGAGACCGTTTTGATGTCCACGCCGTTCTGGAGGGCCAGGGTGGCGAAGGTGTGGCGCAAATCGTGGAACCGGAGATGCTCCAGTCCGGCGTCTTTCAGGATGCGTTGGTGGAGGGTGGCCACGGAGTCCGGGTGGTACATGGCCCCGGTTCGGGAGGAGGGGAAGAGCCATGGGTTGTCCGGGTGCTTGGCGTGTTCCCGGATGAGTAATTCCAACGCTTCCTGTGGGATGGAGATCTGGCGGACGGAGTTCTCTGTCTTGGGGCGGGTGACCACGAGATTGCCTGCTTCATCTTTCGTGGCCTGTTTGCTGACGGAGACGGTCCGCTGCTCCACGTCCAGGTCCTCCCACCGCAGGGCCACCAGTTCGCCTTTGCGGATGCCGCTGACCAACTCCAGATAGAACATAGCCAGGGAATTCCGCCGTTCCGCCGCGTCCAAGTAAGCTTTCAGGTCCTCAGGACGGAGCGTTTTCATCTCCTGGTGCGTGGCTTTTGGCACCACGCACCCGTCGGCGGGATTGCGGATCAGCAGCCGTTCCTTCACCGCCCGGTCCAAGGCGCTGTGGAGCATGGTGTGGACGCCCCGCACGGTGGAGCCGCTGAGACCCGGTTTCTTTTTCTTCTGCTGTTCCCGCGTCCGTCCGCTTTCCAGAAGGTCCTTGTACAGCTTCTGGATTTCCCGGCTGGTGAGCTTATTCAGCTTGACGTGACCGATCCGGGGAACCGTGTACTGTTCGATCCCTCTCTTGTAATATCCCTCCGTGGAAGGCCGGATGCTGGGCTTGGCGTACAGTTCGAACCAGAGCCGCAGCCACTCCGCCACGGTGTACTCTCCGGAGCGGGACACGTCCAGATGTTGGCTTTCGGCGATGGCCACGGCCAGCTTGCTCTTGACCTCCGCCTGGGTCCTGCCCAGCACGTTCTTGATGATTCGCTTGCCATCTTGATCGTACCCGGCGGTGTACCGTCCTTCCCAGCGGCCATCCTTTCGCTTTCGGATGTTGCCTTCTCCATTGGCCCTACGCTTTGCCATTACTGCTCCCTCCTTTGCTGGAGGGCCTTGCAGGCCCGCTGCTCCTCATCGTCGTCGAAGGAGTAGGAGGGAGCCAGCTCCGCCGCGATGCCCAGGCCTAGTTTCAATCCAGAGAGGAAACTTTCCAGAGAGGTCTCATCCAGCAGTTCGTTCTCCAGGTCCGCCAGTTTCAGCAACTGCTCCTGCCCCCGTCGGTCTAGCGCTTGCCGGAGGTCGTGCTCGACTTCCCCGATTTGCTTTTTGACCTCCCGGCACTCTGGCTCCTTGCAGAACCGCTGGTGCAGGGCCATCATGTAATCCCGCATGTGTGCCACCTCCTCTATTCAGCGACACACAATACCCTATCTTGCAGAGAATAGCCAGGGCAAAGCCAACGAGTTATCAGAAATTTAAGAACTGTTCGGGCGGCGATTTCTTTCAGCTCTTTTCTTTGATTAGCGACGCAAAGACGATGGCAGGTTGAACATCTTCCTGCTTATGAACAAAAGACAGCACAGGCTCCCTATGGGGAGAAGCAAGAACGCCTGTTGCTGCTCCGCTGATCCGCTGGGACTGCCTGCACATTTCCGGGCGGAGAGCGGCCGGTGCGGCAGATAAATATCCTCTTTTCACGCAGCCCAAAAATATGCCGTTGGTGCCAGGCGATCCTGCCCCGAAATGCCGTTAAGCAAGGTCCTCCATCAAATACTCCTCCAGGCATAGATGCTGCTCCGTGATCGCCGCTGCGGCTTCTGTGCCCACATAGCGGTAATGCCAGGGCTCGTAACCGATGCCGGTGAGGTCGCTTTTGTCCGTGGGATAGCGGAGGATGAACCCGTATTCGGCGCAGTGTTCCATCAGCCATTGCTGGACCGGTGTCTGCTCCTGTTTTTCATCCAGGATCTGATACGACGTATCCACGATATCCACCGCCAGGGCGGTCTCGTGCTCGCTGGTGCCGGGGCGGGCCACCCAGCGGGCAGCCTCCTTTTCGGCCGTTTCGGGAGCGTAGCCCTGCTGCAAGAGCGTGTCCAGCTTTTTTTCAAACAGCTCCTCCTGTTTGGCCCGCGTGCGGTAGGAGGAGCAGATCGTCGGCTCCAGACCCGCCGCCCGGCAGTCGTCCATCATCTGCTGCAAGGAGGGATAGGCCCTGCTGTCAATGGCGTGGCCGCCCCGCAGCGCGGTCAGCTCCGGGACCTGAAAATCCTCCGGCAGGGGGTGTTCCGCATTGACCAGCAGCAGTTCCCAGGAATCCGCATCGGCCTGATCGGAGGTTTGCACCGGAGGATCGGGACTTTCGGCAGACGTAATGGGCTCCTGAATGATCTGCGCAGGCAGACTGGCTTGTTTATCTGTCTGGGGCAGCGGGGTTGCGGCTCGGGTGCCGCCCAGCAGAAACCCGCTTCCGAACAGCAGCAGCCCCAGCAGAGTCAGCGGCAGGAGCCGCCGGGACCGTCTGCGGCGCCGCTGCGAAAAAGGCTTCCCTTTGGGCAGGAAGCGATCTCGCGTTTGAGCAGAAGTTTGCGAATAACGGGCCATGTGGGGCGCCCCTTTCTGATTGGATTCTTGTCCCCCACCGTACGGCCCGGTTCCCTCAGAATTCCCTCCTTTTTGCATCCCTTTTCCATCATCCGTCAGGACGCGCTCCCGCTGCGGAGAAAGGCGGACATCCATGATGACCCGGGTAAAACCTTTTCGGCCCTTCAAACGTCTATAATCAGAGACCGCCGCAGAAGCGCCGGCCATTCCATACCAGAAAGGACCAGGTAAAAATGAAAAAACGCTTGAGATCGGCGCTGCTGTTGGCAGCGGTGCTCTGCCTGCTGGCCGGCTGCGGCCAGAGCAAAACAACTTCGGAGGACGCCGCCGGAGATGGTCGGCAGTCCGGGCAAATGACGACCGGGCAGACGGATCCCGCGGAAGAGTCGACTGCGGAAAAAGACGCATCGGCTGCGGAGGAGCCGGCTGATGCGCCTTCTCGGGAGGAGACCTACACGGACAATTTTTCCGTGGATGAAGAAGCCGCCGCGGCCTTTGCGGAGAAGATCCGGACCGCTGTGGCGGACAAGGATCTGGAAGGTCTGGCGGACCTGATGGCGTTTCCCAACTATGTGGGCTTCCCGGATGAGCCGGCGTTCGTGGACACCCGGGAAGAATTCCTGGAGCTGGGCGCCGATCGGGTCTTCACGGAGGAGATGATGACGGAGATCAGCACCGCGGACACTTCCGCTCTGGAGCCCAGCCAGGCGGGCTTCATCCTGTCCGCCAGCGGATGTCCCAATATCGTCTTCGGCGTGGCCGAGGGCCGTCTGGCCATCGTGGGCATCAACTACTGACGCATTTTCCCATAGGGCGGGAACGGCGCCCGCCGTGCGGCGGGCGCCGTTTTTCTTGCGCGGCGGTGTTCTGTCATATGATGATGCAAAAACGATGGCACAGGCTGCTACCATCAGAAAAAAGGAGATGAGCGCGTGAACAAGATCCTGATCGCCGAGGATGAGGTAGCCATTGCCAACCTGGTCCGCACCGTACTGACCGACGCGGGCTACCGCTGCGTCTGGGCGCCGGACGGGACTCAGGCGGCGGACCTGCTGGAGCGGGAGCCCTTCGATCTGGCGCTGCTGGACATCATGCTGCCCGGCGCCGACGGATATGAGCTGCTGGACTACTGCAAGACCCTGGAAGTCCCCGTGATCTTTCTCACCGCCCGGGGCGAAGTGGAGGACCGGGTCCGGGGCCTGCGCCGGGGCGCGGAGGACTATCTGCCAAAGCCCTTTGCCCTGCCGGAGCTGCTGGCCCGGGTGGAGACGGTGCTGCGCCGCTGTGGCAAGGGGGAGCAGGTGCTGCGCCTGGAGCCGGACATCGAGATCGATCCCGCCGCCCGGGTGGTCCGCAAAGGCGGCCGGCCGGTGGCCCTGACCGCCAAGGAGTTCGATCTGCTGGTGTTGTTCGTTCAAAACAAAAATGTGGCCCTCTGCCGGGACCGGATCTTTGAGCGGGTGTGGAACGAGGAATATCTGGGCGACAGCCGCACCGTGGACCTCCATGTCCAGCGGATGCGGAAGAAACTGGGACTGGAGGAGCGGCTGACGGCGGTTTACAAGATCGGCTATCGATTGGAGGGATAAAGCCTTTGCGTCTTTTCTGGAAGCTGTTTTGCAGCATGGTGGCTCTGGCGACGCTCGCCTGCTCCGTGGTGGGGTTCCTGCTGATCGACGGACAGTTCCGCGCCGGGATGAGCGCCCAGGCGGAGGTGGTGGTGACCGAGCACCTGATCCTGCGCCGCATGCTGCTGCGGGAGATGCAGTTTTCCCGGGGACTCGGCCGGGCGGATGTGGTGGAACTGGCGGAGGACACTGCCGCATCCCTCAGCCGCGGCGGCATCTGCTTCCGCCTCAGCGATGGGGAGGACCGGACGCTCTCCGGCGATCCCCTGCCCGCAGGGTCCCGCCTGACCTCCGCCCTGGCGGAAACCCAGATGGGCTGGGAGATCCTGCAGGCAGACGGCCATTTCTATCTCCATGCGGCGAGCCCCATTGCGGTGGAAGCGGAGATCATTTACCTGGAAAATTGGCGGGAGGCGGACGATCTGTTTTCCTCCAGGCAGAGCCAGTACAATGTGTTTTTCTACCTGCTGCTGGGGCTGATCCTGGCGTCGGCCCTGGCGGCCGCGGCGGTGAGCGCCTGGATCACCCGGCCCCTGGGACGGCTGTCCGAAGCTGCGCGGCAGATGGCCGCCGGAGAACTTTCCCGCCGGGTGGAGGCCAGGGGAGACGATGAGGTGGGACAGCTGTCCCGGGATTTCAACCAGATGGCGGAACGGCTGGAACGACATGTAGACGAGCTGACGGATACCGCCCGCCGACAGGAGGACTTCCTCCACGCCTTTGCCCATGAGACCAAGACGCCGCTGACATCCATCATCGGCTACGCCGAGCTGCTGCTCTCCCGGCCCGCCCAGCCCCAACTGGTGCAGGACAGCGCCGCCTGCATTTTCCGGGAGGGGCGGCGGCTGGAGAGCCTGTCTCACAAGCTGCTGGATCTGTTCGTACTGGAGAAGGGCGGATTTTCCCCGCGCCGGGTGGAGATGGCGCCCTTTTTGGAGCGGGTGGCCGATGTGCTGCGCCCGACGCTGGAACAGGCGGACATCTGCCTGGAGGTGCGGATCCTGCCCGGTACGGCGGCGCTGGAGCCGGACCTGATGGAATCCGTCTGCCTGAACCTGCTGGACAACGCCCGCAAGGCCGTGGAGGCCGGCGGACATATCCTTCTGGAAGGAGCCCCCGCGGAGGACGGCTACCGCATTCAGGTGTCGGATGACGGCAGAGGCATCCCGCCGGAGGAATTGGGCCGGATCATGGAGCCGTTTTACATGGTGGACAAATCCCGCTCCCGGGCCCAGGGCGGCGCGGGCCTGGGATTGACGGTGTGCCGGCGGATCGTGGCGCTCCACGGCGGCAGACTGGAATTTGAGAGCGCATTGGGCCAGGGCACCCGGGTCAGCGTTTACCTGAAAGGAGGCGGCGGAGCTTGCAGCGGCTGAAACAATGGGGGGTCCCGCTCCTGACCGGACTGGTGGTGCTGGCGGCGGTGGTGCTGCCCAGGCAGATCTCCGCCCTGCGGGACCGGGGGATGCTGGCGGCGTTCCATGTGGAGCCGCTGTCGGAGGAGGACCTGACCGTTCCGGAGCTCTCTCTGCCGGAAAAACTGGAGCTGCTGTGGCGGGCCGTCCAGGACCCGGCCCTGGAGGTGTTCACCTCCTCGCAGTCCCTGGCGTCACCGGGGGATCCCGCGTCGGAGCAGGCGGCAGACGCTTTTTCCCGGGGCATGGACTGCCTTCTGGAGTGGGGGATGCTGCCGGAGAGCGTTGACCGGGATTCCCTGGAATTTCAGGGCGGGACCCGGGCGGTCTACGTGCGCTCCGACGGGTATCAGTCCGTCAGCATGCTGTATCTGCAGGGAACCAATGCCGGCCGGGACAGCTTCTGGATCGTGGTGGATGAGGAGACGGGCCTTCCGGTGTGGATCGACTGCGCGCTGCGTTCGGCCCCTGCGGAAGACCTGCCCTCGGAAGAGGAACTGGGAAGGCACTTTTTGGATGGCCTGGGGCTGGAGACGCAGCAGCGCGGACCTGCTATGTGGGAGATCGGCGGCGCCGGGGGCCTGGTGTACAGCGCCTGTGTACAGAGTGTTTACGGGCGTATCTGCGTGGAGCCGCTGGGTTTTGCCGATGAGATCTTCGGAGAGGATGCGGCACCCTCATCTGGCGCTCCTCTGGCGGAGAGCTGGTGATGGCAAAATGATGCACAGATGCGGCCGCTTTGCGGCAAGGTGCAGATATTGTAAAGATACCGAAAGGGAACGGTGCCCGGACCGAGACCCTGAAAAAACAGAAACGGAGGAATGGATCATGAAGAAAAACCGTTGTCAAGCACTTGCAGTACTGGCGCTTCTGTTTGGCATGCTGCTCGTCACCGCCTGTTCCGCAGCAACTGCCGATGAAAGATCCGGTTCCGCCGCAGCGGACCAGACGGAGCAGGCCGAACCGGCC
Organism: uncultured Oscillibacter sp.; assembly: GCA_900551885.1. Lineage (GTDB taxonomy): Bacteria > Bacillota > Clostridia > Oscillospirales > Oscillospiraceae > Oscillibacter. The sequence goes on from URXS01000089.1 coordinate 6,923, forward strand.
GGCCAAGCAGAACAGCCGGAGCCGACGCTGGAGGATCTGCTGGGGGAAGACTATGTCAGCTATCTGACGGAGACCATCACCATGCAGATGGGCAACCGCATGGAAAAGGACCCCGAGGTCCGCTATTTCCCCATTGTGGACAGCGCACCCCTGACCGACTATGTGGACATCGACGAGACCACCGCCTTTGAGGTGGATGAGGAGGGCAACCCTGTGATCCTCTTTCCCGCCGGAGCGGTGACGGATGAGGCCAATGGAGAGCAGAGTTTCCGGATTCCCAGACTGTATCAGTGAAAATGGAGGAAGAGGTCCCCGGTTTTATGAACCGGGGACCTCTTTTCCCACTTTCCCCAGGATGTCGTTGAGAACGGACTGGATCAAACCGGCAGGTGATGAAAATGCAGGTGATCAAAATTTTGAGAGTATTTCGGAGTTTACTTTCTCTCGCCCCGTATCTTTGATATAGCGACGCAAGGACCATCCGAAAAAGCCCTTCATTTCGCAGCGTCGGTGAAAAACGCCGGAACTGCTTGAGACCGTAGCACCTTGTAATTCCACCACCGCGCTGAAAGGCCGAAATCCCGAAAACCGACGTCGGTACCAAAATCCCGGAAAGCCCCGCACTGCGGGGCTTTGTGGGCGGGAGGTGGTCGCTAGCG
>URXS01000090.1 GCA_900551885.1 uncultured Oscillibacter sp.
CCTTCTCCACGATGATATCGTCGCCGGACTTGTCAGGCCAGGTATCGGGTACCTTGTCCATGTTGGACAGGGTGGCGAACATGGCGTTGGTCATGGCGCCGAACTTGATGCCGCAGCCCTTGATGCCCAGCTCGCCGCCGCCCAGCTCCGCGTCATACCGAGCGGACAGCTCCGCCACCCGCTCCCGGGGCACATGGCCGTCCAGCAGCCGGGACAAAAACAGGTTCCGCAGTAGGGGAAGGCTCTCCTCATACCGCTGGCGAAGCTGCTCGGCGTCCCGGCGCTCCGTCCGCTCCCGGTCCAGTTGGCCGTGGATCCGCTGCAATACGGCAGTCAGCTCCGGGGCGTTGATGGGCTTGAGGATATACTCCGACACGTTCATCTGAATGGCCTGCTTGGCATACTCAAAGTCATCGAAGCCGGAGAACACCACGAATTTGGACGCCGGCAGCCGCTCCGTCAGGATCCGGCACAGCTCCAGCCCGTCCATGAAGGGCATTTTGATGTCCGTCAGCACCACGTCCGGCTGCAACGTCTCCGCCAGCTCCAGGGCGTCCTGGCCGTTTTCCGCTTCTCCCACCAGGGAAAAACCAAGACCCTCCCAGTCCATTTTTTGGCTGATGCCGACCCGGATATCCTCCTCGTCGTCCACCAGCAGCACCCGATACTGCTCCATGGGGGTTCTCCTCCTTTTCTCTTGTTTCTAGTATAGCATGCCCAGGGCAGAAAACAAAGGGGGCGCGCATCCCGAAGAAGATGCGCGCCCTCCCGTCGGGACGGTGTGTGTCCTTATCTCTTGACCAGATACTTGCGCATATCCAGGGCGCAGGCAAACAGGATGATGCCGCCCTTGATGATGTAGAACAGGTCCTGGTTGATGCCGATCATGTTCAATCCCACGAAGATCAAACGCAGCATCAACACGCCGATGACGATGCCGCGGATCTTGCCGATGCCGCCCACGAAGGAGACGCCGCCGATGACGCAGGCCGCAATGGCGTCGGACTCGTAGTTCAATCCGGTGTTGGCGGTGTTGGAAGCCACGCGGGCGCCCTCGATGAAGCCGGTGACGGCGTACATGGCGCCGGCCAGGGCGAAGACCATGATGTTGGTGGCAAAGACGTTGACGCCGGAGACCCGGGCCGCCTCTTCATTGGCGCCCAGAGCAAACATGTTCTTGCCGAAGGTGGTCTTGTTCCAGATGAACCACATGAGGGCGGTGCAGATCACGGCGATCCACACGTAGTTGGGGATGGGCGTGCCGCCGATCTTCAGGATAGAGCCGGTGATGAAGCCGGAGTAGGACTTGTCCAGACCGGAGATGGCCATGCCGTTGTTCTCGCCGGCCTTCACGTACAGCAGCAGCAGCGTGTAGATGATGAGCTGGGTAGCCAGGGTGACGATGAAGGGATGCAGCTTGTACTTGGCCACGAAGAAGCCGTTGAAGGCACCGATGGCACCGCCGATGACCATAGCCAGCAGCAAAACCAGCAGCACGGGCGGTGGGGTCAGGTTGGGCCACATCTTGCTGGCCGCATCCACGGCCTGGAGGAGGGAGGCGGAGATGCAGGCGGTCAGGCCCACGATACGGCCGGCGCTCAGGTCGGTACCGGTCAGCACGATGCATCCGCCGACGCCCAGGGCCACCGGCAAGTAGGCGCAGGTCTGGGCCAGGATGTTGATGATGGAGGCCGGCTTCAGGAAGTTCTTGTTGACGATGGCGATATAGATGACCGCGATCACCATGATGATGATCAGGGCGTTGTTGAGGATCAGGTCCAGCACCCGTTTGCTGGTCCAGGGCTGCTTGGCCGCGGCCTTGGCTTTGGCCTCTTTCTCCATGGTTTTGGATTCTTTGCTCATAGGTAAGTTCCCCCTCTATTACACATATTTGGCGGCCAGGGTGAGGATCTCCTCCTGGCTGGTGTTCTTGGCGTCCACCTCACCGGCCAACTGGCCGCCGGACATGACCAGGATCCGGTCACACACGCCCAGCAGCTCGGGCATTTCAGAGGAGACCATGATGACGCCCTTGCCCTCTTTGGCCAGATTGATGATCAGCTCGTAGATCTCATACTTGGCGCCCACGTCGATGCCGCGGGTGGGCTCGTCCAGCAGCAGCACCTCCGGCTTGGTCAGCAGCCACCGGCCGATGATGACCTTCTGCTGGTTGCCGCCGGACAGAGACCGGATCTGGGTGTCCTGGCTGGGCGTCTTGATGCGCATGGCCTGGATGGACCACTCGGTATCCTGGCGCATCTTCTTGTCGGACAGGCAGATGCCGCCGATCAGATAGTTCTTCAGGTTGGAGATGACGGTGTTGTCCAGGATGCTGCGGATACCGAAGATGCCGGTGGCCCGGCGCTCCTCCGTCAGCAGGGCGAAGCCGTTCTTGATGGACTCCCGGGGATTGCGGTTCTTGATCTCCTTGCCGTGGAGGCGGATGGTGCCGCTCTCCTTGGTCATGGCGCCGAACAGGTTCTCCAGCACCTCCGTGCGGCCGGAGCCGTCCAGGCCCGCGATGCCCAGGATCTCACCGGCACGAAGCTGAAAGCTGGCGTCCTTGAGGCGGGTGTACTTGCCTTTGAGGTGCTCCACTTCCAGGATCACCTCGCCGGGGACGTTTTCCTTGGGGGGGAAGCGGTTGGTCAGCTCGCGGCCGACCATCAGACGGATGATCTCCTCCATGGTCAGCTCACTGGCCGGACGGGTGGCCACGTACTGGCCGTCCCGCATGATGGTGACCTCGTCGCTGATGCGGAGGATCTCCTCCATCTTATGGGATATGTAGATGATGCCGCAGCCCCGGTCCCGCAGCATGTTGATGATGCGGAACAGGTGCTCCACCTCGGTCTCCGTCAGGGAGGAAGTGGGTTCGTCGAAAACGATGATCTTGGCGTTATAGCTGACGGCCTTGGCGATCTCCACCATCTGCCGCTGGGAAACGGGCAGGGTGGACATGATGGCCTTAGGGTCCACATGGACCTCCAGCTCGTCAAAAATCTCCTTGGTGCGCTTGCGCATGATGCTCTCGCTGACCATGATGCCACCCACCTTGGGATAGCGGCCCAGCCACAGGTTGTCCGTGACGGTCCGGGTCAGGGCCTGGTTCAGCTCCTGGTGCACCATGGCCACGCCGTTCTCCATGGCCTCCTTGGAACTCTTGAAGTTGACTTCTTTGCCCTCCAGGGTGATGGTTCCGCTGTCTTTGGAATAAATGCCGAAGAGGCACTTCATCAGGGTGGACTTGCCCGCGCCGTTCTCGCCCATCAGGGCGTGGACCGTGCCGGCGCGGACCGTCAGGGACACGCCGTCCAGGGCCTTGACGCCGGGGAACTCCTTGGTAATCCCGCGCATTTCCAGCAATGCCGGCTGTTCCATATCAGTTTCCTCCTTTACACACATATTTCGACTGAAGCTCCTGCCTCGGCCGCGCCTGGCGGCACAACTCAGGCAGAGGCTTCATCTGCTCATGAAAAAAGCCCCATTTCGATCCGTGGTGGAGCGGGGCTGTCGCAGTCGACAGCCCCGCTCGTCATCAGCTCAGGGTTGGGTTGGGGCAACGTGTTTCGTCCGAATCAGCCGGTAATCATGGCGTAAGGCACACGGATCTTGGCGCAGTCGGCGTCCACGTTGTAATCAGAGGTGTTGTCCATCAGGGCAGCGCCGGAATTGATGTTCTCCACCAGGGTCATGATGGTGCTGGCCATGCCCTCGGCGTCCTGCTTGACGGTACCGGTCATCTGGCCGTTCTCGATCTTCTGAACGGCGGAGTCCATGGCGTCCACGCCGTAGACGGGGATGGTGGTGCTGCCTTCCTCACCGGTGTTGTAGCCGGCGGCCTGCAGAGCAGCGATGGCGCCTTCGGCCATGCCGTCGTTGTTGGCGATGATCAGCTCGACCATGTTGTTGCTGGCCTCAGAGTAAGCGGCGAGGATGGTGTTCATGTAGTCGGTAGCGGCCTGAGAAGACCAGTTGCCGGTGGTGTCCACCAGGTACTTGGAGGTGTTGTTGGGGTCATAGAAGGACAGAGCGGGCTTGCCGGCCTCGGTCAGGATGGCATCGGCGTCCTCGACGGAATACTGGGTGCGGAACTCGGCTTCCTTGTTGCCCTCCTGGCCCTTGAACAGGACATAGGAGATGGTGCCGTCGCCGTTGAGGTCCACAGCGTCATAGTTCTCCAGCAGGAACTCGCCGATCATCTCGCCCTGCATGTGGCCGGCCTCGGCGGCGTCGGTGCCCACGAAGGCGCAGTTCTCATAGCTGTCCACCACGCTGTTCTCAACCTCGCGGTTGAAGAAGATGATGGGGATGCCGGCGTTCTTGGCGGCATCGCAGGCCTGCTGGGCGGCGTCGGGAGAGGAGGTCTCCACGATGTTGACGATCAGCAGGTTGGCACCGTTGGAGATAGCGGTGTTGATCTGGTCCAGCTGGTTGGCCTGGTTGCCAGCGCCGTCAAAGTCGTTGAAGGTGATGCCGGCGTCGGTCAGCAGACCGTCCATGGCGTTGCGGACAGTGGTGATGTAAGCGTCGGAGTAGTTGTAGTAGAACACACCCACGTTCAGGGCGCTCTCGGTGGCTTCGGTGGTATCGCCGGAGTCGTCAGTGGTCTCAGCAGTGTCGTCGCCACCGCAGGCGACCAGGGACAGGCTCATGACCAGAGCCAGGATCAGCGCAAGAAATTTTTTCATTATGGTTCCTCCTGTAAAAATGTTGACTTCTTTTCTCCACGGCAGGGCGGTTTGCCCCCCGTCTTCCGAGGATGGCTTTATTTTAATTCCCCTTGCATGAAAAAACGATAGAATTTTCTTCGCACTTCTAGGAAAAATCTTTGGTTTTTACTTGATGCCTACGTAAATTTTTCGGAAACAGTGTTAAATATATACAAAGATGGTTAATCATTTTCTGCAAAATCCCATCTTGACAATTAAATGTTCACTTGTCTTTCTCTGACGCACACTTTATGGCGGTAAAAAATCCCCCGCCATCTGGCGGGGGATTTGAAATGTGGCGGATTATTCCTCCACTTCCTTCAGTCGGTTCAGATACGGGCTCTGGGTACTGCTAGAGGCAGCGGCCTTGTTCTTGAAATTCTCCACGTTGGTGGCGCTCTCCTTCACGGGAGTGATGGTGCCGGCGCCGGCCACGCAGCCGCCGGGGCAGCCCATGCCCTCCAGCAGGTAGCCATTGCGCTTGCCGGCCTTGGCCATCATCAGCATCTTCCGGCACTCCTTCAGGCCGTCACCATACTCAATGGGGACCTCCCGGTTGGGATCGATGTGCTTGATGGCCTCCACCACAGCGGCGGCCACACCGCCGCCCACGGCAAAGCCCCGGCCCATGGCGGTGCCCTCCTCCAGATCGTCGGCGGGGTCGCCCTCGATCTGGGTGAAGTCGATCTCCTTGGCGTCGAACATACCCTGGAGCTCCTCAAAGGTCAGCACAAAGTCCACGTCGGAGCGGACGGAGCGGCGGTTGGCCTCCAGCTTCTTGGCGGCGCAGGGCCCGATGAAGCAGATCCGGGCGTTGGGCCGGTCTTTCTTCACCATGCGGGCGGTAATGACCATGGGGGTCAGGGCCATGGAGATACAGTCCTTGAACTGGGGGAACAGCTTTTTGGCCATGACGGACCAGGCGGGACAGCAACTGGTGCCCATGAAGGGGAGCTTGTCCGGCACGTTCTCCAGGAAGTCGTGGGCCTCCTCCACGGTGCAAAGATCTGCGCCAATGGCCACCTCCACCACGTCGGAAAAGCCCAGGATGCGCATGGCAGCCTTCAGCTTGTCGGGGGTGGCGTCCTTTCCGAACTGGCCCACGAAGGCAGGGGCCACGCAGGCGATGACCTCCTCCTTTTTCTTCATGGCGCTGATGACCTGGAAGATCTGGCTCTTGTCGGCGATGGCGGCGAAGGGGCAGTTGACCAGGCACATGCCGCAGGAGACGCACTTGTCGTAGTTGATCTTGGCCCGTCCCAGCTCATCGGAGCCGATGGCGTCCATGCCGCAGGCGGCGGCGCAGGGACGCTCGATCTTGCTGATGGCCCGGTAGGGGCACTGGTTGAAGCACTTGCCGCACTTGATGCACTTGCTCTGGTCAATGTGGCAGTGCTTGTTCTCATCCAGATAGATGGCGTCCTTGGGACACACATTCATGCAAGGGTGAGAAATACAGCCCTGGCAGCTGTCGGTGATGCGGATCTGCTTGGGCGGGCAGGCGTTGCAGGCAAAGGGGATGATGTTGACCAGCGGCTCCTCGAAATACTTCTGGTCGGTGGCGGCCTCCTGAATGTGGGCGCTGACGGGAGACTGGGCATCCGCCGGCTGCAGGCTCATGCCCAGCGCCAGCCGAACCCGCTCCTGGACGATGGCCCGCTCCAGAAACACGTCATGGCGGTGCTTGGCCACCTCGCCGGGAACGATCTTGTAGGGGATCATGTCCACCTGGCTCAGGTCCCCGTCTCCGTAGGCCAGACGGGCCACCTCGGTAAAGACGTTGCGGCGAATGTCGTCTACCGCGCTGTGTACACCTCTCATTTCCTTTTTCCTCCATCTTTCCCCGGGCGGTCGCATTCCGTCCCGGTGATTTGATTTGCGAGATTTGCACAATTATTATACCGGAATCCCTGTTTCATTGCAAGAAACTCTCCTTGGAAACTTCCGTAAAAGCGGTTTTTTTACGGTTTCTTTCCACCTTCGTAAAAAAAGGAAATTTTTCCTTTCAGGTGCGTTTCAGATTTCCCCGGTATACTGCTCCTGTTTGATGGGAGGGGGTCCTTTGCGCCCCGCCCGGTGAAGGAGGTTTTTCTGTGATCGAGGTCAAAAACCTGGTGAAGCGGTATGGGGACCACTACGCGGTGGATCACCTGAGCTTCACGGTGGAGGACGGCCAGGTCTTCGGGTTCCTGGGACCCAACGGCGCCGGAAAGTCCACCACCATGAACATCATGACCGGATATCTGGCCGCCACGGAGGGGCAGGTGCTCATCGACGGCCACGACATCCTGGAGGAGCCGGAGGCCGCCAAGGCCCGGATCGGCTATCTGCCGGAGATCCCGCCCCTGTATGGCGACATGACGGCAGAGGAGTACCTGCGGTTCTGCGGGCAACTCAAGCGCATCCCCAAGGGGGAGCTGGAGGACCAGCTCCAGCGGGTGCTGACGCTGACCCATCTGGAGGACATGGCCGGGCGGCTGATCCGCAACCTGTCCAAGGGCTACCGCCAGCGGGTGGGCCTGGCCCAGGCCATTTTGGGTTTTCCCAGCACCATTATTTTAGACGAGCCCACCGTGGGCCTGGACCCCAAGCAGGTGGTGGAGATCCGGGATCTGATCCGCCAGCTGGCCAAGGACCACACCGTGATCCTCAGCTCCCACATCCTCTCGGAGATCCGGGCGGTGTGTGACCGGGTGCTGATCATCCGCAAGGGCAAGTTCGTGGCCTGCGACACCCCGGAGGCCCTGGAGGGCAAGCTCTCCGCCGGCGGCTCGCTGGAGCTGGAGGTCCGGGCGGACGCGGACCAGGCGGCCGCGGTGCTGGAGACCGTGGAGGGCGTCACCGGCTGT
>URXS01000091.1 GCA_900551885.1 uncultured Oscillibacter sp.
GCGAATATCGCCGCCCGCCCGGCGGATCTGCCGCTGCTGGCTGCGCAGCTTGGAGAGCAGGGGCGTCAGCTCCTCATAGGTCTCGCTGGCGGCAGGGTCGCTCAGGTCGATGTTGTTGATGGGCTCCACCAGCTGCCGGGACACCCGGGATGCCAGCACCATGGCCAGGACGAAGGCCAGCAGCATCATCAGCGCCACCGGCTGCAGCGCCTGCAGCACCAGCATCCAGACAGAGTACTGGTCGCTGGATACCCGCAGCACCGTCCCGTCAGAGAGCCGCTGGGCCACATACAGCGTCTGGCGGGAAAGCGTGGCGGAATAGCGGGCGGCCTGGCCCTTTCCCAGGGTCATCGCCTCCCGGATCTCCTCCCGCTGGCCGTGGTTCTCCATTCTGGCCGGATCCTCCTGATTATCGAAGAGCACGGTGCCGTCCGTGTCCACCCAGGTGACCCGGTAGCTGTTGGGCAGATCTTCTGACAGATAGTCCGCTCCCGTCTCCTCCACGCCATGGGCGATATACTCCGCCAGGCTCTCCAGCTCGTCTGCCACCCGGTCCTGGAAATAGCCGTGGAGCACCCCCACGATCAGCACCAGACTGGCCAGCAGCACTGCCAGAGACACTGCCAGGATGGATCGAAAAATCCGTTTCGTCATGTCCCTACTTCCGCCTCCGGTCAGTCCGCAGGGCTGATCTTATAGCCGTAGCCCCGGACAGTCTCGATGTACGCTCCGGCCTCTCCCAGCTTTTGGCGAAGCGTCCGCACATGGACGTCCACGGTGCGGCTCTCCCCTGTGAAGGCATAGCCCCAGACGTTTTCGATCAGCTGCTCCCGGGACAGGACCTGGCCGGGATTCCGCAGCAGCAGGCACAGCACCTCGAACTCCTTCTGGGTCAGGGCAGCCTCCTGGCCCCGGACCCGGACGATGTGCTGGCCCGGATCCACCTCCAGAATGCCGCAGCGCAGGATGCCGTTCTCCGTCTCCGTCCGCCGCAGCAGCGCCCGGATGCGGGAGAGCAGCTCCATCATGCCGAAGGGCTTGGCCACATAGTCGTCGGCGCCGCCGTCCAGGCCCAGCACCTTGTCGTACTCGGTGCTCTTGGCCGTCAGCATGATCACCGGCACCGTGGCGGTCCGGGGGGCAGCGCGGAGTTTTTTCAGCACCGTCAGGCCGTCCTCCTCCGGCAGCATGATGTCCAGCAGCACCAAAGAGGGCGCCTCCTGCTCCACCGCCTGCCAGAACTGAGAGGGCAGGCCGAAGCCCCGGGCCTCCATGCCCTGGCTGTTGAGGCTGTAAATGACGAAATCCCGAATGCTGTCGTCGTCTTCCAGTAAGTAGATCATGGGTCTCCTCCTATGTCAGAATAGGGGCCGGGCCGGGGCGCCGCCCCGGCCTCAGACCACCCGCTGACCGTTGATGGTCAGCCGGAACTGGAGCCCCAGCTTCTCCGCCGCCTTGCGGCACAGGAGCATCCGCCCCAGAAAGATCTCAAAATAGTCCATGACGGAGCCGTACTGGGTGTCCACTTTCAGCACCAGCTCCACCAGTCCGCCCTCCGGGTCGATGTCCAGCCGGGACGACTCCACGGAGTAGTTGACCCGGTCATGGATATCGAAGGAGGCCAGGTCCCGGTTGCGGACCCGGCTGCGGCGCACGTCGGACTTGTCCGCCAGGATCAGTGCCGCCGCCACGGGGTTGACCGGCACGCCGGTGCCCTCGTCGTGGTTGCCGATGGCGGAGATCACCGTGGCGATCTCTTCCGCTTCCACGCCCATCCGGTCCAGAATCCGAAAGGCCATGACCGCCCCGGACTGGGAGTGGTCCACCCGGTTCACCAGATTGCCGATGTCGTGGAGATAGCCCGCGATCCGGGCCAATTCCACCGTCCGCTCCGGATAGCCCAGCGCCGTGAGGATGCGGGCCGCTTTCTCTGCCACGGCAGTCACATGGGCGAAGCTGTGCTCCGTGAAGCCCAAAGCCCCCAGGGTCTCGTCGGCCCGGCGGATATAGGTGGAAACGGCGCTGTCGTTGCGCACATCCTCATAAGTCACCATGGCGGCGCCCTCAGTCCCCGGAGGGATGGACGCCGGTGATGCCGTACTCCACCCACTCGGCCACATTGGTGGCGTGGTCGCCGATCCGCTCCAGGTACTTGGCCACCATGATCAGGTCCAGCCACAGCTCACCGGAGGCGGCGTCCGATGCGATCAGGCCGATCAGCTCACTTTTGACTTGATTGAACAGGTCGTCCACCACGTCGTCCCGGGCCCGGACCGCCCGGGCCAGCTCCAGGTCCCGCTTCACAAAGGAATCGATGCTGTCGGTCACCATACGGATGGCCACCCGGGCCATCTCGCCGATGTGGACCCGGCCAGAGCCCTCCGGCACCTGGGCGAAGCGGGTCAGCTCCGCGATGTCCGACGCCTGGTCGCCGATCCGCTCCAGATCGGAGATCATCTTCAGGGCCGAGGAGATCTCCCGCAGGTCCCGGGCCACCGGCTGCTGTTGCAGCAGCAGCTTCAAGCACAATCCCTCGATCTCCCGCTCCTTCTGGTCGATCTCCCGCTCCGCCTCCTGGGCAGACCGGGCCAGGTCCTCATCTCCGTGAATCAGCGCCTCCGCCGCGGCGGCGATGGCGTCCTCGCACAGGGCGCCCATCTGAATCAGTTCCACATGCAGCCGTTCAAGCTGCTGGTCAAAATGATTGCGCATGATATTCCTCCCTCAGCCGAACCGGCCGGTGATGTAATCCTCGGTGCGCTTGTCTGCCGGGGTGGAGAAGATCTGCTCCGTCTTTCCGAATTCCACCAGATCACCCAGCAGGAAAAACGCGGTATTGTCGGATACCCGGGCGGCCTGCTGCATGTTGTGCGTCACCATGATGACAGTATACTTGCTTTTCAGCTCCATCGCAAGGTCTTCGATCTTGGAGGTGGAGATGGGGTCCAGGGCGCTGGTGGACTCATCCATCAGCAAGATCTCCGGCTCCACTGCCAGGGCCCGGGCGATGCACAGCCGCTGCTGCTGGCCGCCGGAGAGGCCCAGGGCGCTCTTTTTCAGCCGGTCCTTCACCTCGTCCCAGATGGCGGCTGCACGGAGAGAGTTCTCCACGATCTCGTCCAGCTTGGCCCGGGAGCGGATGCCGTGGGTCCGGGGCCCGTAGGCCACGTTGTCGTAGATGCTCATGGGGAAGGGATTGGCCTTCTGGAACACCATGCCGATCTGCTTGCGCAGCCAGGTGGTATCCACGCTGGGGTCGTAAATATCCTGCCCGCCGTAGCTGACCAGGCCCTCGATGCGGATGCCGGGGACCAGATCGTTCATGCGGTTGAGGGTCTTCAAAAAGGTGGACTTGCCACAGCCGGAGGGCCCGATCAGGGCGGTGATCTCATGGGCCGGGATGTCCACATTGACGCTGTGGAGGGCGTGGTGGGTACCGTACCACAGGTTCAAATCCTTCACTTCAATAATGGTAGACATATTGGAATCTCTCCCGTTTATTTCTTCAGTCTCCGCCCCACAAGGGTGGCAGCCAGGTTGATCAGCAGCGTCAGCAGCATCAAAATGGTGGCGATGGCGAAGCCCACGCCGGTCTCGCCCCGCTCGCTGTACATATACAATGCCACCGTCAAAGAGCCGGAGGCCGCCTGCAGGGACGTGACGAAGTCGTTGAGCACCACGCCGAAGCCGGCGGTGTACAGCAGCGCCGCGCTCTCGCCCACGATGCGGCCCACAGCCAGGATACAGCCGGTAACGATGCCGTCCACGGAGTTGGGCAGCACCACGGTGCGCACCATGTGCCACTTGCCGGCGCCCAGGGCCAGGGCGCCCTCCCGGTAGGACTGGGGCACGGTCTTCAGGCTCTCCTGGGTGGTGCGGACGATGGTGGGCAGAATCATGACCACCAGGGTCAGACTGCCTGCCAGGACACCGGTCTTCAGCCCCATCAGTTGGATGAAAAACAGCATGCCCACCAGGCCAAAGATGATGGAGGGGATGCCGGTCAGGGTCTCGGTGGCGAACTCGATGACGGCCACCAGCCGGCGGTTGGTGGCATATTCTGTCAGATAGATGGCGGCGCCCACGCCCAGAGGCAGCACGATCACCATGGACAGCAGCACCAGATAAAGGGTATTGAGGATGTTGGGCAGGATGCCGATGGTGTCGTTGAGGTAGCTGGTCTGGGTGGAAAGCAACTGCCAGGTGACATTGGGGATGCCCCGGTAAAAAATATAGCCGATGATCAGCACCAGCAGGGCGCAGGTGATGAAGCCGCACAGGTACAGCAGCACCCGTAGCCCCCGGTCATAGAGGCGCCGTCTGGTGGAGAGGGATTTGTTCTCCATGGCTCAGTCCTCCTTTTTCTGCTTGATGAACACGTTGAGAAAGACGTTGATCATCATAATGAACAGGAACAGCACCAGTCCGATGGAAAACAGGGCGTTGCGGTGGAGGGAGCCCACGGAGGCGTAGGACATCTCCGAGACGATGGCGGTGGTGAGAAAGCGGACGGATTTCAGCAGGCCCGGCATGTTGGCCACGTTGCCGGCCACCATGATGATGGCCATGGCCTCGCCGATGGCCCGGCCGATGCCCAGGACGATGGCGGTGGCGATGCCGCTGCGGGCGGCGGGCACGCTGACCCGGAAGACTGTCTCAATGTGGGTGGCGCCCAGGGCCAGGGACGCCTCCTCATACTCCCGGGGCACGGCCCGCAGTGCCGTCTCCGACACGGAGATGATGGAGGGCAGGATCATCACCGCCAGCACGATGATGGCGGCCAGAAGCGTGGCACCGGAGGACAGGTCGAAGGCCACCCGGATGGCGGGCACCAGCAAAATCATGCCCACCAGGCCATACACCACGGAGGGGATGCCCGCCAGCAGCTCCACAGCGGTGTGGATCACGGCGGCCACCTTGGGCGGCGCCACCTTGGCCAGGAAAATGGCGGTCATCAATCCGATGGGCACGCCCACGATGATGGCCCCGGCGGTACCGGCGAAGGAGGTCAGGATAATGGCCAGAATACCGAAGTCCCCGGTGGAAGCGTACCAGCGGGTACCGAAGAGGAAGTTGATGGGTCCGATCTCCACAATGGCCGGCAGGCCGGAGATCACCAGATAAATGCTGATAACCAGCACAAAGGCCACGGCGATCATGCCGCAGACGAAGAACAGCAACCCCATGCCCTTCTCCAGCGCCTTGCGGCTTCCCTTGGCCCGGGGTCCTCTCTCTTTCTTCCGTCTGCCGGCAGCCGCGGTGCCGGACGGTGCCGCCCGGAAGGCTGCTCCCGCGATCTCATGTTCCATGCAGATTCTCCTTTGCAGTCAGGGGCACTGGCCCCGGTATGGGGGTGCATCTCAAAACCGCCGGAGTCCCCCGGCCGCTTTCAGATGCACCCCAGCGGAACGGCCGCCGCACCGCGTGGGGTGCGGCGGCTGTAACCGCGTCTGTCTGAACTTGACTGTCTTACTTGGCCACGGGCACGGCACCGGCAGCGGCGATCAGGTCGTTGGCTGCGGTGGAGGTGGCGAAGTCGAAGAAGGCCTGGGCCACATCGGAGAGCTGGCCGTCGGTCTTGGTCACGAACACGAAGGGCCGCTGGATGGTGTAGGTGCCGTCCAGAACAGTGGCCTCAGAGGGAGCCACGCCGTCCACAGTCAGGACCGTGATGCCCTCCTGGCCTTCCACAGCGGAAAGGGAAGCATAGCCGATGGCGCCGGGCGTGGTGCGGACGGCCTCGATGACGGCGCCGGTGGAGCTCAGCTCCTGGGCCAGGACACAGGCGTCCTCCGTGCCGGTGATGGACTCGAAACCATCCCGGGTGCCGGAGCCGGTCTCACGGCCAATGACGGCGATGGCGCCGGCGTTGCCGCCCAGCTCGGACCAGTCAGTGACAGCGCCGGTATAGATCTGGGCGATCTGGTCGGTGGACAGGTCGGTGACAGTGTTCTCAGCGTTGACAATGATGGCGATGCCGTCCAGAGCCACGGTGGTCTCCGTCAGGCCGCTCTCCTTCTCCTCGTCCTTCAGGGCGCGGGAGGAAAGGCCGATGTCGCAGCTTCCGTTCTTCACGGCCTCAATGCCGGAACCGGAGCCGGTGGGGTTGTAGGTGACGGTCACGCCGGAGTTGTCCGCCATGAACTGCTCACCCAGGGCGCCGATGACCTCTTCCATGGAGGTGGAGCCGTCGGTGGAGACGGTGCCGCTCAGTTCGGTAGCAGTGTCTTCAGCGGTGGTATCACCGGTGGTATCTTCAGAGGCGGTGTCCTGAGAGCCGCAGCCGGCCAGCAGCGCGGCGGTCAAAGTCAGGGACAGCAGCAGGGTCATTGCTCTTTTCATCAATCATTACTCCTTTACAAATGTCTCTTGCTTGGTGCTACGGCCCTAGTATAAGCAGCCCCAAGTAAAATCCGACACCAATCCTATGTAAAGTCTGGGTAAAACCGTATGAATTTATGCCTCAAAAGATAAAAACCCCCGGCGGGCGCAGTGTGCCCGCCGGGGGTTTTGCCCGGTCGCGGATAGCTCAGCTCAATTCAAACATGCCGTTGTAAAGCTGGTAATACAGGCCCTTCTGGGCCAGCAGCTCCTCGTGGCTGCCCCGCTCCACAATCCGGCCATGCTCCAGCACCATAATGGCGTCGGCGTTGCGGACGGTGGAGAGCCGGTGGGCGATGACAAACACCGTCCGGCCCGCCATCAACTGGTCCATGCCCTTTTCGATCAGTGCCTCGGTACGGGTGTCGATGGAGCTGGTGGCCTCATCCAGGATCAATACCGGCGGGTCCGCCACCGCCGCCCGGGCAATGGCCAGGAGATCCTTCGGAAAGTCATAGTCCAGAAGCTTGGCGGAGCGGACCAGGATGGCGTCCTCGTCCGTCACCGAATCAGAGACGGAGTACAGCGCCGGATCCAGGCGGTTCAGGCCGACAGGAGAGATCTTGTTGAATGTTTTGATGCGGTACATGGCAGAATGCCTCCATTGGGCGGCCCCAGCGGGCCGCGGTACTTGCGGGGGAACGTGCGGTGCTGGCACCGCTTCCGCCGCAGCATCTTCTATTATAGGAGCGGGCGGAGAGCGGCGTCAATGTGAGAACCGCCAAATCCGGCGGCATTCCGGCGGGAAGTTTTTGGAGAGGTATTACTTCTTTGACGAGCTGAAAAAATTGCCGAAAACAGCGGCGCGGCGGTGCTCCGGCCGCCGCATGTCTGTAAAAATTGCAAAATCCGGTGGATTTTTTTGAAAAACCCGGCAGGAATAGCTTGCAAAACTGGAGAGAACAGCATATAATGCAAAATTGTGTGCAAATCCCAACCGGCGGCTGAAATCTGGCGCCCGGCAGGGCATTTGCGTCTGTTGATCCGCCGCCCGGCGCGCCCCCTCGTGCGGGGCCCCGG
>URXS01000092.1 GCA_900551885.1 uncultured Oscillibacter sp.
CTCCGGCCCCTGGGGCCCCTCGGGTCCCTGGGGTCCTTCCGGTCCTTGGGGCCCCTCGGGTCCCTGGGGCCCTTCGGGGCCCTGCGGTCCCTCCGGCCCCTGGGGACCCTCCGCACCCCGGGGGATGGAGAAGTTCAGCTCCACGCCGCAGGGGGTAGGGACGGCGGTCACCCGGGCGTTGGTGCCGGGGGCCGTGGTCACCGTGGTGCCCACAGTGATTTCCGAACGGCAGGGACAAGGTGGCGGACAGCAGGGGTCGGGGCAGCAATGTTTGCTATGACGGGAGGGCGGACAACAGGGATCGTCCTGAAAATGGCGCATATACATTGGTCTCCTTTCTAAGGGTTCAGACCAGTATATGCCGTGTCCACCGTCTATGCTCCCTCAGGGTTTCAGGCCCGTCAGGTACCGGCGCACCATATCCAGGGCGTGGTTGGCCGCCAGGTCCTGAATCCGGTCCCGGCGCCGCCGGCCGGACTCTGTCCGGCGGCAGAAAGTACCCTCCGGGGTGGCCAGGCCGATAAAGACCAGGCCCACGGGGTTGTTCCGCTCGTCCGGGTCCGGTCCCGCCACACCGGTGACCGATACGGCGACCTCTGCCCCGGTGATCTTCCGGGCACCCTGGGCCATGGCACGGGCAGTCTGCTCCGACACGGCACCGTATGTGTCCAGTGTCTCCTGGGGCACCCCCAGCACGGCGGCTTTTACCTCCGTCCAGTAGCTGACTACGCCGCCCCGGTAAACCCTGGAGGCCCCGGGTAGGGCGGTGATCCGCCGGGCCACCAGTCCCCCGGTGCAGCTCTCAGCGGTGGCCAGGGTCAGGCCCTTTTTCAGCAGTTCCTCCATGCACACCTGGGCCAGGTCCTTTACATCGATCCCGTAGACGTAATCGCCCAGCGCTTCACGGACCTGCTCCACCACCGGGGCCAGCAGGGCCTCCGCTGCCTGGGCGCTGTCCGCCTTGGCGGTGGCCCGGAGGCGCACCTCGCAGGGCTTGGCGTAGGTGGCCAGAGACGGGTTCTCCATGTGGGACATTTTCTCGTGGAGCAGCTCGTCCACATAGGACTCCCCCAGGCCGAAGGTCATGATGTCGTGGGAGACGATGACCTCACGGGACAGGGCCCGCAGATACGGTTCCACCCACCGGTGGAGCATGGTCTCCATCTCGTGGGGCGGACCCGGCAACATCAGCACGTGGACGCCGTCCACTGCAAAGGCGCAGCCGGGGGCGGTGCCTACGGGGTTGTCGAAAATGGTACACCCCTCCGGCAGCTCCGCCTGCTGGCGGTTGTTCTCCGGCATGGGGGCGTGGAGGTTTTTCGTGTAGAAGTCCCGAATGTCCTCCAGAATATCCGGGTGGAACACCAATTTTCGGCCAAAGGCGGTGCAGATGGTTTGCTTGGTCAGATCGTCGTAGGTGGGCCCGAGGCCGCCGGTGGTGATCAGAATGTCCGCCCGGTGGCGGGCCACCTCCACAGCCTCCGCCAGCCGCTCCGGGTTGTCGCCCACCACGGTGTGCCAGAAGACGTTGATGCCCAGGGTGGACAGGCTCTGGGACAGGGTCTGGGCGTTGGTGTTGGCGATGTTGCCTAAGAGCAGCTCCGTTCCGACGGCAATGATTTCTGCGGTATGGGACATGGGCAAAGACCTCCAATTGTCGGCAGACTGCCGGCGCGGTATTTTTCAGATGATACTATAGGTTTCCACAGGGCCGTGGCCCTGCGGAAATGGGTTTAAATGCGGGGAGCGTCGCCGGGCTTTACCCATACCCACTGGCGGCCCTCCATGGCCTCCGCCACCAGGGCGTCCACGTCCAGCGCCGCCTCAGCGGCACGGACGTCCTCCAGCTTGGGCCGGGTGCAGGGATGCCGGGGAGTGAAGACGGTGCAGCAGTCCTCATAGGGGAGAATGGAGGTGTCATAGGTGCCGATCTGGCGGGCCATGCGGATGATCTCCACCTTGTCCATGCCGATCAGAGGCCGCAGCACAGGGATCTGGCACACGTCATCGGTGGTGCCCAGGGCCAGCATGGTCTGGCTGGCCACCTGGCCCAGGGACTCGCCGGTGATCAGGGCGCCGGCCTTGCACCGCTGGGCCACCGCCTGGGCAAGGCGCATCATGAACCGCCGCATGATCAGGGTGAAATACTCCTCCGGGCAGTTCTTGCGGATCTCCTCCTGAATATGGGTGAAGGGGATGATGTGGACCATCATCCGGCCGCACCAGCCCGTCAGCAGCCGGGCCAGCTCCAGCACCTTCTCCTGGGCCTGGGGGGAGGTGTAGGGCGGGGAGACGAAGTGGACCATCTCCAGCTCCACGCCCCGCCGGGCCATCATCCAGGAGGACACGGGGCTGTCCAGCCCGCCGGAGAGCAGGCTCACCGCCCGGCCGCCCATGCCGATAGGAAGACCTCCGGCACCGGGGACGGCGGGGGTGTGGACATAGGCGTACTTCTCCCGGATCTCCACATACACCGTCAGGTCCGGGTTGTGGACATCCACAGTGATATTGGGAAAGGTCTCTGCCAGCTCGCCGCCCACCTCCTGGCTCAACTGGATGGAGTTGAGATGGAAGGTCTTGTCGGCCCGCTTGCTCTCCACCTTGAAGCTGTGGGCGGTGGCAAAGGCGTCGGCCAGATAGGTTTTGGCGGTTTCCACGATAGCCGCCACAGTCTTCTCGCAGGGGGCCGCCCGGGCCACCGCCACCACGCCGAACACCTGCCGGCAGGCGGCGAAGGCCGCCTCCATGTCACAGTTTTCCATGGTGGGCTCCACATAGATGGTGCTCTGGCGGATATAGACCTGGAAGCTGCCGCAGCCCTTCAGGCGGCGGCGGACGTTGTTTACCAGCTTGTCCTCAAAGGAATGGCGGTTCTGCCCCTTCAGCACCACCTCACCCAGCTTCAATAAAAAGATGTCCTGCTTCGGCATGGAATCTGTCGTCATAATGGACCTCCGTATGGCATCAGAATTTCCCCACTTTGAAATCAGACACAACCGCCGGCGCTGCCGCAAAAAGCCCGCCGGGAAGCGATTTGACCGGCCAAAGGGGAGAGAAACGTTGGAATCGGCTTTATTATACTGCGTTTGCCCGGGAATAAAAAGCCCTGAATTTTCCCGCCGGGCACGGTCTAAAAAATTTTTTTAGCCGTGCAATAAACGCTGCCGCTGCCCCGTTATTGGTATAGAAAGAGCCGAGAGCCAACAAAAGGCAATCAACAAAAAACAATCAAACAATAAAAGGAGAACAACTATGAAGAAGAGCAATTACTGGAAGGGCTTTGTCTCTGGTCTGCTGATGACCGTTCTGCTGCTGGCCATGTGCCTGTCAGTGTCCGCCGCTGCCAACCGGACCATCCAGGTGGAGGACGGAATCAAGATCACCCTCAACGGTTCCGCCATGACACCCCGGGACGTGAGCGGCAAGGAAGTCCCTGTGTTCCTGTATGAGGGCACCACCTATGTCCCTGCCCGGGCCATCAGTGAGGCTCTGGGGCTGAACGTCAGCTTCAACTCCGCCACCCGGACCGTGGTCCTCACCAGCAAGAGCGGCACCGGTACCACCAGCCAGGGGACCACCCAGTCCAACTATATCACCGCTGACCGGGCCAAGGAGATCGCTCTGGCGGACGCGGGCCTCAGCGCCTCCGGTGTGACCTTTATTCGGGCCAACCTGGACTGGGATGACGGCCGGGCCGTCTACGAGGTGGAGTTCTACAGTGGCAGCACCGAGTACGACTATGAGATCGACGCCGTCACCGGTGCCATCCGCAGCGCCGACCGGGATGTGGAGGGCTTCACCGTACCCAGCACCTCCGGCGGCGCCACCATCACCGCCGACCGGGCCAAGCAGATCGCCCTGGCCGAGGTCCCCGGCGGCACGGTGTTCAAGTGCCAGCTTGACCGGGACGATGGCCGCCTGGTCTACGAGGTGGAGGTGTACAGCGGTACCACCGAGTATGATTTCGAGATCGACGCCCAGACCGGCAGCATCCTCAGCCGTGACGTGGATTATCGGGACCGGTAACAGATCAAACGTGGAGAAGCGGCGCCGAATAGGCGCCGCTTCGTTTCTTTTGCGTCCTGCGGGAAAAGCCGCTTGTGGACGAGGGGCTCCCTTGTTATAATGGAATTATCTCTCAAGTGAAAACACCATCATACGGAGGGGAAAGCTATGAAGATCGTTGCCATTAACGGAAGTCCCAGAAAGAACGGAAACACCGCCCAGTGCCTGGAGGTGGTCCGGCGGGAGGTGGAAGCCGCCGGCGTGGCGTTCCAGGTGTTCCAGCCGGGCCCCAAGGTCCACCCCTGTATGGCCTGCTACCACTGCCTCAACACCGGGTCCCTGCGGTGCGTCCAGACCGACGACATGGTCAACGACATCATTGCCGCCTGCATCGAGGCCGACGGCATCCTGCTGGCCTCGCCGGTGTACCACGGCGGCATTGCCGGCGGCATGAAGTGCGTGCTGGACCGGCTGATGCTGGCGGCGGGCTGCGGAGAGAACCAACTGTGCCACAAGGTGGGCGGCGCCCTGTGCACCCTGCGCCGCAGCGGCGGTATGGAGACCTACCAGCAGCTTCTGGGTACCATGGACGCCATGGAGATGATCATCGTCACCTCCGATTACTGGGGCGCCGTCCACGGGGCTGACCCCGGTGAGGTCCAGAGGGATACCGAGGGCATGGAGGTGGCCGCCAAACTGGGCCGCAACATGGCCTGGACCGTGAAGGCTTTGGCGGCGGCCAAGGAGACGCTGCCTCCACCGGAGAGCCACAAGCGGACCTTCACCAATTTCATTCGGTGAGATTAACAAAGAATTTATGGCGCTGCCGTTGACATATAGAATAATTTTATATTATAGTGGCTTTGACAAGAAGTTTGGCCCAAAGGGCCAAAGGGGAGGAAAGCCATGGAGATGCGGCAGTTGAAATATTTTATGGCGGTGGCCAAGGCGGAGAGCTACTCTGCCGCCGCAACGGAGCTGGCGGTGGCACAGCCCACGTTGTCCATCGCCGTGCGGAATCTGGAGCAGGAGCTGGGCGTTCAGCTCTTTTACACCTTCGGCCGCCGTCAGCGGCTGACGGATGAGGGCCAGCGGCTGCTGGAGGGCGCCCAGCGGATGATGGAGGAGTACCGCCGCACCGTGGAGGAGGTCCAGAACACCGGGGACACCGCCGCCGGCACGCTGGCGGTGGGCCTGCCGCCGCTGCTGGGCACCTGCTACTTGGCTTCCCTGATTCCGGAGTTTGCCCGGAAATACCCCAACGTCCGCATCCAGGTGATCGAGCAGGGGTCCTACGTCATTGACCAGATGATCGTGGAAGGAGAGCTGGACATCGCGCTGACCTTGAATACCGAGCAGGTGGAGCAGTTTGAGACCCTGCCTTTCACCTGCCAGCGGGTGGGTGTGATCCTCAACCGGAGCAACCCCCTGTCGGAGCGGGAGAGCCTTTCCATCTCAGACCTGCGTGGTCAGCGGTTCGCCATCTTCAACCGGGATTTTGCCCTTCACTGGCAGATTGTGGGGGCCTGCCGCCGGGCCGGTTATGCCCCCCAGATTGTGTTGCTGTCCTCCCAGTGGGACTTTTTGGTGGAAGTGGCAGCTCAGAACCGGGCCATCACCATCCTGCCCAAGCCCATCTATGACAAGTACCCCTCCGCCGCGGTGCGGTGGGTGCCGCTGTCGGACGGTCCCAGAGCCTGGGACGTGCGGCTGGCATGGAACAAAAAACGCTATATGTCCAACGCCTGCAAGGCCTTTTTGTCCCATGTGGAGGGCCGCCGCCCGCCGGACGATATGCCGTGAAAGAGCTGTTTCACCGGGGGCGCCTCGTGAGAGGAGTGAGAGACGATCATGCATCCGTTTTTCGGTTCGATTGTTTCCGATGAAGAGGGCTGGCTGACGGTCCTGGTGGGATTTCCACTGATCGGCCTGGCCCTCTGGGGCCTGAACGCCTTCAGTCTGAACCGGCTGAAAAAGGGCAAGGCCGACTATTCGAAGGAAGGCTTCCGCAGGCAGGGGCGGCTGGTCGGCGCGGCGGTGGTGGCGGTGATCATTCTGGCGGCGGTCCTGCTGAACCTGATCTTTGACTGAGCACCCCGCATTTTGTACCATATTGAAAAGAGTAAAGTACACAGGCGGCGCCCCCATGGGGCGCCGCCTGTTGTTTCTTATCCCTTCAGGATGTCGGTATTCCGGTACTGGATGGCCTCGGCCAGATGCTCCGGCCCGATGGCCTCTGCTCCGTCCAGGTCCGCGATGGTCCGGGCCACCCGGAGGATCCGGTCATGGGACCGGGCGGTGAGGCCCATGCGGTCGAAGGCGGTTTTCATCAGGGCCTCTCCGGCGCCATCCAGACGGCAGAATTCCCCGATCTGGGCCGGGGCCATGTGGGCATTGCAGGTGACGGCGGTACCGGCAAAGCGGCTGGCCTGAATGGCTCTGGCTTTGTCCACCCGTGCCTTCACCACAGCGGAGGACTCCGGCGTGGCCTTGCGGCGCAGGGCCTCATACTCCACCGAGGGGACGGTGACGTGGAGGTCAATCCGGTCCAGCAGAGGGCCGGA
Source organism: uncultured Oscillibacter sp. (assembly GCA_900551885.1). Taxonomy (GTDB): domain Bacteria; phylum Bacillota; class Clostridia; order Oscillospirales; family Oscillospiraceae; genus Oscillibacter. The sequence continues at coordinate 6,570 of URXS01000092.1, forward strand.
GATCTTTTCCACGTATCTGGCCACCTCCCGCTCCGAGCAGGTACACCGGCCGGAGGGGTGTCCCCGCCAGCCGCAGCGGCAGGGGTTCATGGCGCACACCAGTTGGAACCGGGCAGGCAGGTGCAGTGTGCCGCCGGAGCGGGCCACGGTGACCTCCCCGTCCTCCAGAGGCTGGCGCATGGCCTCCAGTACGTCCCGGTGGAATTCCGGTAGCTCGTCCAGGAACAGCACGCCGTTGTGGGCCAGGGAGATCTCCCCGGGCCGCAAGGTGGGACCGCCGCCGGTCAGGGCCGCGGCGGAGGCGGTGTGGTGGGGACTGCGGAAGGGCCGCCGGGTCAGCAGCGGGTGCTGCGGGTCCGTCAGTCCCGCCACGGACCAGATGCCGGAGACCTCCAGGGCTTCCGCCCGGGTCATGTCCGGCAGAATGGAGGGCAGGCGCTTTGCCAGCATGGACTTGCCGGTGCCGGGGGAGCCGATCAGCAGCAGGTTGTGCCCGCCTGCCGCGGCGATCTCCAGCGCCCGCTTCACGTTCTCCTGCCCCATGACATCGGCAAAGTCCGGCAGGGGGCGATCAGACGGCTTCGGCTGCCAGCGCGGCGCGGGGGTCATAGGCGCGTCGCCGTTGAGGTGGGCGATGAGCTGGGAGACGCTCTCTACCCCGTAGACCGTCAGGCCGTCGGCCAGCGTAGCTTCCGCGGCGTTCTGGGCAGGGACATACAGAGTCCTGACGCCCAGACGGGCGGCGCACAGCGCCATGGGCAGCACGCCGGTGACGGGGCGCAGCGCGCCGGTAAGG
>URXS01000093.1 GCA_900551885.1 uncultured Oscillibacter sp.
CGGGAAACGGTCCGGCCAGCCGCGGCTTCAGAGGGACGCAGCCTTAGAACTGGGGCAGGTTGCGGACCACCTGGGCGCACCGGGCGCACAGGGTGGGATGGTCGGCGTCGGCGCCCACGGTGGTGGACTGCATCCAGCAGCGCTCGCACTTGGCACCCTGGGCCTCGGCCACCTCCACGGTGAGCCCTGGGAAAGCGGTGCCCTGGCCGGTGACGGAGCCCTCGGCAGGGGCAGCGTTGGAGACCACGCACTGGGAGACGATGAACAGCTCCGCCAGGTTCAATCCCATGGTCTCCACCAGGGCGGAGGCGGCCTCGTCGTCGCCGGCGTGGAGGGTCACGCAGGCCTCCAGGGCCTTGCCGATCTTCTTGTCGGCCCGGGCGGTCTCCAGCACAGCGTTCACGTCGTTGCGCAGACGGATGACGGTGTCCCACTTGGCCATGGCCTTGTCGTCCAGGGCGTAGTCGGCGAAAGGCTGATTCATGTCGTTGAAGACCACGTTGCGGCCATCGTCGCCAGAGCGGTGGGGCATGGCCTGCCAGATCTCGTCGCAGGTGTAGGCCAGGATGGGGGCCATGATCTTGGTCATGGTGTCCAGGATCAGGAACAGGGCGGTCTGGGCGCTGCGGCGCTTGGCACCGTCCCGCTCCTCGCAGTACAGCCGGTCCTTGATGATGTCCAGATAGAAGTTGGACATCTCCACCACGCAGAAGTCGTTGACGGCGTGGGTGACCACCAGGAACTCATAGTCGTCGTAGGCCTTGAAGCACTTGTCGATCAGTGCGTTCAGGCGGGTGATGGCCCAGCAGTCCAGCTCCTCCATCTCCTCCGGTGCGGAGAGGTTGTCGGGGTCGAAGCCGTCCAGGTTGCCCAGGCAGTACCGGGCGGTGTTGCGGAACTTCAGGTAGTTCTGGGAGAGCTGCTTGAAGATGGCGTCGGAGCAGCGGACATCGGCGTGGTAGTCGGCGCTGGCGGCCCAGAGGCGCAGCAGGTCGGCGCCATACTTATCCATGATCTCATAGGGGTCCATGCCGTTGCCCAGGGACTTGTGCATGGCCTTGCCCTCGCCGTCCACGGTCCAGCCGTGGGTGACGCACTCCTTGAAGGGAGCGCCCTTTCCGAAGGCGCCCACGGCGGTCAGCAGCGCGGACTGGAACCAGCCGCGGTACTGATCCAGGCCCTCCAGGTACATGTTGGCGGGCCACCAGCCCTGGTCCCGCTTCATGGCGGCGAAGTGGGTGGAGCCGGAGTCGAACCAGCCGTCCAGGGTGTCCTCTTCCTTGGTGAAGCCGGTCTTGCCACCGCAATGGGGGCAGGTGAAGCCCTCCGGCAGGATCTCCTCCGCCTCCTTGGCGAACCAGGCGTTGGAGCCCTCCTTGGCAAACAGGGCGGAGATGGTGGCGATGGTCTCGTCGGTGACGATGGGCTTGCCGCAGTCCTTGCAGTAGAACACGGGGATGGGCAGGCCCCACCGGCGCTGACGGGAGATGCACCAGTCGGTGCGCTCCCGGACCATGGCCTTCATGCGCTCCTTGCCCCACTCGGGCACCCAGCGCACGTCGTCGCAGGCGGCGCAGGCCTCGTCCTTGAAGGACTCCACGGAGCAGAACCACTGGGGCGTGGCCCGGAAGATGATGGGGCCCTTGCAGCGCCAGCAGTGGGGATAGCTGTGGACGATGTCCTCGCTGGCGAAGAGCATGCCGCTCTCCTTCATATCGTTGAGGATCACGGGGTTGGACTCGTCGGTCTTCATACCGGCGTACTTGCCGGCGTAGTCGGTGTGGCGGCCCTGGTCGTCCACAGGCACCACCATGTCCATGCCGTAGCGCTTGCAGGTCTCATAGTCGTCGGCGCCGAAGCCGGGGGCGGTGTGGACGCAGCCGGTACCGGAGTCCATGGTGACATAGTCCGCCAGCAGCAGGCGGCTGGTCTTGGGCAGGAAGGGATGGTCGGCCAGCATGTTCTCGAAGAAGGCGCCGGGGTGGGTCTCCAAAATCTCGTAGCTGTCAAAGCCGCCGATCTTCATGACCTTGTCCACCAGGGCCTCGGCCATGATATAGACCTCGCCGTTGGGGGCCTTCACCAGGGCGTAGGGCTCCTCCGGGTGCAGGGAGATGCCCAGGTTCCCCGGCAGGGTCCAGATGGTGGTGGTCCAGATCACGAAGAACAGCTTGCTCTTGTCATAGGCGGAGAGCTTGCCGCAATCGTCGTGCATGGGGAACTTCACATACACGGTGGTGCAGGGGTCGTCCTGATACTCGATCTCGGCCTCGGCCAGGGCGGTCTCGTCGTGGGGGCACCAGTACACGGGCTTGAGGCCCTTGTAGATATAGCCCTTCTTGTACATCTCGCCGAAGACCTTGACCTCCTCGGCCTCAAAGCCGGGGTTCATGGTGCAGTAGGGGTGTTCCCAGTCGCCGATGACGCCCATCCGCTGGAAGCCCTCGCTCTGGACGTCCATATAGTGCTGGGCGTAGGCGTGGCAGGCGGAGCGGAACTCCGGCACGCTCATGGCCTTGCGGTTGAGCTTCTGCTCCTTGATGATGGCAGACTCGATGGGCATGCCGTGGTTGTCCCAGCCGGGGATATAGGGGGTGTAGTAGCCCCGCATGGCGTAGGACCGGGTGATGAAGTCCTTGATGGCCTTGTTCAGGGCGTGGCCCATGTGAAGGGCGCCGTTACTGAACGGAGGGCCGTCGTGGAGGTTGAACCGGGGCTTGCCCTCGTTCTTCTTCAGCAGCTCATTGTATACGTCCTGCTCCTGCCAGCGCTTGAGCATCTCCGGCTCCCGCTTGGGCAGGCCCGCCCGCATGGGGAAGTCGGTCTTCGGCAGATTGATGGTCTTGTTGTAGTCCATGAAATACGTTCCTCCGTTTTATGATAAAGTTATTCGTTGAGTTGATAAGGGATCACCACCAGGCCGCAGGCCCGGCAGAGCATGGAACCGTGATAGGTATGGATGGTGGAAAGCGCCTTGGGCGCAAGGGGTGAGGCATTGGGATCCTCCCCCACCGGGCAAAGCCTGAGCGCGTCTTTCGGACGGCGAAAGGGGCGCGGTTCCGGACCCGGCGTCCAGACGAGATTTCCGGCTGTGGGCGTGGCATAAATCATGCCGGACTCCAATTCCTTCCCGCATTGAGGGCAACACATGCAAAACGCTCCTTTCCAAAAGAAAAACGCTTTGTCTCTCTTTCAAGAGACAAAGCGTTTGGTAAAACACTCTGCGGTACCACTCTCGGTTGCCGTCCCCTTACAGGGCCCGGCCGCTCACTGCCCGCCGTCACGGGCCGGTGCTGTAACGGGCACCAAACGTCCACGCTTACTCGCGTCGTCTTTCAGCAGGAGGCTCCAAGGTGATTTTCGCCCAGCGTCCCCGTCCGCCTCGCACCATAACAGCGGCTCTCTTTGCGGAAACCGAAGGGTTACTCGTCCTTTTCCACGCCAGATGTTTCATTTTACCGGATTATCGTATCACAATTTTTTCGTTTGTCAAGGCGGTTTTCGCAAAAAATCTCACGTCCCGCCGCCGGCCCTGGAAGTGCGGGCGGCCTCACAGTACAGCTTCAGCGTATCGTGGCACCACTCCGGCAGAGACCCCAAGCCGGTCGTGATCATGCGGTAGTTGCCCGCCATACCGCTGAAGCGACAGATCCCCTGGTCGTCCAGGGTCCAGGACAGGGCCTCCCCGGTCTCCGGGGTAAAGGTGACGGTATAGGCGGCGGCTTCGTTCAGCGGCGCATCAGTGGGGGTCAGCACTGCCCCCTCCGTCGAAACGCCGTTTCCCTCCCACAGCATGGACTGGAACTCCCAGCCCGCCGCCTCTCCGGCGTCCTCCACTTCTCGTCCGTCAGGTCCCGCCACCGACATTCGGACGGGGATCTTCAGCCCCTCTGTGGGGTCGGCGGGCAAGGGGACACCTGTCGTCTGGGCCGGCACGTAGACGATGTTCTCCTCAATGCGGAGCTGATCGTTCTCCAGGGTCACGGCGCAGAAGCTGTCCTGGCCATCCTCCTGACAGCGGTAGATCAGCCGGGCGGGCCCGGGACCCTCCCGCTCCACCGCCATCAGCGCATGGCTGCTGCCGATGTATGCGGCGGGTGTCACCTGGTAGATGACGCCGTCGGCATCCTGGCAATAAATGGCGGTGGAGGACTGCCACTCCGCCAGCTCATATGCCAGCTCCGCGGTGCCGTCGCCGTCCAGGTCCAGGGCCACCGGGTCGAACTGGGCCCGCAGCACCTGCAGGCCCCCGGTCTCGTCGAACCAATAGTAGTCATAGACATGTTCCCGCAGGCCCTGGGCGGTGCGGCGCAGCAGAAAGCCCTCTTTGCCCAGGATACCGGAGAAGGGGGTGAGGGAGAGGTTCTGAACAAAGGCGGAGATGTCCCCCTCTCCGTCGTAGAGCTGGACGAACCGGGTCCACTGGCCACCCGGACGCAAAAAGGCGCCAAACACCAGGCCCTCCGCCGTGGCGTAGAGCCTGATGCTGGTGCCGTCATGCAAATACAGTTCCGAAAGGACCTCCGCCATCTCCGCCGGGTCTGCCGGCTGGAAGCCGGCCCACTCCCCCATGAGGACCTGTTCCGCGGCGGTGTCCGCCGGCGCCATCTCCGACAGGGAGATGACCCGCACTGTGGGCTGCTCCTCGTAGTGGATGGTATCTTCCTCCATGGTCGCCGCGGCGTCCTCACTGTCCGGGCCGGGCGGGGCCGCGGGGGTGCGGTGCCCGGCCAACAGGAGTGCCGCCGTCATCAGCAGCAGACACACCAGGCCCGGCGCCCGCTTGCGCAGTTCCATATATGGATCGCCCCTTTGGGCCGCCGCTCAGGCGGTGGCCAACACGAAATAGCCCATACACAGGGCTGTGGTAGTCAATAAGTAGTGGAGGGCCGGCAGCCACTCCCGGTCCCGGCAAAACAGCAGGATGTTGATCAGGCCGAAGGCCACCGTGGCCGCCACCATCACCACCCAGGCGAACTGGCCCCGCAGGGCCACAAACTCCAGGACCGTCAAGAAGCCCACCAGCAGAAAGGTGATCTGAAACGCCAGCTTTGCTCTCACGTCAGACCTCCACTCTCACTGGTAACGGTACTGTCTGCCAGAATACTGATCCACGCAGCGCAGGAACATCTCCCTGCTGCGAAACTCCAGCAGTTGGCAGCCCTCTTCCTCGTGGAAGGATACGATACGGCGCTTGGTGTCCACCCACATGCGCCACAAGGTCGTGACACCGGTGTTCTGCTCCATGATCAAAAGGCTCCCTTCTTTCACGCTCACGCATATACTTATAAGACGATTTGAAAACCGGTTTTGTTTCACTTCTCTGGAAAAAATTTTTTAGGAAACTTCTTCCTCTGCCGCCTGGACCTCCACCTCTGCGGCCACATCCACCAGAAAATCCTCCCAGGCCTCCGGGTGCTCCACGTAGTACAGCGGGCAGCGCTTTCCCGTGACGTCGTAATGGCGGATCACGTCCTTCTCCGGGTCCAGATGGAAGGTGTTGCACAGCCAGGCGGTCAGTTCCACCGTGCGCCAGTAGGTGACGTCGGAGAACTCCCCGGTCTCGTCGGGATGACAGACTTCAATGGCGATGGTGTCCTCATTGCGCTCATTGGAGGCATAGGCAATCTCTGTCAGAGGGACACACTGGATCACCTCGCCCTCCAGCCCCACAATAAAGTGGCTGGAGGCGTAGGTCCCCTCCTCACCGGAGGCCAGGGACGCGAAGTAGTTGCGGTTGGCCTGGGCAGTGGTGTCGGGATTGCCTACGTAGTGGATCACCACGCCGTCGATATTCTCCAGCGGCGTGCCGGGCCGGGACCACGGATTCACCGGCAGCAGGTCCTTCTGCACATAGTCCGGCAATGTCACGCCCTCGCCGGGAAGGCTCCGGTCCCGGTTCAGCCACAGAAGAGCAGCCGCCAGAACAACCAGCGCCGTCAGAGCCAGGATCACACCCCAAGCCTTCCGCCGCCGGGGGCGCCGCCGGCGGTGAGGCTGGCGGCGCCGGTATTGCATTTCAAAGACCGTTTCCTCCATGGTTTACCCCAACGCTTCCGTCCAGGAGTCGCTCTGCTGGTCCTCCTGGGCATAGGTCACCAGAGGCACCTGTTCCGTCAGCCCCAGATCCTCCAGGGCGGAGAGCAGCTCCGTGCTGTTGACGGAGAACTCCAGGTCCAGAGAGTCCGTCATCGGTTCGCCCGTTTTGTCCAGTTCGGAGATATAATAGAGCGTCAGGTGGTTGCTGTAGGTCTCCTGCACCCACCGGTCCGGACGGAAGGCATTGCGGCCGAAATGGCCCGCCGCCATATCCTTCAGAACGGCGCCATAGAGAATCTCCGCCTCCTGGGCAGACAGGCTGACGCCCTGGCTTCCCTGAATGAAGTCGCCGCCGGTAAAGCGCAGCAGCTTCTGAATTTGAAGCGCCTGCCGCTGGACCATGGGCTCTGCCGTCAGCTCCGCCAGCCGGGCCATGGCGCTGTCCGGCTGGTCCAGCTCTGTCTCGTAGTAGTTGAGGTTGTAGTAGCGGCGGACGACGGTACCGTCGGCCAACTCATAGCGCAGGTCCAGGCTTGCCCGCAGGCGCTGGTTCTCCGCCTCATCGCCCACATCCAAAACGCTGTCCGTCACCATCTGTGTGGACAGGAAACTGCCGGTGGATTCGCCGGTATCCTCCTGTCGCAGGTGGTCCTTCTCCGCCAGGATGGCCTGGTGGATATCCAGGAACTGTTGGATCTCCGCCGGGTCCTCCAACTCGCCGTAGTAATAGCTGCTGTAGCCGTTGATGTCGAAAGCCATACTCTTGACCTCCTGGACCGAGGGCACGTAGTCCTCCACGCCCAGCACGTCCGCCCGGACGCACAGGCACAGCGCCGCCACCACCACCGCGGAGAGCAACGCCCCCTTCCAGGTGGCCCGCAGGACCCGGAAGGATTTACGCATCAGCATGGCCGCGCCCCAGTAGCCCACCAGGCCCATGGCCACCACGCACGCCAGCAGAGCCGGGAAACTGACCTGCCAGGTGCCCAGCAGGGGGTCCAGCGCCAGGTAGTAGAGTCCCTGGCCCAGGGTCAGAGCGGCACAAAAGGCCACACCCCACAAAAATACCGGCTTGGCCCACCGGACAGCCACCGTGTCCCCGGCGGTCTCGCTGGGGCGCCGGCGGTACACCGCCAGGGCCAGCAGAGCCAGCACCACGCCCACGGCGGCGTAAATGGCCACAGTCCCCAGGCCCTCCAGGTGCCAGTTGACGGATCTCTGCAGCACTTCGTCGTAGTCCCCGGTGACCTGCAGGTTCCGGCTCAGCCGCTCCACCGGCGTCAGCCAGACCACCCAGGCCGGAGTGGAGTAGCGGAAGCCGT
>URXS01000094.1 GCA_900551885.1 uncultured Oscillibacter sp.
CCGCAGCGGCGGCGAGTGCTGGTACAACGTGGACATCATGTCGGAGCTGTGCTCCATCCTGTCCTTCGGCGCCGCCGGGTCCACCAAGATGGTGGTGCCGGGCACCAACCAGATCCAGCGGGCCTTCAATGTGAAGTATCCCACCGAGTACATCCAGCGGCCGGAGAAGTGGCAGGCCAACCAGGCCGCCTTCGCCGCGTTTTATGAAGCACTGTGAAAGGAGCATCGCCATGGCCTATTCCCTGAAAGAGATCAACGACGCTGTCCGCTCTGACCCCAAGGGCTTTGCGGAGGCGTGCGACGCCGCCTTTGCCAAAAAAGTGGAGACGGCGGCCCAGAAGATCGCCGACCACCGGAAGGAGTCCCACATCATCCTGCTGTCCGGCCCCTCCGGCTCCGGCAAGACCACCACGGCATTGAAGATCGAGGAACAGCTGGAGAAGATGGGCATCCAGACCCACACCATCTCCATGGACAACTACTTCAACACCATCGACCCGGAGACGGCTCCCCGGAACCGGGAGGGGAACATCGACTACGAGTCCCCCTTCTGCCTGGACATCGAGCTGCTGAACCGGCACTTCTCCATGCTGGACCGGGGAGAGACCATCCATGTGCCCAAGTACGAGTTCGCCCGGCAGATGCGCTCCGACATCCTGTCCCAGCCCCTGAAGCTGGGGCCTGACGAGCTGGCCATCTTCGAGGGCATCCACGCCCTCAACGACATCATCGTGGGCAAGAACCCCAAGGCCTTCAAGCTGTATATCGCCGCCCGCAGCAATCTGGTGGACGAGGACGGCTCCGTGGTGTTCCAGCACGCCTGGCTGCGGCTGTGCCGCCGGATCGTCCGAGACCATCTGTTCCGGGGCAGCAACGCCGCCTTCACGCTGAAGATGTGGCCCAACGTCCACCGGGGAGAGCGGCTGTACATCTCCCCCTACAAGGAGAGCGCCGACATCATGTTCGACTCCTCCCTGGCCTTTGAGTTCTCCGTCCTCAAGCCCATTGTCACTCCGCTGCTGGAGGAACTGCCTGCCGGAAAATACCCCGAGGCGGACCAGATGCTGGAGGCCTTCCGGCGGATCGAGCCCATGGACGAGAAATATATCGCGCCGGAGTCCCTGGCCCGGGAGTTTATCGGCGGCAGCACCTACGACAACCATTGATTTCAGGGCTTCGGGCCCTTTGGTCCCGTGCCGCCTCCGGTGGCCGGACCCATCACCTTTGCGCAGCGCAAGGAGGGTTTTCCCATGAATGAAAAAGTACAGGAACTGCTGGACAGCGTCCAGCGCACCGCCTGCCAGGTCAGCGATGTGGCGGTGGACGCCGCCTACGGCGTGGGCAAAAAGGCCGGGGAGCTGCTGTCCGTGGCCAAGCTGAACATCCGTCTGGTGGATCTGCGGGCGGAGGTGAACCTCCACCTGCGGGAGGCAGGGGAGATGCTTTACGCCACCCACACCGGCCAGCCCACCGACTCGGAGACCCTGCTGGCAAAGCTCCAGGAGATCGACGATCTGAAGGCCCAGATCGCCGCGGTAGAGGCGGAGATCGGCCGTCAACACGCTCAGCAGGGGGGCTGCCCCGTCTGCGGTACCGAGCCCAAAGAGGGAGACCAGTTCTGCCGCCAGTGCGGCGAAAAGCTGTAAGGAGGTCCTATGGAATACACCTATGAACAGTATCAGGAGAGCGCCCGGGCCCTGACGGACCGGCTAAACGGTTTTCGCCCCAGAGTGCTGCTGATCCTGGGCTCCGGCCTGGGCTCTCTGGGGGAGGCGGTGGAAAATCCCATTGCCGTCCCCTACGGCCAGGTGCCCCACATGAAGCGCTCCACCGCCCCGGACCACGCCGGTCAGTTCCTCTTTGGCCGCCTGGCAGGACAGGACGTAGCCGTCATGCAGGGCCGGCTCCACACCTATGAGGGCTGGTCCTTCGAGGATGTCACCTACCCCGTGCGGCTGCTGCGGCTGCTGGGCGCGGAAACCCTGGTGGTCACCAACGCCGCCGGGGCGGTCAACACCGCCTTCTCCGCCGGGGACATCATGCTGATTACCGACCACATCAAGCTCTTCGGCCACAGCCCCCTGCGGGGCCCCAATCTGGATGCCTTCGGCCCCCGGTTCCCGGATATGAGCCACGTTTACACCCCGGCTCTCCAGGACATCGCCCGGCAGACGGCGGCAGAGCTGTCCGTGCCCCTGCGCCAGGGCGTCTACATGTTCTTCCCCGGCCCCCAGTACGAGACTCCCGCCGAGGTCCGGGCCGCCCGAATCCTGGGCGCCGACGCGGTAGGTATGTCTACCGTGCCCGAGGCCATCGTGGCCGCTCACTGCGGCATGCAGGTGCTGGGCTTTACGCTCTGCACCAACATGGCCGCCGGCGTATTGGACCAGCCTCTCAGCTCCGATGAGGTGCTTGCCGCAGCCTCTGAGGCGGGTCCGCGCTTTTCCGCTCTGGTCAAAGGCTGCCTGACCCGGTTATAATCGGTCCGGCCCCGCCATAGGTTTTTCTGTGGAGGGGCCGGCTTTCGCCGCTCCGGTCAGGGGCCCCACGTATTTTTTTCAAGGATTCGAGGTATTCTCTTCATGTCGAACCAATCCAAAAAGCAGACCTTCCTGGCCGGAACGGCCATTCTGGCGGCGGCGGTGGCCGCGGTGAAGCTGATCGGCTTCTTCTACAAAATCCCCCTCAACAACATCTTGGGGGCCGAGGGCAAGACCTACTTTAACACCGCCTATGAGATCTACAATGTGCTGCTGACGGTCTCCACCGCAGGCCTCCCCCTGGCCATCTCCAAGCTGACCAGCGAGGCCCACGCCCAGGGGAGGGAAAACGAGAAGCGGAAGATCTTCCGCACCGCTATCTGGCTGTTCTTCGGGCTGGGCCTGGCGGGGGCGCTGCTGATGTTCTTCGGTGCGGATGCCCTGGCCAACTTCCAGAACAACGAGGCCGCCTACTGGCCCATCCGGGCCCTGGCACCGGCGGTGTTCTGCGTGTGCCTGCTGGCCTGCATGCGGGGCTACACCCAGGGCCAGGGCAACATGAAGCCCACCGCCATCTCCCAGGTGCTGGAGGCCCTGTGCAAGCTGGGCATCGGTCTGCCCCTGGCCTGGTACCTACTCAACACTCTGGGCATGGGCCTGGAATTTGGCGCCGCCGGCGCCATTCTGGGCGTCACCATCGGTACCGTGGCCTCCATGCTGTTCCTGATCCTCTACCTGGGGACCCATCCCAACCGGACGGAGTCCCTGGACACCCCCAGAAGCAGCGGTGCGCTGATGAAGCGCATCCTGGCCATTGGCGTGCCCATCACCCTCAGCAACTCCGCCATGAGCATCATCACCCTGGTGGACACCAAGGTCATCCTGGGGCAGCTCCAGCACGCTCTGGGCATGACGGAGGACGCCGCCTCTATCCTGAAGGGGCAGTACAGCTACGCCATGGATATGCCCAACATGGTGGCCTCCTTTGTGTATCCGGTGACTATGAGCCTGATCCCCTTCGCGGCGGCGGCCCTGGCCCGGAAAGACCACGCCGGTGCCGGCCGGATCATCTCCTCCGCCTTCCGGCTGATCGCCATTCTGGCTCTGCCTGCCGGTATCGGCCTGAGCGTGCTGTCCACGCCCATCATGCGGCTGGTTCTGCCGGCCCAGCCGGAAGACGCCCTGGCCGCCGGACCCCATCTGCAACTGCTGGGTATCGCCTGCATCTTCATCTGCATCATGATTCTCACCAACGCCATTTTGCAGACCTACGGCAAGGAGAAGCTGCCCATCCTCACCGTCATCATCGGCGGTGTGGTGAAGGTGGTCATGAACTATATCCTGGTGGGCAACCCGGACATCAATATTCACGGCGCCCCGGTCTCCACATTGTGCTGCTACATGGTCATTGCCGGTCTAAACCTGTTCTTCGTGTGGAAGTACTCCCCGGAGAAGCCTCATTACTTCAGTATCTTCGCCAAGCCCGTGGTGGCCTCGGTGCTGATGGGCGCCGCTGCCTGGGCGGGCTACGGCTTCCTGGACCGGGCGCTGGAGGCCGGTGGGGCCAGCTACGTAGGCAACGCCGCCGCCACCCTGGGCGGCATCGTGGCCGGCGTGGTGGTCTACTTCGTGCTGGTCATCGCCCTGCGGATCCTGCGGGCGGATGACCTGCGTGGCATCCCCCACGGGGAGAAGCTGATCCGGATTCTGCGTCTAAAATGATCAGAATTTGACGGATACCCCTTGAGAATGAAAAAACTCCTTGAATTTCAAGGGTTTTGCAATGAATTTTCTTGCAAAGGCAGGCGTGTTATGGTAGATTTTCAATATAAGCCGCGCTACGGCTATGAGGACTTTCTGGAGATCATGCGGCTGCTGCGGGCTCCGGGGGGGTGCCCCTGGGACCGGGAGCAGACCCACAGCTCCATTCGCCGGAATTTTTTGGAAGAAACCTACGAGGTGCTGGACGCCATTGACCGCGACGACCCCCACGCCATGTGCGAGGAGCTGGGGGACGTGCTGATGCAGGTGGTGTTCCACGCCCAGATCGAGGCCGAGCGGGGCCACTTCACCATGGAGGACGTGGTGGACGGCGTGGCCCAGAAGCTGGTCTACCGCCACCCCCACGTTTTCGGCGGCACCATGGAGGCAGACACCTCCGAGCAGGTGCTGGTAAACTGGGAGGCCCTGAAGCGGAAGGAGAAGGGCCAGCGATCCACCGCCGACGCGGTGGAATCCGTGCCCCACACTCTGCCGGCGCTGTGGCGGGCAGAGAAGATCCAGAGCAAGACCGCCAAGGCCGGCTTCGACTGGTCCGGCGCCCTCAGCGCCCTGGACAAGCTGGAGGAGGAGGTCCGGGAGCTGCGCGCCGCGCTGGAGGCCGGTGCCGCAGCCGACGCCCCCCACGGCGTCCGGGAGGAGGTAGGCGACACCCTCTTCATCGCCGCCAAGATCGCCCAGATGTCCGGCGTGGACCCGGAGGACGCCCTGCACCGGGCCTGCGACAAGTTCGACACCCGGTTCCGCAAAGTGGAGCAGATGGCGGACAAGCCTCTCAGCGCGTATTCCGAGCCGGAGCTGGTGGCCTTGTGGAAGGCCGCCAAGGAGCAAGACCCGTCTTAAACGCGGAGCCCACTCCCGTTAAGAAATATCACAAAAGAATCTCATATTTATAGGAGGATATCAATCATGAACAAGTCTGAACTGATCAACGCCGTGGCGGTTTCCGCCGAGGTTTCCAAGAAAGAGGCCGAGGCTGTCATCACCGCCGCTCTGGACGCCATTACCGCCGCCCTGAAGGAAGGCGACAAGGTGCAGCTTGTGGGCTTTGGCTCCTTTGAGGTGAAGAAGCGCGCCGCCCGGGTGGGCCGCAACCCCAAGACCAAGGAGACCATTGAGATCCCCGCCTCCGTGGTGCCCGTGTTCAAGGCCGGCAAGGCTCTCAAGGACGCCGTCAGCCAGTAAGGCCCTGCACTCGTTGGAGGATATGGATTGCTGAACAGGACTGCCGGCACAATGTGCCGGCAGTCTTATTACCATTACCATCTGTGGAGAGGATTTTCTATGCGTCTGGACAAATATCTGAAGGTGTCCCGCCTGATCAAGCGGCGGACCGTGGCCAACGAGGCCTGTGACAACGGACTGGTCACCGTCAACGGCAAGCCCGCCCGGGCCTCCTATGAGGTGAAGGTGGGGGACCAGATCTCCCTGCGCTTCGGCGTGCGCACCGTGACGGTGGAGGTGCTGTCGGTCCAGGAGACCGTCCGCCAGGCCGACGCGGCCGCGCTGTACCGGGAAGTGGGCCGGGCATAATCCGCCCTCCTGCCCCATATAGTGGGGACAGGGAGGGATCGGCAAAATGAACGACTACAACAACACCATGCCCCTGTCCGCCCACCGTCTGGAACTGACAGGCCGGGAACGGCTGACGGTCTCCGGCGTGGAGGACGTGGAGCGCTTTGACGAGACCGGCATCGTCATGTCCACCGGCGCCGGCGTGCTGGTGGTCACCGGGGAGGGCCTGCACATCGACAAGCTGTCCCTGGACGGTGGGGAACTCCATGTGGACGGCCGCATCGACTCCATCTCCTATGAGGACGGCGGCGGGGAGCGGGGCGGCTTCTTCCACCGGCTGTTCGGGTGATGAGCCATGGAGAGCACGGTCTCTCAGCAGCTCCTGGCTTTCGGCTGGTCCATCCTGCTGGGCCTGGCGGTGGGACTGCTGTATGATCTTTTGCGTCCCTTCCGGCTTCGGCTGCCCCGGCTGACGGCGGTGCTGGACCTGCTGTACTGCCTGACGGTGGGCAGCGCCGTCTTCTTGTTCCTGCTGCGCCGGGCGGGAGAACTGCGGATGTACCTGCTGCTGGGCATCGCGGGCGGCGCGGTGCTGTTCTTCTGCGTCTTTTCGGCGCCCCTGCGGCCGGTATGGGACTTCTGGGTGGATACCCTGGCCGCTCTGCTGGCCCTGGCGGCTCTGCCTCTGCGCTGGCTAAGGGGCTTTTGCAAAAAATTATGGATTCGCGGAAAAAATCTCTTTTATTTTGCAACGAAATGTTATACAATAAGGAAAATCGCAGCAAAGCGGTCTTTTTACAGAGGAGGGCGGCACCATGGCGGCGCGCAAGCAGAAAAAACATACCCGGTCCAGCTTGTTCACCAAGGTGCTGCTGCTGGTACTGTTGGGCGCCATCGGCCTGCAACTGCGCAGCCTTCACGGCCAGGTGCAGGAGGCTCAGGAGGAAAAGGAACTGCTGACCCAGCAGGTCCAGGCCCAGCAACAGGAAAACGACGCCCTGTCCCAGGACATCGCCGAAGGCAGCACCCAGGAGAAAATGCTGGAGATCGCCCGGGAGGAGCTGGGGTACGTGGGCCCCAATGAATACGTGGTCTATGATGTGAGCAACTGACCGGTGCCAGGCGGCGAGGGAGGCGCGTCCCGCCTCTCCCGCTTGCGCCAAGCGCCGGCCTTTTTTTCTATCGTTTCATTCCGCCCTGCGGGGCGGTGAAAAATCACCCGGAAGGAGAAACAATACACCGTATGGAGCTTCAGGTTGGGAGCATTGTGGAAGGCAAAGTGACCTCTATCACCAAATTCGGCGCCTTTGTGGCGCTGGAAGGGGGGAGGTCCGGGTTGGTACATATCTCCGAGATCGCCAACACCTTCGTCAACGACGTACACGACTATTTGCAGGAGGGACAGACTGTGAAGGTCCTGGTCCTCTCCACAGACAACGGGAAGATCAATCTGTCCATCAAGCGGACGCTGCCTCAGCCGGAGCGGCCCGCTTCCAGAGGACCCCGCCCCGGCGGCCCCCGGCCGTCTGCCGG
>URXS01000095.1 GCA_900551885.1 uncultured Oscillibacter sp.
CATCTACTCCGGCGCGTCTATTCTGGGCGGTCAGACCGTCATCGGCGAGCACACCGTGGTGGGGGGCAACGCCTTCCTTACCAGCTCCGTGGCCGACAACACCCACGTGGTCATCCATGCGCCGGAGATGGTTTTCAAGAACGCCTGAATGTATAACTATTCATTTTCCACGCTTTTTCGTGCATAAATAATTTCCATCAGGAAGTATTTTACTTCCTGATGCGCCTCATCCGGAATTCATGAGGAAATCACCGGCGGACGCGGCCCTTTTGCGGGCGGTGCCCGCCGGTTTTCTGTCCATTTCGGCAAATCTGCTGCCGAATTTTTGTGTACTTCGCGGAGCGCCGGCGGACACACGTTTCTTGCCTTCGCCGCCGCATCTGTATTATAATGTGTACAGGAACATGTGAGGAGGCGCTTGTATGGAACGCATCAGTAAGGAAAACTACTATCTGGACATCGCCGAAACGGTACTGGAGCGGGCCACCTGTCTCCGGCGGGTGTACGGCGCCATCATTGTAAAGAACGACGAGATCATCGCCACCGGCTACAACGGTGCCCCCCGGGGCCGGGCAAACTGTGTGGACATGGGCTACTGCTCACGGGAGGCCCAGAAGGTGCCCCGTGGCGAGCGGTATGAGCTGTGCCGCAGTGTCCACGCCGAGGCCAACGCCATCATTTCGGCCGCCCGGCGGGATATGGTGGGCGGCACGCTGTATCTGGTGGGCCGGGATGCTCGCACCGGCGAACTGCTGCCGGATGCCACCTCCTGCGCCATGTGCCGCCGGCAGGTGATCAACGCGGGACTGGAACGGGTGGTGATCCGCCGGACTCCCACGGAATACGAAGTGGTGAACGTGGAGGACTGGGTCAACGAGGACGATTTGATGGTTCCCCGGGACCCCGACGCCATTCTGGACCAGATGTGAGAGAAAGGAAGTCTCTGGCTTGAAGATCGGACTTGTGACCTTTTACCATATCCACCACTACGGGGCTTTGCTGCAGGCCTGTGCCACGGAGCGGGCGGTGGAGTCCCTGGGGGGCCAGTGTGAGATCATCGACTACTACGTCAATCAGAACAATGCTCTGTTCCAGCGCCCCACGGGCCTGGGCAGCGCCGCGCACGATGCCCACACGGCTCTCCACTACGGACCTCTCAAGGCCCGGTACAGCCGGTTCGAGGCCTTCGCCCGGGAACATCTGCGCATCTCGCCTCACCGCTTTGACTCTCTGGAGGAGCTGCGGGCGGCGGAGCTGCCCTATGATGTGATCCTCTCCGGCAGCGACCAGATCTGGAACCCCAAGATTTTTCCCGACGGCCGGTTTGATCCGGTATTTTTCGGCGCCTTCACAGACCGCCGGAAGATTGCCTACGCCCCCTCCTTCGGTATCCCTCAGATTCCGGAGGAGATGGAGGAGGAACTGCGGGGCTACCTGGACCAGTTTTCCCACATCTCCGTCCGGGAACAGCAGGGTCAGCGGATCATCCGGGACCTGACGGGCCGGGAGGTGCCGGTTGTATTGGACCCCACGTTGCTGCTGACAGCGGAGCAGTGGAAGACCATGGCCTCGGATCACTTGTTCAGCGGCCACAGCGCTCTGCCCCCCGGCGGTTATCTGCTGTGTTATTGCATCAGCCGTCCCGGTGCTCTGGAACCTTACATCCGGCGCCTGGCGGCGGAGACGGGATTGCCGGTGGTGCAGCTTTGCGGCATCCGCCAGAAGGTCCATCCCAAGGCCCGCTGCGTTCTGGATGCCGGTCCGGCGGAGTTTTTGAGTCTGTTCGCCAACGCCGCCGTCGTGTGCACCAACTCCTTCCACGGCACGGTGTTTTCCCTGCAGTTTCAGGTGCCCTTCTTCACCGCTGTCTCCCCGGCGGAGCTGGCGGCGCCGGAGAGCTCCCGCACCTTCAGCCTTCTCAGCCGCCTGGGGCTTCAGAACCGGATCATCGGCACCGGTACCTCCGCAGGACCCGGCGACCCCATTGACTGGTCCGCCGCCACGGAACGGCTAGAGGTGGAGCGGCAGGCGTCCCTGGACTATCTCTGGTGCGCCATGACCGGTGCGCCGCAGGAGAAGGCCCCGACCAAGGTGGAGCCGCCCGCCCCTTCCGGGCCGGTTCTGGCTGATCACACCCACTGCACCGGTTGCAGTGCATGTGCCGCTGTCTGCCCCAAAAACGCCATTTCCATGACCCGGGACAAGGAGGGGTTTTCCTACCCGGCAGTAGATGAGGACCTTTGTGTGCGCTGCGGCCGCTGTACGGCTGTGTGCCCCATTCTGAACCCAAAGGAGCGGGGTGGCGTCCCGGCGGTGTTTGCCGCCTGGAACAAGGACGACGCCATCCGCAAGGACTCCACCTCCGGCGGCGTGTTCTCCCTGGTTGCGGATTACGTGCTGGAGGGGGGCGGCGTGGTGTTCGGCGCTGCCTTTGACGCCCATCAACACCTGCGCCATGTGGCCTGCTTCCGGAAGGAGGAGCTGTGGCGCCTGCGGGGAGCCAAGTACGTCCAGAGCGATCTGGGTAGTTTGGGCGAGACCTTCCGGGAGATCAAAAAGGCGCTGGAAACCAGGCCTGTCCTGTTCTCCGGTACTCCCTGCCAGGTAGAGGGGCTGTACCGCTACCTGGGCGGCCGGCCGGAGAATCTCACCACCTGCGATCTGGTATGCCATGGTGTACCCTCGCCCGGCGTGTGGGAGGATATGGCCCGCTCCATCGAGCACCGCCGCCATAAGGACCTTCAGGCGGTGCGGTTCCGCAACAAGGTCACCGGCTGGAAGGACAGCCACTTTACCACTGTCTATGACGACGGCACTGTGGACAGCGCGCCTCTTTTTTCCACGGAGTACGGCCGGGCTTTCGGACGGGCACTGTTCCTGCGGCCTAGCTGCTATACCTGCCCCTACACCACCATGGCCCGCGTAGGGGACCTGACTTTGGGCGACTTCTGGGGCCTTCGGGAGGACGAGCTGCCCGAGCAGCAGGAGAAAGGTGTCAGTCTCCTCATGGTGAATACGCCTCATGGCAGTCACCTCTTTGACCAGCTCTCCCTGGGGAAGAAGGCATACTCGCCGGAGCGGGCGGTGGCCGGTAATCCCCGGCTGGCCTCTCCCATCGCAAGACCTGCCGACCGGGCAGCCTTCTTTGCCGCTTACGCGATGGAACCCTTTGAGCAGGTGCGAAAACGCTTTTTCCGAGTGCCGCCCCTGCCGGTGCGGGCTGCCGGAAAGGTGCTGTCTCCGGAGGTCAAGGAGAAACTGCGGAAAAAGCTGCGCAAATAAAAAATCTTTTATTAGTTGTAAATACAACATACAATTCTTGCTTTCTGTGGTATTCTGGTACCATCAGGACAGCCAATGTCCCCGGAGGTCCGGCATGGTCCATCTTCGGGGTGGGTAAAATAAATGTCCCGCCTCAGCGGGAATCATCAGGAGGTAAAAATCATGAAGCAGTATGAGTGCGATCTTTGCGGCTATATCTACGACGAGGCTGCCGGCGATCCCGACAACGGCGTGGCCCCCGGCACCAAGTGGGAGGATGTGCCTGCCGACTGGGTGTGCCCTCTGTGCGGCGCAGGTAAGGACGAGTTCACCGCGAAGTAAGACAAAACGTAAAAAGGAGCCCCGTTCCGGCTGGAACGGGGCTCCTTTTTTTGACTTCAGGCCGCCTCGTGGCGAAGGGTCATCCGCTTGCGCAGAGCAGGGATCTTGGGCAGGAAGCGCAGCAACAGTGTTCCCAGTACATAGCAGGCCACGGCCTCGCCCAGACCCACGGTCAGAGCATTGAAGCCAAAGGCCGGCAGGAAGGCGGCGCCGTCCTGAACGGAGAACCAGGCAATCTCAGCCCCTACAATGACGGCGTTGCAGATCACCGGTGGCAGGGGTGCCAGGGCCAGGTTGGGCATCCGCCGGGTCCACAGGGCCGCCAGCAGCGTGGCCGCCGTGCCGAAAATCCAGTCCAGGGGAATGGGAGACATCAATACGTTGGAGAGAAAGCAGCCCACAGTCAGGCCGGCAATGGCCTCAGGAAAGAAAAAGGGCAGCACCGTCATGGCCTCCGCCACCCGCAGTTGGATGCCCCCATACTGGGGGATGGGCAGCGTGGTAGTCAGCACTGTGTACACGGCGGCAATGACGGCGGCGGTGGTAAGCTGACGAACGGTAAAGCGGGATTTGGACATGAAAAAAGACCTCCTTGTGAAGTGTGGGAGGCCAGAATCCCGCCACAGGGCAGGAAAACACGCGGGAATTCAGGCCCGCGCCGCCTCCATTTTTTTGTTTAGAGAACGACGGGCCCGAGACCGGGAAACCGCCGAACGAACGCCCCTCCGGGACGCTTGGACAGGGAGATGGCACCTGTCGGGAAGTATCATAGCATATAGAGAGCAAAAAGAAAAGAGGAATGTTTTCCAAACATTCCTCTTTTCTTGCGTTTTGGGCTGGTTACTCCGGCAGGAGAATCACACGGGCCAGATCGCCGTCTCCCTCCAGCGTATAGGATGGATTGCCCAACTGGACCAGCAGTGCATCAAACTGCTCCTGCGTCAGCCAGTAGATTGTACCGCCGCTGACCGGGTCAGAGGAGACAGGGGTGTCCGCCGGCAGGTCTTCCAGGGCTGTGCCTGCCTGTTCCTGCGTCAGGGTCAATGTGGCGAACCAGGACTGGGCCTCAGCGGTGGTGGCAAAGGTAGTGGTGCCACCATCACTCTGGGCTTCAGGCTGGTCGGCATCTGATTCTCCATTTGTCGGCGCAGTATAGGTACTGACTTTAGGGGCCACGTCCTCTGTTATTTCGGATTCTGTCGGGGGTATGGTAGTGTCTCCCGATTCCTCCGTCTGCGGCTCGGAGAACCGGGCAGCAGACACGTCCTCCTGTGCGGTTTCGGTGTCATCCTGTGCCGCAGCGGCAGTATCCTGCGTGGTATCGGGAGTGCTTCCCTCTGTCATGGTGCTGTTGGGAGCGGCGGTGTCCGTACCGGTAAAGTCCATGGGCATGCTCTTCACCAGGATCGCGATGGCGCAGCAGGCCGCCAGAGGCACCAGCACCTTCACCCAGGGAGACCGGCGCTTTTTCTGAGGCGCTGCGCCAGAGCGGATAGCACCCATGACGGACTCGGCAAAGCCATCCGGTACTTCCGTATCCTCGATCTCCGGGAAGGCGTCCCGCATCAGCAGCGCCGACTGGACGTATGCCCGGCAGCCGTCGCACTGGCGCAGGTGCTCCCGGACACGGGCGGTGTCCTCGGGAGACAGTTCACCGTCGATATACGGGTCCAGCAGGGCCGCATAGTCCTCGCAGTATTTCATTTGCAGCCCTCCTTTCCTGCTCCTTTGGACGGTGGGGCCGCCAAAAAGTTCCCCTTGGTCAACAAAAAGTTTCGCAGTTGTTTCCGGCCCCGGCTGATCCGGGATTTCACGGTCCCCACGTCCAGGTCCAGGGTATCCGCGATCTCATCATAGCTGAGCTGGTGCATTTCCCGCAGCACCAATACCTGCCGGTGCTCCGGCGACAGGGCCCGCAGGCCCTCCTCGATTTGAGCGCGCAGCTCCCGGCGCTCCGCCTCCTCCTGGGGGGAGGGGGCGGTGTCCGGCACGTCCCGGTTCAGCTCCTCGTCGTCCAGAGACGGCCCGGCGGCGGAGCGGTGGCGGCCCTCCCGCCGCAGCAGATCCACGCAGGCGTTGGAGGTCAGCCGGTACAGCCAGGTGGAGAAGCTGGAGTCTCCCCGGAAGAAGCGCAGCCCCTGCCAGGCGGCCAGAAACGCCTCCTGGGCGGCTTCGGCCGCATCCTCCTGGTTGCCGCACATCCGCACCGCCAGGGCAAACACCCGCTTTTCATACAGGTGCACCAGGGACTCAAAGGCGCTCTCATCCCCCCGGCGGGCATCGTCGACCCATTGCTGTTCTTGTGTCATGTCAAATCCCTCTTGATGCCTTTTGTCACCCGGTAGACGTCCTCCAGGGTGCTCATCTGAACGATTTGCTCCTTGTAATAGCCGGAGTGGGGCACGCCTTTGAGATACCAGCAGTAATGGCGGCGGGCCTCCAGCACCGCCACCCGCTCCCCTTTATACTGCGCGGCCAGCTCAAACTGGCGCACAGCGGTGTCGCACCGCTCAGAGAGAGGAGGCAGAGGCGGGATGGGCTCCCCGGCCAGGGCGGCCTTGGCCTGCTGGAACAGCCAAGGGTTACCAAAGCAACCCCGGCCGATCATGGCCATGTCGGCCTTGGTGTGCTGGAGGATGCGGACGGCGTCCTCCGGCTTCCAGATGTCGCCGTTGGCGATCACCGGGATGGACACCGCTTCCTTTACCGCCCGGATGCTGTTCCAGTCTGCCTGGCCGCTGTACACCTGGGCCCGGGTACGGCCGTGGACCGCCACGGCGCTGACGCCGGCCTGCTCCAGCCCCCGGGCAAACTCCACGCAGTTGCAGTTGCCCATGTCCCAGCCCCGGCGGAACTTGGCGGTGACCGGCACGGAGACCGCCTTGACGACCGCCTCGGCGATGTGCGCGGCCTTCTCCGGGTCCTTCATCAGTGCGGCGCCGTCGCCGTTGTTCACGATTTTCCCCATGGGGCAGCCCATGTTCAGATCGATGATGTCCGCCCCGGTGTGTTCCAGGGCGATCTGGGCGGCCTCCGCCATGCACACCGGGTCGCTGCCGAAGATCTGTACGGCTGCCGGATGCTCTCCGGGAAACTGGGCCAGCAGGGAGAAGGTCTTTTTATCGTGGTAGCAGAGGGCCTTGGAGGAGATCAGCTCCGTAACGGTGTAACCGGCGCCCAACTCTGAACAGATCTGGCGAAAGGCCGCATCAGTGACACCGGCCATGGGCGCCAGGGCCAGTTGGGAGTCGATCTGTACGTTTCCAATCCGCAAGGGCGTTTCCTCCTCTCCCACCAAAATGCCCATATACTATACCATAAGGCCGCTGAAAAGTCCACAGGGGAGTGCTCTGCGGCGAGAAATTCCACTGTTTCCTCTCCCTCGCGGCAAAAATTGCGGCCTCTCTCTTTTCCCGACGATATTTTACTGGGGAGGGCTGTAAAATGGTGGAAAAATACCAAGGAGGCCGCGGCAATGCGGCGAAGGCAGGAGGAATGTGCTGTGCGGCACGGTCAGATCACGTTGGAGGGGGAGCAGTCAACACGATTGCTGTCCTGGGGCATCCGGTTTTTCCTGGCGGCGGCGTTGACCGCCAGCCAGACGCCGGGGGGATACGCACCCTTTGCGCTGGGCTGTGTGGCGGCTGCGGGACCGGGAGCTGCCGG
>URXS01000096.1 GCA_900551885.1 uncultured Oscillibacter sp.
ACCGTCACCGAGGACTTCTGCCGCCGGGCGGCGGCGCTGCCGGACCTGTGCCCCCAGTTCCACCTGTCCCTCCAGAGCGGCTGCGACGAGACACTGCGCCGCATGAACCGCAAGTACGACACCGCCCGGTACCTCCAGTCCGTGGAGCTGCTGAACCGGTTCTTTGACCGGCCTGCCGTCACCACGGACCTGATCACCGGCTTCCCGGAGGAGACGGAGGCGGAGTTTGAACAGACCCTGGCCTTTATCCGGGCCTGCGGCTTCGCCCGGATGCACATCTTCCCCTACTCCATCCGTCCCGGCACCCCGGCGGCCAAGATGCGCCAGGTGCCCAAGTCCGTCAAGGAGGAACGGGCCCACCGGGCGGCGGCGGTGGCGGCGGAGCTGCGGAAGAACTATTTAGAGGGCTGTGTGGGCGCCACCTATCCGGTCCTCTTCGAGCAGCCCAAGGAGGACTGGTTCTTCGGCCACGCCCCCAACTACGCCGAGGTGCTGGTGGAGGGGACGGACCTCCACAATGAGATCCGCCCGGTGACCATTACCTCCACCGACGGAGAGTTTTTATACGGGACCATCAAGGAGTGAGACCATGAACAGCCACTTTTTTGCCTATATCTCCCGGATGCGGTTCATCCAGCGCTGGGCCCTCATGCGCAACACCGCCCCGGAAAACGTTCAGGAGCACAGCCACCAGGTGGCTGTGCTGGCCCACGCCCTGGCCCTGATCCGCAACGAGAAATTCGGCGGCCGGGTGGACCCGGGCCTGGTGGCGGCGGCGGCGCTGTACCACGATGCCAGCGAGATCCTGACCGGCGACATGCCCACCCCCATCAAGTACGACAACCCCGCCATCCGCACCGCCTACAAGGACGTGGAGGCGGTGGCGGAGGGGAAGCTGCTGCGGATGCTGCCGCCGGAGCTCCAGGATGCTTACGCTCCGGTGCTGACAGAAGTGGACCCGGAGGTGGAGCGGCTGGTGAAGGCGGCGGACAAGCTCTCCGCCCACATCAAGTGTTTGGAGGAGCTGAAGGCCGGCAACGCCGAGTTCCGGGAGGCCGCCGCCCAGACCCGAAAGGCGCTGGAGGCCTTCGATCTGCCGGAGGTGCGGTATTTCATGGAGACCTTCCTGCCCAGCTTCTCCCTGACCTTGGACGAGCTGAAATAAAGGACGCGAAAGCGCCGCCCACGGTACGTGCCGTGGGCGGCGCTTTCCTTGTCTGCGTTGATTCTTCAGGTTTACTTCACTTCGATGGTGGCGTCTCCCACCTGAACCGCCGTCACCTGGCTCACATCCAGCAGGTCCAGGAAGCTAGTGGAGAAGGACACGGAGGTGGGATAGGGAGCGTCGGCGGGTCCGATGGTGCTTCCGCCAAGGCCCCGCGCCAGTCCCTTCAGGGGCGTCACGGTGCCGTCCCGGAACACCAGGGCGGTGGCCTGATACAGGTCCCTGGTCCCCGTAAAGGTTCCCAAATGGCTCTCCACCTGAATGGCGAAGGGGGAGAGGGTCACGTTCACCGTCTGGCCACCTTCCGGAGCCTGCCAGGTGCCCGTCAGGGTCTGGGAGACGTACTCCGGCTGGAAGGTGAGAAGGGCCGGGTGGTCCGCCAGGGCCGTCTCCATCCCGTCTGCGTCGACGATAGGGGGTGTCACCAGCAGCGTCAGAGGCTGGCTTCCCATGGTCTGGGTGTCAGATTCGGTGGTGTACCGGAGCAGATAGGTCAGGGTGTTGCTCTCCGAGTCATAGCCCTGGGTGGCCGTTTCGCTGGAACCGCCCTTGGCGAAGTGATAGGGCTCCAGGACGGTGTCGTGCAGGTACTGGCTGTAAGAGGTGTAATCCGTCCAGTCCAGGCCGGCCCAGGTCTCGCCCTCCGCCGCCTTCAAGTCCTCCCAGGTGACATCCCCGGTGGCGTAATAGCGCACGCCCGGCGGAGAGAGGAAGGCGTCCTCGCTTTCATATACCTCCTGAAGCCATGCCCGGTCCACCGTGTCCGGCAACTGATAGTCCAGCACCAGATAAATGGTGTCGTCGCTGACCAGGGCCTGCTGCACTGTCAGGGTCACGTCGTCGCAGACGCTGGTGACGAACACATCCTGGAAGGCCGCCTGACCCATGGGCGTGGAGGCGGCCTGCTCTCCAAACCGGCCGGTGAGAATGGCGTTCCAGTCCAGCGCCGCCCCGGCGGAGACCGTCAGGATCACCACCAGCACCGCCGCCAGCGCCGCCTTTCGGAAAAAGCCTCTGGGGCGGAAGACCTGCCGGTTCTCCGGCGGCTGGGCCGCCAGCACCTTCTGCCGCAGCCGCTGCTCCAGCCCCTCCGGTGGGGCGCAGTGTTCCATGGCACTTTGATAGCGTTTCATCATGCTCCCTCCCATGTCTGCCGCAGGGCGTCCCGGCCCCGCTTCAGCCGCATTTTCACTGTGGGCACCGTCACGCCCAAAAGCCCCGCGATCTCCCGCAGGGAGTAGCCCTCCCAGTAGTGGAGATGCAGCACGGTCCGCTGGTGCTCCGGCAGTTCCGCCACCTGTTCCAGCAGTCCCAGCTCCTCCGCCGTCACCGTGTCGGAGGCGGTCTCCAGCGGCAGATCGGACCGGCTGGACTGCTTCCAGGCGTCCCGGCACTGGTTCAGTGCCACCCGAAACAGCCACCGCCGCTCGTGGTCCGGCGAGGCGAAGGACGGCGCCCGATACAGCCGTTTGTAAAAGACCTCCTGCAAAACATCCTCCGCGTCGGCCGGGTTCTTCATTTGCAGCAGACAGAACCGGTACAGGGATGGACCATAGGCCCGGTAGACCTCCTCAAACAGCCGTTCCTGCTCCGTCATCGTCTCACCTCCTTCTGTTGTTGTTACGAATGAGCGGGCGGAAAGGTCACGCCGCCGCTGAAAAAATCCGGCGCCGGGGGAGAAAACATCCTCCGGCGCCGGATGCGCCTGTCAGTTCATGGTATCCGCCGCCTGGTCGAACAGGCGGCGGACCCGCTCCGCCGTGGCGGGGTGGGCGGACAGCTCCGGGTCTGACGCCAGCAGTTCCAGAGCCGCCTGCTGGGCCTCCTGCAGCAGCTTGGTGTCGCAGCCCAGGTCCGCGATCTTGAGGCCCGGCAATCCGTGCTGCCGGACGCCGAAGAAGTCGCCAGGGCCCCGGAGCCGCAGGTCCTCCTCGGCGATTTTGAAGCCGTCGGCGGTTTTCGTCATGACCTTCAGCCGCTCTTTCGTCTCTTCGTTGCGGTTGTCGGAGATCAGGATGCAGTAGGACTGCCACTGGCCCCGGCCCACCCGGCCCCGGAGCTGGTGGAGCTGGCTGAGGCCGAAGCGCTCCGCGTTTTCCACCACCATGACGGCGGCGTTGGGCACGTCCACCCCCACCTCGATCACGGTGGTGGACACCAGGATGTGGCTCTCCCCCGCGGCGAAGGCAGCCATGACCGCCTCCTTTTCCTTTGGCTTCATCTTCCCGTGGACATAGGCTACCTTCAGCTCCGGAAAGACCTCCTCTTGGAGCTTCTTGGCATACTCCGTCACCGCCTTACGGTCGTCGCTGGCGGTGTCGTCGCTTTGCTCCACCATCGGGCAGACGATGTAGGCCTGCCGTCCCTGGCCGATCAGCTTGCGGAGGAAGGCGTAGATCCGCTGGTGATAGCTGCCGGGCACGGCGTAGGTCTCCACCGGCCGCCGCCCGGGCGGGAGCTGGTCGATGACGGACACATCCAGGTCTCCGTACAAAATCAGCGCCAACGTTCGGGGAATGGGTGTGGCGGACATGACCAGGGTGTGGGGGTGCTCTCCCTTTTCCGCCAGGGCCGCCCGCTGGCCTACGCCGAAGCGGTGCTGCTCGTCGGTGACCACCAGGCCTAAGTCTGCATAGTCCAGGCCGCCGGTGATCAGGGCGTGGGTGCCGATGGCGAAGTCGATCTCCCCGGTGGCAAGCTGCTCCGCGATGGATTTTTTGGTTTTGGTGGGGGTGGAGCCGGTCAGCAGGGCGCACCGGATGCCAAGATGCTCCATCAGGGGGGCCAGGCCCTCGTAGTGCTGCCGGGCCAGGATCTCCGTAGGGGCCATCAGGGCTGCCTGTCGGCCGTTTTTCACGGCGAAGTACACACAGGCGGCGGCCACCATGGTCTTGCCGGAGCCCACGTCTCCCTGGACAAGGCGGTTCATGGGCACGCCGGAGGTCATGTCGGCCAGGGCCTCCTCCACGCAGCGCCGCTGGGCGTCCGTCAGCGTGAAGGGCAGGGCACCATAGAAGGGCGCCATATCCACGGCGGCGCAGGGGGGCACGTGGACCACCTCCCGGCGCCGGCGCAGGCGCTGGAGGCCGATGGTGAAGAGGAACAGCTCCTCGAAGGCCAGCCGCCGCCGGGCCAGGGCCAGGGCCTCGGTGCTCTCCGGGAAGTGGATGTTCTCGTAGGCAAAATTGATGCGGCACAGGTGGTGGGCCCGGCGCACCTCGTCCGGCAGCACATCCGGCAGGATGTCCGCACAGGCGTCCAGCCCCTGGCGGATGGACCGGGACAGCACCAACTGGCTGACCCCGGCGGTCAGGGGATAGATGGGCACGATGCGGCCGGTGACCTCCCGCCGCCCCAGAGGCTCCACCACCGGGGAGGCCATCTGCCGCCGCAGCAGGTTTCCCTCGGCCCGGCCATAGAACACGTAGGTCTCTCCCTGGCGCAGGTTGGATTTCAGCCAGGTCTGGTTGAAGAAGGTCACGTCCAGAGTACCGGACTCATCCACCGCCCGGACCTTCACCAGGTCCATGCCCTTGCGGATGTGGGCCACCGTTGGCGTCGAGGCCACCATGGCCGCCACACAGGCACTCTCCCCCGGCACCAGATCGGCGATCCGGTGAAATTCCGTCCGGTCCTCATACCGGCGGGGCAGCCAGGAGATCAGGTCCCGCAGCGTTTCGATGCCCAGCTTTTGCAGGGACTTGGCCCGCTGGGGACCGATGCCCTTGATGGATTGCACATGGGTGGAAAGGTCTGCCATGGGCCGCCTCCTCTCTTGCACAGTACATTTGTTCCATTATATAATACCCACCGGGAAAAAACAACGCGGCTTTTTTGCCGAAAGATTGTAACGAACGGGCGGCGGCGCCGTCCTATGGGAGAAGGGAGGGAGAGCGTTGCCGGATTTTGAGGCGGTGTACCGGGCGCATTTTGCCGATGTGTACCGCTACGCCCTGGCCCTGAGCCGGGATGAGCAGACCGCGGAGGAGGTGACCCAGGAGACCTTTGTCAGGGCCCTCACCGCCATCGGCCAGTTCCGGGGACAGTGCCAGCTCCGGGTGTGGCTGTGCCAGATCGCCCGGAACCAGTACCTGTCGTTGTGCCGGGAGCGGAGACACTTCGCGGACCGGGAGAACGAGGCCGGGGACAGCGGCATCGAGGAGGGCTTTGTCGACCGGGATACCGCCCGGCATCTCCACCGGCTGCTTCACCAGATGCCGGAGCCCTACAAGGAGGTGTTCTCCCTGCGGACCTTTGGAGAGCTGCCCTTTGCCCAGATCGGGGAGCTGTTCGGAAAATCGGAGAGCTGGGCCCGGGTCACCTACTTCCGGGCCCGGCAGAAGCTGAAGGAGGGATTGGATGGAACATGAGATCATTTTCGACCTGCTGCCGTTGTATCACGACGGCGTCTGCTCCGACGCCAGCCGCCGGGCGGTGGAGGAGCATTTAAAAACCTGCCCGGACTGCCGGGCGGCCCTGGCTGCCATGGACGCGCCCTTGCCGGAGAAGGGAAAGGCCGCCCCGGACGACGCTGCGGCGGTGCGTTCCCTTTCCCGGGTCTGGGAGAAGGGCAAACGCCGGGCCTGGTGGAAGGGGGCCATCCTGGCAGCGGCGGTGTGCGCGGTGCTGGTGGGGGCCTGGGCGGCGGCCACCCAGCTCTACCTGTTTCCGGTGGACCCGGAGAAGATCCAGATCACTGATGTGCGGCAGCTATCGGACGGGCGGGGGCTGTATCACCTCTACATCGACGATGACCTGAACCTGCGGCGGATCCGGTTTGAATATGACGATGGGGGGAACCAGTATTGCGTGCCGGTCCGGGCGCTGATCACGGAGAAGCGCTCTGATCCCTCTATGGCGGACTGTGAGCGGTGCCTGGATGTGGCGGAGGAGAACACCTGGGCGGAGAGCCAGGGCATTGACCGGGAGATCACAGCCGTCTGGTATGGCCGGGGGGAGGACGCCATTCTCCTCTGGGAGGAGGGCATGGCGGGATACACGCCCGAGAAGAACGGCCGCGTGAAATACGCCCGGTTCTTCATGTTCAACACCAAGGAGGAGCTGCCTTTCGAGGTGCAGTACCTGACGGCCGCCGACGAACTGAACTTCTACAGCAACGTCAACGCCTTCCTGAAAGACCTCACCACCGGCGAGCACATCACCAAGCTCACCCAGCTCAAACGCCTCACCATCGCCGCCTACGGGCTGGTTTCGCTGGACAAGAACTTCACGGCGCTCAAGAACCTCGAGTTCCTCGACCTGAGCAGCAACAACTTCCAGAAGATTCCCGACGAGATCAACCCGACCAACTTCCCGAAACTGCGGACGCTGCTCATGGGCGCCAACACGCGCAGGAATATCTATGACCTGAGCAACACCGTCGAAACCAACTACGGCGGCCTCGTCGATGAAGAAGGATTCCCGCGCCGCATGATCGAATGGGATCTCGACACGCTGCAACTATCGGTCAACTACCTGCAGGGCCCGCTGCCCAAGATGGACGACTGGGAGAAATACACCGAACAGGACATCATCGACGCCGACACGCTGCCCCGTGCGCTGATCGGAACCCCGAAGGTGATGCCGCATACCAAGCGTTTCGCCATCAACCTCAACCGCCTGACCGGCGAACTGCCCGACTGGCTGCTCTACCACCCCGCCCTCGACTGGTGGTCACCCTTCCAACTCGTGTTCACGCAGGAAGGTAAGGGCGCATCGGCCGGATTCGGCAACGAACCCGCCAACCTGAACTACTACTATAAATTCTATGAGGGGTACAAGAAAGACCCCGGTGCGGAAGACGAAGACGAGGATACGACCAAATAATCAAGACGATGAAAAACTATTTATACGGCATTTTTGCCATTGCATTCCTGGCATTTACCGCCTGCACCAACGAGGAGCTCCCGACGCCCGGCACGGGCCCGGACACCCCCGCCGAGCACAAGTCGGGGGAGATACTCGTCAAATTTTCGCCTTACGTGAGCGAGATACTCGACAAGACGGCCGCAGCGACCCGCAGCGGCGG
>URXS01000097.1 GCA_900551885.1 uncultured Oscillibacter sp.
AACCACCCCGGCAGGGGCCCGCCCGCCGCCCGGTCGATGGCCGGCAGCAGCAGGCTCCACACGGAGGCCGCCGTCATGACCCCGGCAGCAAAACCCAGCAGCGTCCGCTGGGACCGGGGATGGGGCTCCCCGGAGAAAAAGAACACCAACGCGGCCCCCAGGGTGGTCATCAAAAAGGTGAACCCGGTACCAAGAGCCGCCCAGTAAAGAGATTGCAGCATGTAAGATCAACGCCTTTCCGGAACTGGGCGGAATCCGCCCGTACGCCAGTATAAGCGGCAGGGCCCCGTCCGGTGACGAGGTATCTCCATTCCGGCGGCGCATCTTGCAATTCCGGCGGCAATATGATAAGGTGTAAGTGACCAGTCAAAGACTCATATAGGTTCGCTGACTATGGTGCGAACGTCTCTACGGAGCCGCCCAAGGCTTCACTATGAGTGTCTGCCGGAGGGGGCTTTTCTCCTGTCCCGGCGGGCGCTTTTTTGCTGTGTCCAGAAAATGAAAAGGAGATGGACTGATGAGCTTGACGATTTTGAAGGGTACCGTCGTCTCCGCCCCGGCCCTGGGCCGGCTGGAAGTCACGGAGGGCGGCTATCTGGTGGCGGAGGACGGCGTGATCCAAGGGGTGTTTCCCGTTCTGCCGGAGCAATACGCCGACGGAGAGGTTGAGGATTTTGGAAATGATTTGATCCTCCAGTCCTTCGCGGACCTGCACCTCCACGCCCCCCAGTACCCCATGCTGGGCATGGGCATGGACCTGCCTCTGCTGGACTGGCTGAACGCCTACGCCTTCCCCACGGAGGCCCGGTTCGCGGACCCGGGTTACGCACGGGAGATCTATCACCGCCTGGCCCGGGAGCTGATTGAAAACGGCACCACCCGGGTGTGCATGTTCTCCTCCCTTCACACTGACGCCACGTTGATTCTGATGGAGGAGCTGGAGAAGGCCGGGGTCACTGGCTATGTGGGCAAGGTGAACATGGATCGCAACAGCCTGCCCGGCGTGCTGGAGGAAACCACGGAGGAATCCATGTCCGAGACCCTGCGCTGGTTGGAATGCTGCCAGGACTTCCATCTGGTAAAACCCATGCTGACCCCCCGGTTCACCCCTTCCTGCTCCGATACCTTGATGGCCTTCCTGGGGAAGCTGGCGGCGGAGCGGAACCTGCCGGTCCAGTCCCACCTGTCGGAAAACCAGGCGGAGGTTGCCTGGGTGAAGGAGCTCCACCCGGACTGCAAACAGTACTGGGAGACCTACGCCAAGTACGGTCTCTGGAACGGCCGCACTGTCATGGCCCACTGCGTCTGGTCCGACGCCCGGGAGCGCGCCGCCATGAAGGAGGCCGGGGTGACCGTGGTCCACTGTGCCGACTCCAACCAGAACATCTGCTCCGGCGTGGCGCCGGTGCGGGTGATGCTGCAGGAGGGGCTGAAGGTGGCCCTGGGCAGCGACATCGCCGGCGGCGATGAGCTGCACATGTTCGATGTGGTGGCCTCTGCCGTGCGGACCTCCAAGGCCCGCCGGATTCTGGACGGCTGGCAGACAGACTTCCTGACCGTGGCGGAGGGCTGGTACTTGGGCACCTCCGCCGGGGCCGCCTACTTCGGCCAGCAGCCGGGCTTCGCCCCGGGCAATTCTCTCCACGCCCTGGTGCTCTCCGACAGCGGCCTGCCCCAACCCCACCCCCTCACTCCGGCGGAGCGGCTGGAGCGGGCGGTATACCTGCGGCAGGAAGATGCCATCCGGGCGGTGTGGAGCGGTGGAAAAAAGGTATTCTCCAGAGGCTAAGAAAGAACCGAGACGGGCCCAATGGTCTGCCTCGGTTCTTTTTTTATTCCGCGAATTGCGCCGGGTCCCGGAGAGCCGCCGCGGTATCCGGCAGGGCCTCGGTGGTAAACGTCAGCAGCTCTCCCAGGTCCTCTGTCGGCAGGATCCCCGCCAGATCCTCCAGCGCGGAGGTCACCACCTCCGTGGTGATCTGGTCATGGTCCTTCCGGACCGTAAGGCGAAAAGCCTCCAAATATTCCCGCTCCGCCGCCAGGTCCTCTCCGGCGTGGACGGTGGCCTCCTGCCAGCAGACATAGACGTAAAGGGGGTCGCCTTCCGCGCTACCGGCATGGCTGATCTCCATGCCCGCCGTGTTCACCAGCTCATCGATCTGCTCCACACGTTTCTGGTCTTGCACCGTGTACAGCGTCTCACCGGCGCCGTCCAGGATCTCATAATAGTGGGTCTTTTCGGCCTCATCCGTTTTTCCGCCGCAGGCGGTCAGGACCAAGGCCATCATCGTCAATAGCAGAGCGATCTTTTTCATCAGGCTTCCTCCCGCATCCATCGTCATTGTCAGCAATGCATCCCCCGTCCGGGGCCGCACCGCTCAGGTGTCCAGCTTGCAAAAATACAGCGTGTTGCTGTCGGTATCGTAGAGCGCCAGGGTGAGGTTCAGGGAGAACCGCTCCAAAAGGTTCTGCCCGTCCCCGGCGTCACTGTGCCGGTCGATCAGGCGGTAATAGCCGTTCTGGACCTCCGGCAGCAGCGGTTCTTCCGCGTCGTCCGTCAGGTACGGCCCCACGCTGGAGGTCTCGTCCGACACCCCGTAGGCCAGGGCCTGCGCCGTCTGGTCCATAGGCAGGGCGCTCCACGCGGAATCGCCTTCGATCTCCTGTGCCACCTGATCATCTGCGAAGCTGAAAACCACGCAGGACACACCGTCTCCATTTCCGCTGTGGGTATCGTAATCGGATACCTCACTGCCGCCGGACACATCGATCTCCAGCTCTTTTGAAACCGCATCCTGCGGGTCGGCGGCGCCGCAGGCGGTCAAAGCAACCAGCAAGGCGGACATCATACCCGCAGCCAGCAGCCGTTTTTTCATTATGATAATCTCCTTTCGGATTCAAAACAGATGCACCAGTCCCATGGTCAACACCGTGATGATGGCGCCGGCGATCGCCACGCCCAGAAAAATAGCGGGTACCGCGTGGCGCATCCGGATATCCAGCAGGGCCGCCACCAGGGCGCCGGTCCAGGCGCCGGTGCCCGGCAGGGGAATGGCCACCAGGATCACCAGACCCAGCAGCCGGTAACGGCGCACCAGGCGCCCCTTCAGGTGGGCCCGGCGCTCCAGCCAGACGATCTTCGGCCCCAGCAGCTTCGTGTCGCGCAGCCAGGCAAAGGCCCGGCGGACCAGCAACAAAATAAAGGGCACCGGCACCATGTTCCCCAGGATGGCGGCGATACAGGCCGCGGCCGGCGGCAAGCCCGCCGCCACACCTACCGGGATAGCGCCCCGCAGCTCCACCACCGGCACCATGGCGGTGAGGAAGGTCAGCAGCAATTCGTGGAACATGGTCTCAACCGGCATCCGGACATCCTCCAAATTTCGTAGTCATTCCCGGGGGCGGGCTGTGCGCCGCCCCCGGACACGTATGGTTTAGTTTACTCCAGATTCAGCCGTTTCTTCAAGAAATAAGTGGTTACAAAATAGAAGATGGCTCCATAGACCGCCGACAGCACCAACAGCAGGCAGATTCCAAGGTGTACACCGGCCATGGCGTCTAGCTGGATATCCAGAGTGGACAGAAACTCGAACAGAGGGGAGCCATCCAGGCTCACCAGCAGCACCGTGCCCACGATCTGGCTGACAAACTGGAAGGCGAAGAAGAACACCACCGACAGGG
Organism: uncultured Oscillibacter sp.; assembly: GCA_900551885.1. Classification (GTDB taxonomy): domain Bacteria; phylum Bacillota; class Clostridia; order Oscillospirales; family Oscillospiraceae; genus Oscillibacter. The sequence goes on from URXS01000097.1 coordinate 3,682, forward strand.
CCATCTTGTGGTTGGAGAAGCTGTGGCCCACGGCCATGGCGGCATAGAACTGCAGGGCGAAGGCGGCGCCGCTGACGAAGCACAGCGCCAGCAGTTCCAGGGCGATGGCGGTGCCATTGAGGGCATAGTAGGCGGTCATGTTCTCCAGAATCTGGTGCATGACCTGGAAGAAATCCATCACAAATCCCACCTGATATACCGCTATCACGCAGGCCAGCATCACCACTACGGCGGTAGCGGCAAACCATACCACGGAGACGATCAGCTTGCTCCACACCTGCTGGTGGACGGAGGCTGGCAGGGTGAACATGATGTAACCCTCGTCCCGCAGGAGATTTCGGTAAAACCGCTGGAGCATCAGCGCAAAACTCATGAAGCACACGCCGATGATGGCCACCACAAAGGCCATGACCACCAGCGTCCCCAGGATGTTCAGCAGCCGGTTGTCCGCACTGTCCATGACCCGGGTGGAAAAATTGGCGCACAGTGCCGTCACCAGCAGCACCAGATACAGCGGGCCCATGATGCGCCCGGTGGCACGAAACTCGTGCTTTAACAGCTTCCTCAGCATTTGAACACCTCCCGGAACAGTGCGTCCACACTCATGCCTTTCTCCTCCCGGATCTGGTCCACGGAGGACTGGAGCATCACCTGGCCCTGGTTGATAAAGATGACCTCATCCAGGATTTTCTCCACATCGGCGATCAGGTGTGTGGAAATCACCACCGCCGCCTCGGGGTTGTAGTTGCTGATAATGGTGGAGAGGATGTAGTCCCGGGTGGCGGGGTCCACACCGCCGATGGGCTCATCCAGCAGATACAGCTTCGCCGCCCGGCTCATGACCATGATGAGCTGCACCTTCTCCCGGGTGCCCTTGCTCATCTGCTTGATTCGCTGGGTCTGGCGGATGTTCAGATGCTGCAGCATCTCCTCCGCCGCCTCCCGGCGGAAATCCGCGTAGAAGTCCCCGTAAAAATCCATCAACTGCCGCACCGACATCCAGGTGGGGATGCAGGTGCGCTCCGGCAGATAGCTGACGGCGGCGTGGGATTCCTTCCCCGGCGCCATACCGCATACCAATACCTCACCCTCGCTGGGCGTCAGCAGGCCGTTGGCCAGCTTGATGAGGGTGGTCTTGCCACTGCCGTTGGGACCCAGCAGCCCCACGATCCGCCCCGGCTCGATGGTGAGATTCACATGGGTCAGAGCCGGCGCACCGCCGTACTGCTTGCTCAAATCCTTACACTCCAGAACTGCCATTGTTGCTTCCCTCCTCGGATATCTCCCGGCGCATCAGCGCCAGAACCTCTTCCCGGTCATAGCCCAGACGGGTCATGGCCTCCCAAAACGCCTGGATATGCCGCTGCGCCAGGCTCCGCTTCACATTGTCAATCATCCTCTGGTCCTCCGTCACGAATCTGCCGGCGGTCCGCTGCGAGTACACCAGACCGTCCCGTTCCAGCTCCGCCAGTGCCCGCTGCATGGTGTTGGGGTTCACCCCGGCCTCTGTGGCCAGGTCCCGCACCGATGGCAGCCGCTCTCCCGGCGGAAACGCGCCGGAGACAATGCCCACCTGAATCTGATCAATCAGTTGGGAGTAAATGGGCGCGTCGTTGGAAAACTGCCACTTCACGGAAACACCTCCTCTTGTGTTGTTGTACTAAGCAATTAATACAATAACACATTTTCTCTGTTTGTCAAGAGAGGGAGGGGAAAATTTTTTGAGAGCAAAAAATGGAAGGCAAATCCACCCATGGATTTGCCTTCTTCTTTTCCCGATCTTTGATTTTGGCCCTCTGCCTATCGCCGGGGCATCGTCCGGTCCAGCCGGCGTGGTACCAGCGCAAGCCGCCGCCTTTCCGGCGGCCCAGCAGCATCCGGAGGATGCCCGCCAGCAGTAGTCCCGCCGCCGCGACCGCTCTGGCCTGATTGGCAAACAGCAGCCATAAAATACCTTGGGCCGTGCGCATCTGTCCCTCCCGGACCAACTGGGACACACTGCCCCATTTGCCGCTGAGGCTCAGTAGCTGCCATCCGCCCCACAACGCCACCGGAACGCCCAAAAGCCAGCCCCGCCGGGCGTACCAGCTTCCCAGAGCCTGCAGGAACGCGGGGGGCCGGTCCGGCGGCGCCGGAGCGGCGATCTCCCGGTCCGACCGAAGCATGGAATCGATGGTGACGGAAAACTGGTCGCTGATGCGGACCAGCTTCTCCGCCTCCGGCATGGCCTCGTCCCGCTCCCACTTACTGACCGCCTGTCGGCTCACATCCAACAGCTCCGCCAGGGCGTCCTGGCTGAATCCCTCCCGGGCCCGGAGCTTCTGCAGCTTCTCACCGAAGGTCATGGGCTGTTCCTCCTGTCTCATTTTCTGCGGCCAGGATACCAGACCGGAAGCTCCCCGGCCAGCGACAAAAGCTGGAACTTTCGCAACCAGCGGTTGCGGAAGGGGTTTATTGGCATTTATGTATATTTTTTCTCCAGAATTTCCACCACGTCCGCCAGGGCGCCCTCCCGGGCGTCGCAGACCACGGTGGCACCGCACCGGCGCACCGCCTCCACACAGTTGGCGGGGGCGAAGCCCTGGGCCGCGGCGGTCAGCATGGGGATGTCGTTGGCCTCGTCCCCCACGCAGTAGATGTGCTCCGGGGCGATGCTCAGCCGCGCCGCCAGGCGCAGGAGCATGCCGCCCTTATTAGCGCCTTTGGCAGTCATCTCCAGCAGGGTCTTGCCGGAGAAAATCAGCTCATAGTCCTTGTCCCAGCCCTCTTTTGTCAGTTGGTCCAGAACGCCCTGCAGCACGTCGTGCTCCGCCTCGAACAGCAGCTTGCCCAGGGGCATGGGCACCTCCAGCAAGGAGGGGGCCTCCGTCACCGCCACTTTCGTCAGGTGCTCGTGCTGGCGGGTGATATGGTTGGGCCGCACCGCGTGGATCACATTGTCGATGTGGTAGGCCTCCACAGCCAGGGGTGGGAAGCGGTCCAGAATGATCTGGCCACGGCGGCGGGCATCCTCATCCAGCAAGGCGTAGTCCAGGTACTCCTTCTTCTGAAAATCATAGATGGCAGCACCATTGCAGATCACCGCCGGTGCGTTCATGGGCACGCCGCCGGCATAATTGACGAAGGCCGCCAGCGCCCGTCCCGTGGCCACGGTGAAGCGGCCGCCCTCCGCCATGAACCACTCCAAAGCCTCCCGGTTCCGGGGGGACAGGGACGGCACCGGAGCGCCGGAGCGGAGGGCCTCCTCCGTGTAGATCAGGGTATTGTCAAAGTCGCTGGCCAGCAGTACGCCGTCAAATCTTCCCATAAAAGGTCCTCCTTACAGTCATCTGATTCCCGCAAAATACCCCGCCGCCCGGGTTGCGGACGGCGGGGACACCGTACTTATTCACTCTGAGTAGGCTGGGCTGCGCCTTCGCCGCCCTTGTTCCGGTGGCGGCCACCCCGGTGCCGGGGCCGGCGGCGCTTGGTCTCGCCTCCGCTCTCGCCGC
>URXS01000098.1 GCA_900551885.1 uncultured Oscillibacter sp.
CGCCAGGCTTTGGGCGTCAGGCCCCAGGCGGCCACGGCCTGCCCCGCGGCGGCCTCGTCCAGGGCACCCTCCACGTTGGGAAATTCCCAAAGACCTGCCAGAAGACCTGTGTCAGGCCGCTTCCGCAGGGCCACCCGGCCCTGCCGCAGCAGCACAAAGACGGTTTTTTCCTCCACCCGCCGCTCCTTCTTGGATCGCTTCACCGGCAGGCTCTCCGCCGTGCCACGGATGCGGCCCAGGCACAGCGCCCGTACCGGGCAGCGCTCACACCGGGGCGGCCCGTTGGGGACGCAGACTGTGGCCCCCAGCTCCATGGTGGCCTGGTTGAAGATGCGGATGTCTGCCTCCCGCTCCGGCATCACCGCCTGGAGCTGGTCCCGGACGGCCCGCTTCACCTTGGGGTCCGCGATGTCGTCGTGGCAGTCCGTGAGCCGGGTAAAGATCCGCAGCACGTTGCCGTCCACCGCCGCCTCCCGCCGGCCAAAGGCCGCGGAGGCGATGGCTCCGGCGGTATATTCCCCCACACCCGGCAGGGCCAGCAGGCCTTGGAAGGTATTCGGGAAGGTACCCTGCGCTGCCACAATTTTCGCGGCCTTCTGAAGATTTCGGGCCCGGCTGTAATAGCCCAGGCCCTCCCACAGCTTCATCAGATGTTCCTCCGGAGCGGCAGCCAAAGCTTCCACCGAGGGGAAGGCGTCCAGAAACCGGGCATAGCAGCCCAGCACCGCCGCCACCCGGGTCTGCTGCAGCATGATCTCCGACACCCAGATCCGATAGGGGTCCGCCGTCCGGCGCCAGGGCAGGTCCCGGGCATTTTCCCGGTACCAGGCCAGCAGGGGCCCCGGCAGGGACTGGAGAATCTTTTCGGTTGTCAGTTCCGTGTCGCACATGGTATGATTGTACCACATCCTGTCGTCACTTCCCACCCCCTGGCGGGAAATTTTCAAAAACCCCTTGACCTTCCCCCGTGTGGAAGGTATACGATACAGACGGAAAGGGGGCGAAAGCCCTTGAAGATCAACGAGGTGGAGGCCCTGGTGGGCATTACCAAGAAGAACATCCGCTTTTATGAGGCCGAGGGACTGCTGACGCCCCGGCGCAACAGCGAAAACGGCTACCGGGATTACGGCGAGGCGGAGGTGGAGGCCCTCCGGCGAATCAAGCTGCTGCGCAAGCTGGGCCTGCCTCTGGAGGAGATCCGCCGGATGCAGTCCGGGACCCACACCGTGGGGGACGGCATGCGCCGCCACCTGGTGACGCTGGAGCGGGAGAAAAAGAATCTGGAGCAGTCCATAGAGCTGTGCCGCCGGCTGAAGGACCGGGAGGAGCCTCTCTCCGCCCTGGATGCCCAGGCGCTGCTTTCGGAGATGGAGACCCTGGAGCACCAGGGCGCCACTTTCCTCAACCGCCAGGCCGGGGACACCCGGCGGGTGCGGTACATTGCCCCGGCGGTGGTGACGGTGCTGACCGTGGCGCTGATGGCCAGCCTGATGGCCCTGATGCTGTGGGGCTTCTCCATCGACGCCGACCAGGCCCCGCCGCTGCCTCTGGTGGTGGTGCTGGTAGCCATTCCGGGCGTGATCATCCTGGGCGTGCTGCTGGCCCTGGTCCAGCGGGTACAGGAGATCGAGAAGGGGGAGGCGGACGATGCCAAACAATACTAAGCGCTCCTCCGGCGCTATGGGGGCGGTGCTGGCCGCCACCGGCACCGCACTGGTGGTGATTTTGTTCATCGGCTCGTTGCTGTGGGCCATGCTGCAGGACGGCGCGGTTCCCGCGGCGGTGGGCATCATGATCGTGTACGGCGTCTTCGGCGTAGCGGTGGTAATCGGCGTGTTTGCCGCTATGTTTCAGCGCCTGCGGGAGATCAAAGGAGGAGAAGAGGATGAAGCCCGAAAGTATTGAGGCGAAAAGGAGCCGCCGCAAGCGGGAGGCGGTCCGGGGCGTGCTGCTGTTTGCCCTGCTGCAGGTGGGCTGCGCGGTCGCCTTCGCGTCCCTTTGCTGGATTCCTGACTTGCCGCGATGGCTTTTTTACCTGTTCGCGGCGCTGGCCGTGTTGAGTTTGCTTCCCCTGCTGGTATCTGTCAAGGTACTGCGGCAGAGGTTCAAAGAAATTGAAGGAGGAGAATTGGATGCTGCTGGTCAATATTGATTACATTCCCGGAAAGGAATTTCAGGTGCTGGGTATGGTGAAGGGCACCGTGGTCCAGTCCAAAAACTTCGGCAAGGACTTCATGGCGGGCATGAAGACCCTGGTGGGCGGCGAGATCACCGGCTACACGGAGATGCTCAACGAGGCCCGCCAGATCGCTGTCAAGCGGATGGTGGACGAGGCGGAGCGCCTGGGGGCCGACGCCGTCATCAACATCCGCTACGGGTCCTCCTCGGTGATGCAGGGAGCGGCGGAGGTCATCGCCTACGGCACGGCGGTGAAGTACCTGTGATGCAGGTCACGTTCCTGGCCCACAGCGGCTTTTTGGTGGAGCTGGAGGGCGTGTGCCTGCTGTTCGACTGGTGGAAGGGAGACCTGCCGCCGCTGCCGGACAAGCCTCTGGCGGTCTTTGCCAGTCACCACCATCCGGACCACTTTGACCCGAAGATCTTCGCCCTGGACGGGGAGAATACCCGTTTCCTGCTGGGCAAGGGCATCCGCCTGACGGAGCGGAATCGGGACCGCTGGGGCCTGGGCGAGGCGTCTGCGGCCCGGTGCAGGGTTTTGGCGGGCAACGAGGCAGCGGAGCCCTTTCCCGGCGTCACGGTGGAGACGCTGCCCTCCACGGACGAGGGAGTTGCCTTTCTGGTGACGGCGGAGGGACAGACCATCTTTCACGCCGGGGACCTGAACTGGTGGCACTGGGAGGGGGAGGACCCTGCCTGGAACCGGAACATGGAGGTGGATTTCCAGCGGTACGCCGAGCCCCTCCGGGGCCGCCAAATCGACCTGGCCATGCTGCCCCTGGACCCCCGTCTGGGGGTGGACGGCTACCGGGGCCCGAAGTACTTTTTGGAGCTGGCGGAGATCCGGCACTTTCTTCCCATGCACCAGTGGGACGATTACGGATTCACCGATGCGTTCCTGACCCACTATCCCCAGTTCAGGGACCAGACGATCCCGGTCCGCTGCCAGGGTCAGACCTTTTCATTGTAAATCGACAAAAAAATTCCCCTGACGCGGCTGCGTCAGGGGAATTTTGCGTTACTCCACCGCGGGCTTCAGCCCGGCCGCCTTCAGCCGGGCGTCAAAGGCACCGCCCCGGTAGGCGAACACCAGGGTCCGCACCTGGTCGTGGCTTAAGTCGATCACATCACCGTTGCCGGTAGGGTCACTGCCGTCGCCCTGGATGATGCCGGCGTCCATCAGCGCTTCAATGATGGGCCGAAATTTTTCGGGAATGTCACTGAGATAAGCGTATCTGACCACAGTTTCCTCCTCTTCCTGGTCATACCGGGGGCGCAGAGCCCCGACTACCTGGTTCACTGATCGCACCCGCCGCAGCACAGCTCCACCGTTGCTGTCATTGCCCACGGCGGTGTTGCCCTCGATGGCCGTTACCGTACCGCTGTCCGCCGCCTCCACAATGCCGCAGTGGTCCGTGGCGGCACCGCCGGGAAAGTCGTAGATGACCACGTCCCCCGGCCGATAGCCGGTAGTGACCCACTGCCCAACCGCCTGGGCTGCCCGCATGAGGGCACCGCAGGAGGCGGTCCGGACCGGCAGCAGTTTCTCTGCCCCGGCCTGGTGGAACAGCCATTGCAGGAACATCATGCACCAGGGCTGGCCGTTGAGTCCGTACCATGCACCGTATTTGGTGCGGTTGGACCCGGCGGGGGACTCACAGTAGCCGATCTCCCCACGGGCCAGGTCCAGCAATGTCTCAGAGCTGGCCATCGTCAGCCGCCTTGTCCACCGCGTCCTGCACCTTCTGACTCTGGGTGCCGAAATAGAAAGCGATGATGACCGCGTAGATGGTCATGAAATCCTGGCTGATGGCGTTTGCCACCGCCATCCAGGCGAACACGCCGGTGAGGGTCAGCGTCACCAGAGACTTGACCGACAGCAGCGTGGCGATCCGCTTGAGAATGGTTTCGTTCACTTAAAGATCTCCCTCCCGTGTCAGGGCGGCGTCATAGGTGATGCCGCCCTTGGTATTTTCTGCTTTGGATTTGCTGAAATATGCCCCCAGCACTACCGCCGTGGCGGCCTGGAGAGCGCCGATCAGGGCGGTGAGATAGGGCAGACTTCCTGTGAACTGGTATTGGATGGACAGCCAGCACAGATACAGCACAATGTAAGTGGCGCTGGCATCCACCAGCAGCAGTCCCAGGGCAATCAGTTTGGAGGCGGTCCATTGCCGCCGTACCGGCTGCTCCAATCGTTTTCCGCTCATGTCTGCCGCCCTGTTCAGGGGGTGGGGCGGTGGAAGTCCTCCAGATCGCCGATCCGATGGTTGATGACCTTGATCTGTTCCTCCACCACCGGCAGCCGCCGGGCGAAGTTGTTGTGCTCCCGGACCTCCCGGGCAAGTTCCTCCACCTTGGTGTCCGTTACTGCCTGGCGGCGGTTATTGGAAATGATGACGCCCAGCAGTGTCAGAGCGCCGGTAACCAGAGCGGTGAGAAGGCTCTCCGTCATGTTTGTGTCGCCTCCGGGGCGCCCAGGTCCTCCCAACCGGCCGGGTAGGCATCAGGGGCCCAGGAATTACTGTCGATTTTAGACCGCCACACGTGTCCACCGAACAGACAGCACTCCCCGGTCTGATACAGGCCCCGGCTGCCCTGGGGAGCCTGATACGCCTTGGCTGCCGCCGGGTCCGCTGTGTGACAGATGTCCCACAAGCTCACTGCTTTGTCCGGGCTCCAGTCCGGTTGCTGGGTGGCGTCATGCTGCTGCCACAGCTTGTAGACCTGCCCCTGCCACTTGTAGGGGGTACCCACCGGCACGCTGGAATAGTCCCGCTGCCGCCAGGTGGGGATCTGGTTCTCTCCGGCGATCAGAGCGGTGCCGTCCGCATCGCCGGAGACAGCCTTAGCCGCCAGGGCCGCCGCGTCCGCAGCGCCCCGCTCACGCAACTCCTCCTGGGCCATGGTTACGATCTCAGCCATTGCTCTCCACTCCTTCCTGATAGGCGTTCTCCAGAGATTCCACTACAGCGGCGCCGCTGTCGGCCTTCAGTGCCTCGATCTCCTGTGCCTGGGCTGCGATGGTTTCATCCTTCTGCGCGGATGCGGCCTTTACCTCTTCCACCTCCGTGCGGGCCTCTTCGGCCTGTGCCTGGGCGGCTTCTATCTGTGCCTGGGCTTCGGCCATCTGGCCAGTGAGGCCGTTGACCTGGTCCTCCAGTTCTGCCACCTGTGACATGTAGCCGGTCACATCTCCCAGGTATTGCTCCGCCACCTGTAGCGTCACGGTGTAGCTTCTGGCATTGTGATCGTAAGTGATATCTGCCACGGTGAAACCGTAGCCCTTCGGCAGCCCCTGTATGTCGGGACAGTCCATCCGCAGCAGCTCCACTGTGGGTGCGGACCAGTTGATGGCCTCAATGGCTGGCAGTTCGGCATTGCTCCGCTCGAACAGTACCTGGTACTGGCTGTTGGCCGGACCTGGGGTGACATAGGCGGCAGTGACACCGTCAATGCGCCAGGTCTCTCCAAAATTACTCAAATCCTCTTCGCCTCCTCATTGTATTTGCCCCGGACGGGGGGATCGAACGGGGCCAATCAGGGAGGCATTGGGGCGAAAGTTGCACGGCGGCGTGCATCAAAAAATATTGCAACGGTTCCGGCGGGGGCATGATTGCAGGAGAGGAGAATTTGTCCACAATATAAATACATATTGTAAATTTTATGTATCTATCAGAAAAACGTTTGGGAGAATCGTCCATTGTAATCCCCCGGAGGGGGGCATATAATCAAGGCAAGAAATCGAATGTGAGGAGAGGGAGCCATGCTGACACTGGATATGGTGCGGGAGGCCCAGGAGGCTTTGCAGGGCATTGCCCGGCGGACGCCCTTGGACCCGGCCCCGCGGTTGGGCGAGAATATTTATATCAAGGCGGAGAATCTGCAACTGACTGGTGCCTTCAAGCTGCGGGGGGCCTATAACAAGATCCGGTCCCTGACGCCGGAAGAGGCCAAGCGGGGCGTGGTGGCCTGCTCCGCCGGAAACCATGCCCAGGGCATTGCCCTGTCGGCGTCCCGGCTGGGCATCAAGTCCGTGATCTGCATGCCCGCGGGGGCGCCCATCAGCAAGGTGGAGGCCACCCGCAGCTATGGCGCCGAGGTAGTGCTGGTCCCCGGCGTCTACGATGACGCGGCGGCGGAGGCGGAGCGGCTGGTGCGGGAGGAGGGCTACACCTTTGCCCATCCCTTCAACGACCCTCTGGTGATCGCAGGCCAGGGCACCATTGGCCTGGAGATCCTGGAGCAGTTGCCGGATGTGGAGCAGATCGTGGTGCCTATCGGTGGCGGCGGGCTCATCAGCGGCATTGCCTTTGTGGTGAAGAGCCTGAAACCGGAGTGCCGGATCGTGGGTGTCCAGGCGGCGGGGGCAGCCTCCATGTATCTCTCCCGCCATGCCGGCGGCCCCACGGAGCTGCGCAGTGTGGCCACCATCGCCGACGGCATTGCCGTGAAGAAGCCGGGGGACCTGACCTTTGCCCTGTGTCAGCAGTATGTGGACGAGATCGTCACGGTCAGCGAGGATGAGATCGCCTCCGCCATCCTGGCGCTGATGGAGGTGCAGAAAACCGTGGCCGAGGGCGCCGGTGCCACCAGTGTGGCGGCGGTGATGTTCGGCAAGGTGGATGTCTCCAGCCGCAAGACCGTGTGCGTGGTGTCCGGCGGCAACGTGGATGTGACCACTCTGTCCCGCATCATCACCAAGGGCTTGTCCAAGGCTGGCCGTATCGCGGAGATCACCACCAAGGTAGTGGATAAACCCGGCAGCCTGTTGCAGATGCTGAAGGTGGTGGCCGACAGCGGCGCCAACATCCTCAGCATTGCCCACTCCCGGGAGGACCGGCATTCCGACGTGGGGGCCTGCATGGTGTCCATGGTGCTGGAGACCCGGGACACCGCCCATGTGGAGAAGATCCGCCAGGACCTGACGGCTCTGGGTTATCACCTGGAGGAATAAGAAAAGATTCAAAAAAGCGGGCGGACGCCAACGGC
>URXS01000099.1 GCA_900551885.1 uncultured Oscillibacter sp.
CCCCCGCCGGCAGCAGTACCGACAGCGGCTGCCCCGCCCGGAGGCGGAACTCCTCCGCCTCCGCCTTCTGCCCCTCCGGCAATGATTGCGCCACCTGCCGCAGCCGGGACGGCAGGAACTGGGCCGCCTCCTGGTACCGCAGAATGTTCTTGTCCTTTTGCAAGGGTGACCCCCCTTTCTTTTGTTACTCCACTGTATGAGGGGTTGTCCCCGGCTATGACAGGGAATTTCCCCGGCCCGGGGAAAAAGGAGGTGCAATTTTCCGCCGTTTGTGCTACGCTGGGAAAAACAGCAAGGGGAGGCGCGCTTATGTACGAGCTGATACAGGCGGCGGAACACACCTGGTATATCCAGTGCCCCGCCAAAATGGGACTGTGGGTGCCGGACGGGCAGACGGCGGTGCTGATCGACAGCGGCGGCGACAAGGACGCCGGCCGGAAGGTGCAGAAGACCCTGGAGGCCCAGGGCTGGACCTTGGGCTGCATCCTCAACACCCATGCCAACGCCGACCACAACGGCGGCAACGCCCTGCTCCAGCAGCGGCTCCAGGCCCCGGCCTTCGCCCCGGGCATCGACGCCGCCATCACCACGTACCCCATTCTGGAGCCCGCCTTCCTCTACGGCGGGTATCCCCCAAAGCCCCTGCGGAACAAGTTTCTCCTGGCCCAGCCCAGCCGGTGCCAGACCCTGACGGAGGAGAACCTGCCGGAGGGCCTCACCATGCTTCCCCTGCCGGGCCACTTCTTCGACATGTGCGGCTTCGGCACGGCGGACGGGGTGTGGTTTCTGGCGGACTGCTTGACCAGTGAGACGGTCATTGAAAAGTACCACGTCCAGTTCCTCTACGACGTGGCCGGGTATCTGGACACCCTGGACAAGGTCTCCCGGCTGGAAGGCCGCCTCTTCATCCCCGCCCACGCCGAGGCAACGGAGGACATCCGCCCCCTGGCGGAGAAGAACCGGCAGAAGGTGCTGGAGATCCTCGACGTGGTCCGCAGTCTCTGCCGGGAGCCGAAGATGTTCGAGGACATCTTGCAGGGCCTCTTTGCCCACTATCAGCTCACCATGGACTTCAGCCAGTACGTGCTGGTGGGCAGCACGCTGCGGTCGTACCTTGCCTATCTGCTGGACAACGGCGGCGCAGAGGCGGAGTTTATGGACAACCGTCTTCTCTGGCGGGCGGTGTGAGAGCGCGCCGGAACGCGGAAAAGTGGACGCATATACGGAAGCGCCTCCCTTCCCCCGGAGGAATGCGCTTCCGATCACGCAAAAAAGGAGACGGAGCGGATACCGCTCCGTCTCTGTTTTGTAACCAGTTTGAGGTTGACAAATGTCTACCTCTCTGGTACGGTAAAGGCAGAAGGTAGACATCTGTATACCCTTTCAGGAGGTGATCCCATGCAAGTCAATCTGTCCGACAGCGAGTGGAAGCTGATGAACCACCTGTGGCAGTCGGCTCCCCGGACCATCACGGAGCTGACGGCGGCACTGAAGGCCGAGACCGGCTGGAGCAAGAACACCGTCATCACCATGCTGGACCGGCTGGAGGCCAAGGGGGCCGTCCGGTACGAGCCGGGCCGGGCCCGCCAGTATTACCCCGCCGTGGAGCGGTCGGAGGCCGCCCGGGCCGAGACGAAGAGCTTCCTCTCCAAGGTCTACGGCGGCAGCCTGGGGCTGATGGTCTCCAATCTGGTGGAAGCAAAGGCCCTGACGGCGGCGGACATCGCGGAGCTGTCCGCCATTTTGGAAAAGGCGGGAGGTGACGGGACATGAAAGAGATTCTGCTGACCTCCTCGGCGCTGATTTTGGCACTGCTGATCCTGCGGCGGGTGTTCCGGAACCGGATCTCCCGTCGGGCCCAGTACGCCCTGTGGCTGCTGGTACTGGCGCGGCTGCTGATTCCCGTCAGTCTGCCGGGGGCGGGGTTCTCGCTGTTGACGGCGGCGGAGCCGGTGAGCCAGGCGGTCACCACCCGGTTGGAGCACCAAGAGATTTACATTCCAACCGACCAGGAGCCACTGACAGCCCATCCAGAGGCCCCGGACCTGACCCCCAGTCAGGCCATGCCCCCATCCGCCTCCCAAGTTTGGGTCATCCAGGATGACGAGACAGCGGTACAGTATCAGAAATTGACCCCCGTAGACCTGCTGCGTGGGGTATGGTACGCCGGTGTGGCGGTCATGGCGGTCTGGCTGCTGTTGACCAATCTGCGCTTTTGGCGCAAACTCCGTAAAGTCAGAACGCCTTACAGCGTAAAAGACTGCAAATACCCGGTTTATCTGGTGGAATCCGGTCTGCCCTCCCCCTGCCTGTTTGGTCTCATCCATCCCGCCATCTACCTGACCCCCGCCGCGGCGGAGACCCCGGAGCGGCTGCGGCATGTGATCGCCCATGAGAGCGCCCACGCCCGTCACCTGGACCCCCTGTGGTCCCTGCTGCGGAGCGTGTGCCTAGCGGTATACTGGTTCGACCCGCTGGTGTGGCTGGCCGCCGCGGCATCGAAAGCTGACGGGGAGCTGGCCTGCGACGAGGCCGCTTTGGCTTCTCTCGGCCTGGCGGAGCGGGTGCCCTATGGAAAGACCCTGCTGGCCCTGATCCCGGTGGGCCGGGGCCCCGGCGACCCCATGCTCTCCGCCACCACCATGACCGCCGGCAAGCGGCGGCTCAAGGACCGGATCACCCGCATTGCCGAGAACCGCCAGACCCGCTCAGCGGCGCTGATGGCGGTGCTTGCTCTGGCGGCCATGGCCTGTGCCGTCACCTTCACCGGCGCCAAGGACGGCACAGCAGCGGCCACCCCCCTGACCGGCGACGAGCTGGCCTACTTCAACGAGGAGTTTTTCAACCAGGACGGCGGCGATTGCATCCCCAACGAGTTTCTGAGCTTCCTGTTCGGTTCCCCGGAGGAGGTGGATGTGTTCGCCCTGTTCTGCAACGGGACCGGCATGACGGACCAGGTGACGGCGGAGGAATGGCAGCAACTGGAGGCCAGCGTAGGCCAGCGCAGCGACCAGTTCTGGAGCTGCTGGAAAATCTCCGCCGCCGACATGGATGCCATTCTGCTGGCGTACACCGGCCTGACTGCCGCGGAGATGGACCCGGAGACTTTGGAGAGTTTCCTCTACCTGCCGGAGTACGACGCCTACTACTTCTTCCGCCCTCTGGAGGAAGAACCCTCCTGGACCACGGTGCAGTTTTCCGCCGGCGAGCGGGCAGGCGGCACTGTCCGCCTGTACTACCAGGACTTCTCCTTCGGCGGCTACGGCACCCGGTGCGTGACCCTGGCGGAGCAGCCCGACGGGTCCTGGCAGTTCGTCTCCCATCTTCTCTCGGAGCGGCCCGCCATCTCTACGGTGTATCCCGCATGGGAACCGGTGCTGACCATTCCCCTGACAGACCTGGAGCCGCTGGCCTCTACGCCCCTGCCCGTCACCCGCCACACCGGCGACCAGACGGAGGCGTATCTGCTGACCGGTGTCTATGACGACACCTATATCCTCTACCAATCCACCGACGGCAATCTCTACGCCGCCGTGGAAAACCAGATCGGCTCCGACGAGACCGGCATCGTCACCTGGGACGTAGGCTGCTTCTTCACCTTCCCGGAGGGCACGACCCTGGCGGATGTATCTGTCACCAGCTACTACGATCTGCTGGGCCATGACGGGATGGTGTTCTCCTACGACGGTGAGATTTCCCCCAACCACTTCGACACAATCAATGACTACTATTCCCTGGATGACCAGGGCCAGCCGGTGCTGCTGGCCCGGACCTACGGAACGGCCTCCGTCATCGACCTGGACGGGGACGGCGCTGACGAGCTGTGCGCCGCCTCCGGCCCCACCGCCCAGGTGTTCTTCCAGCGGGACGGACGGGTCTACGAGGCGGATGTCGGCGCCCTGCTGGACCAGGCCTGGCCGGAGGCAAGCTACCGGGAGTTCAACTGGTGGGACGTCTCCCGGCGGAACCTGTCGTTGTGGGCCTCCGTGCCCCTGGACAGGGAAGCGGACGTGTCCGGCACGGCCTTCCGCTGGGTGTACTTTGACGGGGAACACCTGCTGGTCTACAAGGACGGCACCACCTACACCGACCACGTGGCCGACGGGATCGACGCGCCGGAGGCAATCGTCTCCGCCGCCCGGGACCGGGTGCTGGAGAGGCTGAGCTGGTGGCAGACCCACACCGGCAGTCAGACCTATGTGAACGGCGTCTGGGCCGACGTGGGCACCCCGGCGGAGTGGGACGACTGGCGCATCACCTCCCTGGAGCTGACGGACGACGCCCCCGCCTACCCCCAGCTTGGCATCAAGGTCTATTCCTACAGCTATGAACTCCACACCGCCACCCCCGCCCTGGTGACGACTGCCGGGGGCATGTATATGGCCGAGGACGGCTGGGTGGGCGGTATGAACTCCGACAACCTTCTGGTGTTCCACACCATGACCAGCAGCGGCCCCACCCTGCTGGAAAGCGATTTCCCCACCGATGTGGGCAGAAGCAGCGACAGCCCCGTGTTCGCCGCCTGCCTTGCCCGGGTCCTGGTGCAAAACGGCCTGCTGACCCCCTCCCAGGTCCAGGCCAAGGACCTCTACTATATGTTCTCTGAGAATCAGAGCACCTTTTTGAACCTGCTGGGCACCTTTGATACCCAGGAGCAGACCAGAGCCTTCCAGGCCCTGGCGGACTACGCCGACGCCATCGCCGGCCAGGACGACGCCGACCTGCTGGACTATGGGCTTCAGAACCTGGAACGAAACGACAGCGCCCTGACGGAGGCTGGCCAGGCGGCCTATGGGCGGCTGCTGGATACGGTGAACGGGCAAGTTCTCACCAATGCCCGCCTGGGCCTTTCCCTGCGGGTGCCCGCCGCCTGGGACGACCTGGCGGTGGTGGCCGCCGATGAGCCGTCCCCCGCGGTGTTCAGCCTCTATGAGCGCTCTGCCCACGAATCCATCCTGGGCAACGGCCTGGTGTGGAGCCTGAGCGCCTACACCCTGGAGGAATTTGACCGGCTCTGGCCCGACGCCGACGGCTCGGAGATCTTCATTGCCTCCAGCTATCTCATCGGCTCCGACGACCAGTACCGCTATCTGCTTTCCACCCCCACGGACGTGCAGTTCCTGGAGAATGACCCTGACAGCCGCACGGCTTACGAGGCCCTGGTGGAACAGTCCCAGACCGTGCTGGAGAACTTCCTGACCCGCAACCACATCACCCCAAATCCCCTGTGCCCTGACGCCGACGGCCGTTATTGCTATTCCGCCGCCCTGTAAGGGGTTGAATGGGCCGCTTCTTTCAAGAAAGTTCTTTTCTTTTCCTCCTGTTTCGGGTATACTGTCAGACATACCCGAAACAGGAGGTTTTTTCCATGAAAGAATTTATTCTGCTGGCCGCCTTCATCTGTTTTGGCGTGGCCGTTTTAAAACTGGTGGGCAACCGCATGCGCTCCACCGCCCAGGGAAGCCCCGCCGCCGGAAACAGGGAGCCCTGGCGCACCGTCCCGGCCCAGGAGGCCGCCCAGATGCTGGAGGCGGAGGGGACCATTGTGCTGGATGTGCGCACCCAGGAGGAATACGACGGCGGCCACATCCCCGGCGCCGTGTGCCTGCCGGTGGAGACCCTGACGGACGGGGACCTGTCCGTCCTGTTGCCGGACAAGCAGGCGCCGGTGGTGGTCTACTGCCGCACCGGACACCGCAGCGCCCAGGCGGCCCAGGTACTCTCGGAGCTGGGATATACCAACATCACCGACCTGGCCGGAGGCATCCTGGCCTGGAACGGCCAGGTCGTCACCGACTGAGGACTTCCCCGCCCGGCGGATCTTTCGCACATCGCCGCACCGGTCTGCAAAAACGGCGCCCCCGCTTTCGCGGGGGCGCCGTTCTCGTCCAGTCACTGGCTCAGCAGAACCATGTTCCGGTCCGTGATGAAGTTGGGGATACTCTGTAGCACCACCACGGCGTCAATGTCGTTTTCCGCCGCGTACTGGGAGGCCGGGGCCCGGTAGTACCGGGCATCCAGCAGGTGGACCTCCTCGAACCGCTGGGCCAGGAAGGGGGCCAGGGCGTCGGAGTAGGAATCCCGGATCAGCAGGATCTTCCCCTGCCCTGCCAGCGCCTCGTTGCGGATGACGCACAGGGGCTGGTTGCCCCCCAGGAAGGCGGAGTACTTGTCCTTCTTCTCCAGGTAGCTGCGGTCATAGAGGGTGCCGGGCTGGGGGCTGCCGGAGCGCCAGGTGGTGATGTCCAGACCCGTGTCCTCCACCCAGAACTCCATGGTGTCCGGCGTCAGCCAGTGGATGCCGGAGGTGGAGTACAACGTGCCGTTGAAGTCCTCCGTCACCGTCTCCGGCGTGAAGTCATCCTGGGAGAGGGGCTCCTTCCCCACCGCCTCCAGCACAGCGTTGGCGCCGTAGAAGGCCCCCAGGGTGGTCCAGTGGTGGTCGGTGCGGTAGAAGATCGGCTCGTCGGCGTGGGCGGACAACGCTCCCAGGAAATCCACCATAGGAAGGCCCAGCTCCGCCGCCCGGTCCAGGAAGGCGGCCTGGTCCCAGCTCTCCGCGCCGTCAGGCAGCAGGTCGCTCCAGATCTCCGCCGCCGAGGGGATCAGGCCCAGGTACACCGGCGCCTGCGTCTTTTCCGCAAGCTGCGCAACGTAACTCAGATTCTTCTCATCCAGGCCGTCGGCCGGGGCATCCACCTTGGAGATCAGGGTATCACCGCAGAGGTACACGCCGTTGAAAAGGTGCTTTCCGATCAACTGCTCCGTCCGGGCCTTCAGGCCCGTCCACTGGTCCCGCAGGGGGAACTGGTCGGCCACGTACTCCTCCACCGCGGCGGTGTAGGTGCCGTCCTTCAGCGCCTGCCAGGAAAATTCCGGTTTTTGGGCCAGGGTGCGGTTTTCCACCTCGGAGCGGTCCCGGTTCGGCAGCAGCACATGCCACACCAGAAGCCCCCCCAGAAAGAGGCAGAACAGGGCCGTTACAAACCGGCTGTATGCTTTTGTCATGGCTCGCTCCTCCTCTCAGAACCGGAAATACAGAAAGGGATTGTAGCTGCCGTCCACCAGATACGCGGTGGACACCACCAGCCCCAGTAGCATCAAAAGGGGCGTCAGCACCTGCTC
>URXS01000100.1 GCA_900551885.1 uncultured Oscillibacter sp.
CCGCCATGGCCCTGCGGGGAGCCGACACCGGTAGCTTCACTACCATCGACCTGCTGACCTGCCGGCCGGACACCGGGGAGGTGGCGTTTTACAAGTACGGCGCCGCCCCCAGTTATTTGAAGAAGGGCGGCGTGGTCCGCCGGGTCACCGGCGGCACGCTGCCGGCAGGCCTTCGGGGCGCCCCGGCAGTGCCGGACGTGACCCGGGCGACCCTGGAGCCCGGCAGCTTTGCGGTCCTCATCAGTGACGGTGTGGCGGACCCAGGCCGGGACGAATGGCTGATGGACCTGTTGGCCGGTTGGGAGGGAGATGATCCCCAGGCCCTGGCCGGGTTGATTCTAAGCGAAAGCATCCACCGGGAGGGCCTTCAGGACGACTGCGGCATCCAGGTGCTGTACCGGGGAAATCAGGGCGCTGTAAAAAAGGTGTGACAGCGGTATAATTCTCCTGCCGCTGCGGCAAAATGAAACCATCATACTGTGAGCGACAGGAGGCAAGAGCGCGGATGGTGAAAGGCATTTCCAGACGGGTCGTGGTGGTGGATTCCCCGGACCAGCGGTATTTTGAGCAGGCGATCTTCATTGTGCGGAACGACGCCGCCGGAGAGGGCGTCAGCGCCCGGGAGCTGGTGGAGGAGGCCAAACGGGTGGCCCGGAATTACGCCGGTGGCGACCACGGACGGTTCAGCCGTTTTTGCCGGATGAATCCGGCGGTGTACACGCTGCTGGGAGCGGGCGGCATCGGCCTGGCGTGGCTGACGGTGGCCCTGATTTAAAAAAAGAAGGTCGGTCCTTTTGGACCGGCCTTCTAGCGTTTTATTTGGCTGTTTCAAAGTATTGTCGGGTAGCCTCCGCGTCGGCAGCGATCTGGGAGCGGAGCGCGTCCAGAGTGTCAAAGCGCATCTCATCCCGCAATCGCTGGAAGAACTCCAGCCGCAGGGTCTGACCGTACAGGTCACCCTCAAAGTCCAGGAGACTGGCCTCCACCGTTACATCTGTACCGTTGTTGACCGTGGGCCGGGTGCCCACGTTGGTGACTGCGGCGTAGCTGGCGCCATCCGGCAGATAGGCCCGGGTCACATAGACCCCGTGGCTGGGCACCAGTACGTGGGGCGGGACCGTGAGATTGGCAGTGGGAAACAGACGGGATGAGCCAATGCCCCGCCCATGGCGGACCGTGCCCGTCAGGGTGTGGGGATGGCCCAGGAAGCGGTTGGCCCGGTCAATCTGCCCTAGCTCCAGGAGACGGCGGATGTAGGTGGAGCTGACCTCGATCCCCGCCACCTCCACCTTGGGAATAATATCACAGCCCAGACCCAGTTCGCGGCATTTTTCAGCCAGCAGCTCCGGCGAGCCCTGGTTCTTATGGCCAAAGTGGTGGTCGTGACCCGCCACCAGATGGACGGCGTGGTACCGGCCCACCAGGATCTCCGTGATGAAGTCCTCCCAGGAGGTGGTCATCATCTCGTGGTCGAAGGGGACCATCAGCACGTCCCGGATGCCGTACAGACGGCGCGCCAGGTCCCGCCGGTCCTCTGGCGAGTTGATCAAGGGGCAGGGAATACCGGTGACCACCTCTTTCGGGGGGCGATCATAGGTGAACAGGGCCGGAGTGCAGCCCCGACGGGCCGCCTCCTCCACGGTACGGCGCAGCAAGGCACCGTGACCCAGGTGGACTCCGTCAAAGAAGCCCAGGGCAATAACTCTCTCTTTCATGGCTCTTATGCTCCGAAAAAGTTTTTGATGGATGTCAGGGTGCCGGCTCTGGCCTGGGACAGGCACAGGAACTGCCGGTCCTGGCTGTAAATACGGTAAGTACCGTCCGGAATCTCCGGCAGGGTAATGGGGTTGCCGCAGCGGACCCGTTTCTCCGCCTTGGACGACTTCAAAAATAAAATGGGATGTTCGGAGAAAAGACTGTCTGTGGGCAGCAGCAGTTCCTCTCCCTTGGCCTGGACCTCCTCCAGCGTCACCGTCTCATCCGCCGTAAAGCCCGCCGCCATGGTGCGGCGCAGAGAATACATGGCACCGCCACAGCCCAGGGCCTGGCCGATGTCGTGGCACAGGGTGCGGATGTAGGTCCCCTTGGAGCACAGGCATCGCAGCAGGAAGTCTGTCTCACTGACCTGCTCCAGCAGCTCCAGCTCATAGAAGGTGACGGACCGAGGCTTGCGCTCCACCTCCTGTCCCTTCCGGGCCAGGTCGTAGAGCTTTTGCCCGCCCACCTTGATGGCGGAGTACATGGGGGGAATTTGCTGCTGAGGACCCTGAAACCGCTCCAGCACCTCCCGCACCTGCTCCGCCGTGATATTCACGGGCCGGGTCTCCAGGGTGGTGCCGGTGGTGTCCTGAGTGTCGGTGGTGAGACCCAAACGCAGACCCGCCATATATTCCTTCCGGCTGTTCTCAGCAAATGTCACGCCCCGGGTGGCCTGCCCCACGAACACCGGCAGTACGCCGGTGGCCATGGGGTCCAGGGTGCCGCCGTGGCCCACCCGTTTTTCATGGAGGATGCCCCGGACCTTGGCACACACGTCCATGCTGGTCCAGCCGGCGGGTTTATCAATAATCAGGATTCCGTTGGGCATTGGGTTACCTGCCTCTCCCGGGCCGACCTGGGTCAGCCCTGATAGTCCGGGACGATCTGGGCGATGGCCGCCAGGATCTTCTTCTTGGCTTCCGCCCAGGGGGCCTCCACGGTGCAGCCCGCCGCGGCGGCGTGACCGCCGCCGCCCAAAAGGCGGCAGACCTCCGTGGCGTTGACTCGTTCTCCGGTACGCACAGACATTTTCCACACATCCGGCCGCAGCTCCCGCATGGTGACGGCGCAGTCCACACCTTCGATCTGGCCGCCCAGGGCACTGAGGTCCTCGGCGTCGCTTTCATCGGCGCCCACCCGCTCCATCAAAGACATGGGCACGGACAAAATCGCCACCCGGTCGTTGTCATAAAACTCGCAATCGTTCAGCATAGCGCCTTCCAACTGCATCCGCCTGCGGCTCTTGGTGCGGAAAAAGACCTTGTTGACGGTCCGGTAATCGATGCCGGTCCGCAGCAGCGCTGCCGCCACGGCGTGGGTATAGGCGGTGGTGTTGGTATAGGCAAAGCATCCGGTGTCTGTGGATACGGCCACATACAGCGGCAGGGCCATCTCCGCCGTCACAGGGCCCAGATGGGCCAGAATGTCATAGATCAGCTCACCGCAGGCGGCAGCCTCCGGACGGACGATGTTGGCCTTCCCGAAGTGCTCAAAAGAGGGGTGATGGTCAATGGCCAGGTCAATGCGGTCCATATAGACCTTGGCGTTTTTCGGCAGAAGATTGGTGGTGGCCACGTCAGTGGAGACCACGCATTCCGGTGCAAAATCCGTCGGAGCAGTGTAGGGCGTAAAATAGGGAGCACTGGTTTTCGTCAGCTCCGGATTGGGCAGCAGGTACGCTGTCTTTCCCAGACGGCGGAGCCCGGCGCACAGTGCGGCGGCGCAGCCCACGGTGTCCCCGTCAGGACGCACATGGGTCAAAATCAGGACGTTGTCAAAGGTCCGCAGCAGCACGGCGGTCTGTTCCACGGTCAGCATGGCTCAATCCTCCTTGGGAGATGCGCCATCCTGGCGGCTCTCCTCCTTCTGCTCCACCTGCCGCAGCACCTCCAGAATGTGGGCACCGTGGAGGATGGAGTCGTCGGGGATGAACTGCAGCTCCGGGGTGTAGCGAAGCTGCAGGGTCTGTCCCAGCTCCCGCCGCAAAAAGCCCGCAGCGGATTTGAGGCCCTTCAGGACCTCCTTTTCCTGGGACTTGTCCAGAACGGAGATATAGACCCGGGCATAGCGCAGGTCGCCGGTGGTATCCACCCTGGTGACGGAGACCATGCCCACCTGGGAGACCCGGGGGTCCTTTAAGCGGCGGAGCTGATCGCTCAGCTCCCGCTGGATTTCTTCGTTGATACGGCCAATTCGATTGCTTGGCATAAAAGTTACCTCCTTGTGTGGAAGGGGTTGAATGACTGGAGTGTTCACCGGGGGCGGTGGGGCTTGCGGGAGTTCCTACCTGGGCCGCAGGTAAAAAGCGAAGGGACGGCGACGTGGTCGCCGCCCCTATTGTGCGCAATGATTCGATGGGTCACTCCCTGGTTATCTGGGAATGTCCTCCATGGTGAAGGCATCAATGATGTCGCCGGTTCCGGAAAAGCTCAGCTTTTCCGGAACCTCCCCGGCGGCCACCATCCTCAGCGGGCAGAGCCCGCCTGCGGCAAGGTTTCATTTAACGATGAAACGCTTGGACCCCCTGACGCGGGGCGCCGCAGAGCGGTGCGGGAAGGCGGCCGAAAGCCACCTGTGAACAAACTGCTTGATCAGCGGGGGATCTCCTCCATAGTGAAAGCCTCGATGATGTCGCCTTCCTTGATGTCATTGAACTTCTCCACGGTCAGGCCGCACTCGTAGTTCTCGGCCACCTCTTTGGCGTCGTCCTTGAACCGCTTCAAAGAGGCCAGGCTGCCCTCGTGGATCACGATGCCATCCCGAACCACCCGGACAGAGCAGTTGCGGACGATCTTGCCATCCTGGACATAACAGCCGGCCACAGTGCCAACGGAGGAGACCTTGTAGGTCTGGCGGACCTCCGCATGTCCCAGGACGACCTCCCGGAACTTGGGAGCCAGCATGCCCTTCATGGCGGCGGTGATCTCATCGATGCAGTCGTAGATGACCCGGTACATCCGCATATCCACATTCTGGCGGGCCGCGCCGTCACGGGCGGCGGCGTCGGGCCGGACGTTGAAGCCCACGATGATGGCGTTGGAGGAAGCGGCCAGCATGACGTCGGACTCATTGATGGCGCCCACGCCGCCATGGATGACCTTCACATTGACTTCGTCGTTGGAGAGCTTCTCCAGGGAGGCCTTCACGGCCTCCACGCTGCCCTGGACGTCCGCCTTGACGATCAGGGCCAGCTCCTTACGCTCACCGGCCTGGATCTGGTCGAACAGGTTCTCCAGGGAGACCTTCTGCACCGGTGCGGCAGCCTTGGCACGGGCCTCAGCCTTGCGCTGCTCCACCAGCTCCCGGGCCATGCGTTCGTCGGCCACGGCGAAGAAGGGACTGCCGGCCTCGGGGGCCTCGGAAAGGCCTGCCACCTCCACGGGAACAGAGGGACCGGCCTCGGTCAGGCGGGCGCCCTTGTAGTCCATCATGGTGCGGATGCGGCCCACAGCAGTGCCGGCGATGATGATGTCGCCCTGCTTCAGGGTGCCGTTTTGCACCAGCAGGGTGGCCACAGGGCCACGGCCCTTGTCCAGCCGGGCCTCGATGACGGTGCCCTGGCCGGCCCGGTTGGGGTTGGCCTTCAGCTCTGCCATCTCGGCGGTGAGGGTGACCATCTCTAACAGGTTGTCGATGCCGATGTGCTTCTTGGCAGAGATCTTGCAGCAAATGGTGTCGCCGCCCCAGTCCTCCGGCACCAGGCCGTACTCGGTCAACTGCTGGAGCACCCGGTCGGGGTTGGCGTTCTCCTTATCGATCTTGTTGATGGCCACGATGATGGGAATATTGGCGGCCTTGGCATGGTTGATGGACTCAATGGTCTGGGGCATGATGCCGTCATCCGCCGCCACCACCAGGATGGCGATGTCGGTGATCATGGCGCCGCGGGCACGCATGGAGGTAAAGGCCTCGTGGCCCGGAGTGTCCAGGAAGGTGATGGGCTTGCCGTTTACCTGGACCTGATAGGCGCCGATGTGCTGGGTAATGCCGCCGGCCTCTCCGGCGGCCACGGAGGCGTTGCGGATATAGTCCAGCAGGCTGGTCTTGCCGTGGTCCACGTGACCCATGACCACCACCACGGGGGCACGGGGCACCAGGTCCTTCTCCTCGTCCTTGTGGTCGTCGATGAGCTTTTCCTCGATGGTGACCACCACTTCCTTCTCCACCTTGCAGCCCATCTCCTCGGCGATGATGGCGGCGGTGTCGAAGTCGATGATCTGGCTCAGGGAGGCCATGACGCCGTTCTTCATCAGGCACTTGACCACCTCGGCGCCGGTCTTCTTCATGCGGCTGGCCAGCTCACCCACACTGATCTCGTCAGGGATCATGACCTTCACAGGGGCTTTCTTGGCGATCTCCAACTGCAGGCGGCGCATCTTCTCCGCCTCATCCTGGCGGCGCTTGTTGGAGAAGGTCATGCCGTTGCGGCGCTGGCTGTTGGAACGGATTTTCTCCTTGCCGCTGCGCTGCTGCATCCGGTTGGCCCGCTCCGGGGCCAGATCCTCCAAACGCTGGTCGTACTTGGCCAGGTTCACGTCGCCGCCCTTACGGGTATCCACGATCTTCTTCTGGGGCACCCGGGACATCGGCTGCTGAGGCTGGGCAGGCGCCTGAGCGGCGGGGGCACCATTGGATTGAGGCTTGCCGCCGTTTTGAGCAGGGGCCTGGCCAGCCGGTTTGGCGGCAGGCTTACCGCCGTTCTGCGCAGGGGCGGCAGGTGCCGCCTTCTCAGGGGCGGACTGCTTGGCAGCCTCCTTCTCCTTCTCTTTAAAAGTGTCCGCAAAAATCACCTGAATGCTGGACACCTGATTGTGCTGGGTCAGATAGTCGAAGATCAAAGACAGCTCATGGTCCGTCAGAACCTGCATGTGGTTCTTGGGGGCCTGGGCGTACTTGGTCAGAATCTCCGTGATGGTCTTGGTGGGAAGGCCGAAGTCCTTGGCCACCTCATGCACTCTGTATTTTTCAATACCCAATCAAAACACCTCGTTTAGCTCCAACCCGAGGGCTGGGAAATTTTTCAGCAATTGCCGCCCCGGACGTGCCGGCGCGGCGGCGCGGTCCGTCAGCCCTCCTTCTTCTTGCGGAAGGAGCCCTTGCCTTTTTTCACCGGGCGGCTGTGGGCATAGGGACGCGGCTGTCCCTTCGGCTTGGGGCGTTTGTCCCTGCTGGGACGGGAATCGCGTTTGGACTTCCAGGCGCTCTCTTTTCCGGTGGAAGGGCCTCCAGCGGTTTGTCTGTCGGA
>URXS01000101.1 GCA_900551885.1 uncultured Oscillibacter sp.
CATTGGCGTGCTTGGTCTTGACATTTTCAATCACACTGGCAAGATAGGCGTTCATATGCGATAACCTCCTCATATTTGGCGATTGTTGGTCGCGCACGTTAGTCCTGTAACCTTCTATTAGATAGTTTAACACTTATTAACAGGGGACACAAGGCCAGAATTTGTTAAAACGCACAATTTTACGTTTGTTAATGGAAAAAAGAAACAGAATTTTTTGGATAAAATGACCATTTAATAAGGTTGGACTGAAAAAGGCCCCTGATTTTTCCGGTGGCCTCCCTTGACTTTCCCGGGAAAGATTATATAATATTTTCGGCGCTTTTTTTGGCGCGAACGCCTGGGAGGATACAATTGAGGGAGGATCGGCTATGCATACCTATCCCATGACTGTAGCGGGGCTGAAGCGTGAGCTGCCCATTTGCAAGATTACCGACGATCTGTACATCGGCGCCTTTATCGTTTTTGGTGACGCGGAGCTGACTGTGGCCTGCGCCAGAGAACTTCTGAAGCTGGTCCCGGCGGACAGCTATGACTACATGCTGACGGCGGAGGCCAAAAGCATCCCCCTGATTCATGAGATGGCTCGCCAGTCCGGGGCAAAGAAGTATTTTATCGCCCGGAAGGGCCCCAAGGCCTACATGCCGGACCCCTTGCGGGTGACGGACAAGTCCATCACCACCGCCGGAGAGCAGGCGCTGTACCTGGGCCGGGATGATGCGGATTTGATCCGTGGCAAGCGGGTGCTGCTGATGGATGATGTGATTTCCACCGGTGGTTCTCTCCATGCGATGGAAGCTCTGGTGGAGGCGGCCGGCGGTACCGTGACCGGCCGGGTGGCCGTGCTGGCGGAGGGCGCCGCGGCGGATCGCACCGACATCCGGTATCTTGCGAAGCTGCCGGTGTTCAATGCCGACGGTACCGTGAAGGAATGAAAACAAAACGCGCCGCCCTGAAAAGGGCGGCGCATCGTCTTTTTTCAGAGGCCGGAGGGCCTCTTTTTTACGTTATACCAGTTGCAGCAGGGCATAGATGGAAGTACTGACACCACCAAGGATAAATACGTAAATGATGAAACGGTGGGAGAGGCGGTCGCTGACGTGCCGGTCCAGCAGGGAACCGACCCACATGCCCAGAAGGGCTGCGGGAAGGGAGATCAGGCTCAGCAGCAGACTTTGGGTGGTGAACATGCCGCTCCAGAGGTAGAGAACGGTTCGGAAAATACCCTCCAGAATGAAAATGAAACAGACATTGCCCCGGAATTCCTCCCGCCGCTGGGACACCCGCTCCAGATAGGCCAGGAACAACAGGTCGATGCCGAAGAGTCCGGCAGTGACACCGGAGAGAAAGGACATGACACTGCGCAGCAGGGCGCTGGGCTTTCCAGTACCGGGCTTGCGGGTCAGCATCTCCACACCCATGGCGATGATCACCAGTCCCAGCAGCAGCTTCAGAGCGGAGGGGGAGCCGTATTGCAGCAGCAGTGTGCCGGGGATGATGCCCAGCATGACGAAGGCTGCGATGGGAAACACCAGCCGGGGAGAGAAATGACTCCGGTTTTTCCACACCACCCGGGCATTCAGGACCAGAGAAACCGGCAGGAGGCCCGGCGTGATGGTGCTGTTGGGTAGAAATACGGACAGCAGTGGTGTGTACAACAGGGGGTCGCCAAAGCCCACCAGTCCCTTGATAATAAAAGCGAGCGCGATGCTGACAAAAACGTATAGAATCAATGGAAGATCCATGACACATTCCTCCGTTTTCTGGATGAGGGTGGGCCTGTGGCCTGACCCGCCACGCGGTATTATACTGCGCCTTTTCCAAAAATGCCAGAGGAAGCATCTCTTTCTTTCCAATTTTCATGGGCTGTGGTATAATGACCCCATGAATACTTCCAAACGAGTGGTCTACCGGCTGCCGGGACGCAGTTTCCCGGCGGTCCTGTCAGCGCTGCTGATGGTTTGTTCGGCAGTGGTGCGCATCGTCTGGGCCTGTGGGGAGGACGCGATCTCCCGCCCGACGCTTTGGCTCCAAATCTTCCTGCCCATCGCGGCAAATGCGGTGTTTGCGCTGACAGTTCTGGAATCCGGCCGTGACCGGTTGTACCGTACCGCGGTGGCGGTTTGGATGGGCTGTGTATTCTTTGCTGTAAAGGCATTTACCTTCCCGTCCGTGATCCATATGGTGCTGTGTCTGTGCCTGTATGCCCTGGTGGCGGTGCTGTACACTGCCACGGTGACGGGGCGGGTGCCCACCCAGATACCCCTGTGGTTCCTTTTCGGTTTGCCGCTGTTGTACCACATTTTTGTGGAGGATCTGCTGGGCAAGCAGGGCTGGCCTCTCCACGACTGGCTGCCGGAGGTCAGCGTGCTGTGCTGCATGGCGTCTCTGCTGTGCTGTTCTCTGGGCATGCGCCGCCATATTCCGGCGGAAGGGGAGTATGTCCGCCGATTTGGGGATCGGAACGACGGCCGGCGGGTGCGGAGTCTGTCTCCCATCTTTGCCGTGTCTCCCTATATCATGAAGACCCGGAACACCTCCCAGAACTTCCTGGAGGACGCTCTGGAGGTCACCAATCTGGAGCGGTATGTCTTGGAAAAGCGCCAGGCGGGGCTGGAGGGCTTCGGCATGCTCCACGCGCTGCTGGCGGCCTATGTGCGCACCTGCGCCGCCTATCCGGGGCTGAACCGCTTTATCGCTGGACAGAAGATCTACACCCGGGACCGGGAGATTGAGGTGAATATGACCATCAAGAAGGAGATGTCCGTCGACTCTCCGGACACGGTGATCAAAGTGACCTTCGATGCCGCCGATACCGCCGAGACCGTCTACCGCCGGTTCCATGAAAAGGTGCAACAGGTGAAAGAGGCCCCGGAAGACACCTCTTTTGACGCTCTGGCAGGCCTTTTCAACCTGGTGCCGGGCCTGGCGCTGAAAGCTTTGGTGGCGCTTTTGCAGGCGGCGGATTACTTCGGATGGCTGCCCCGGTTTCTGACAAAGCTGTCTCCCTTCCACGGGTCGCTGTACATCACCTCCATGGCCTCTCTGGGCATTCCGCCCATCTACCATCACCTCTATGACTTCGGCAACGTGCCGGTGTTCTGCTCCATGGGCCGCAAGCGCAAAGTCTATGAAACCCGACGGGACGGCTCCGTGGTGTTGCGCAAGTATGTGGACTGCAACTATGTTACCGACGAGCGCATTGTGGATGGTTTTTACTACGCCGCCGCCATGCGTTGCCTGCACGGCCTGCTCCACGATCCCTGGCAGCTTGACCGGCCGCCGGAGAAGGTGGAGCGGGATCAGGACTGAGAACAGGAGGGACCATGCACGACCATGCTCTGCCCCATGTGGGATTGCGGATGATAAAGTCCGCGGCGGCGGTGCTGATCTGTCTGCTGGTTTCCATGCTGGTGAACCGGGAGGAGATGCGGATCTACTCCTCGATTGCCGCCCTGTTGTGCGTCCAGCCTTATGTGGAGGACACCAAGCGCATGGCCTTCCAGCGGATCACCGGCACCCTCATTGGCTCCGCTGCCGGAGCCCTGGCCATTTTGATCGAGGTGTATCTGCTGGATATCCGGGGGACCCTGGTGGGTTATGTGCTGATCGCCGCATTGATTCTTCCCACGTTATGGGGAGCGGTGGCACTGAAGGCGGCCAACGCGGCGTCTTTGTCCTGCGTGGTTTTTCTCAGCATTACCGTGACGCATATCACCGATGCCAACCCCTGGATCTTTGTCTGGAATCGTGTGGTGGAGACCATGTTGGGTATCGCCGTGGGGATCGGTGTCAACGCCTTTCAACTTCCGCGGCGCAAGCGCCGGGACATCCTGTTTGTCTCCGGCCTGGACGGCGTGCTGATGGAGTTGGGCGGCCAGACCCTGGCTCCCGCCAGCCGGGTGAGACTGAACCGGATGCTGGACGATGGGCTGCTGTTCACCGTGTCCACGGTGCGGACTCCGGCCTCCGTGCGGGAGGCGACTCAGGGCCTGCGGTTGCGGCTTCCGGTAATTGTCATGGACGGCGCCGCCATGTTTGATCTGGGGAAGAAGACCTTCCTCCACACCCGCCTGCTGCCTCAGGAACTGGCCATGCAGTGCTGCCAGATCTTTGAGGAGCAGGGAATCCACTGTTTCCTCAACGGTGTTCAGGACGATGTGCTGCTGATCTATTACGGGGAGCTGCGCAACGAGGCGGAGCGGGACGTGTATGAGAAGTGCCGTAGTTCGCCCTATCGCAATTATATCAGCCGGGATTATTTCCAGGAGTGCCCGATCCTGTACCTGATGGGCGTGGACCGGACGGAGAAGATTCAGGCCTTGCACGATGCCCTGGGCGCGGCGGGCCTGCTGGAGCAGGTGAAGGTGCGGCTGGACCCGGCGCCGGAGTACCCGGGCTTTAGCTACCTGAAGGTGTATGAAAAATCCGCCTCCCGCCAGGCCATGCTGGAGCTGCTGAAGGCGGACCTGCATGTGGAAAAGAGTGTCATGCTCAGCAGCCTGCCGGACCAGGGAGACGTGCTGGTTCGGGGCGGCGCCCAGGCGGTGAAGGCCCTGGAGCGGATGTTTGAGCCGCTGCTGTGGCAGAGAAAGCAAGATCCCCTGTGAAAAGCGGAGCGAAAAGCGCTCCGCTTTTTGTTTGGAGCTTAACAGGGGAAAAGAGCTGGTGTAATATGAAGCTAACTTTATGTGAAGGATACTTCATAATTTCTGACAGGGAGGGAAGTATGTGAAAAACCGTGTACGGGAGTTGCGGACGGCGGCGGGTATGACTTAGCAGCAGTTGGCAGAGGTGGTCCACGTGTCTGCCCGTACCATCATCTCCCTGGAAAAGGAACAGTATAATCCGTCTCTGCTGCTGGCCTACCGGATTGCGGAGCTGTTCGGCACTACGGTGGAGGACCTGTATTGTCTGGCGGAAAACAAGGAACGGGAGGATCGGGAATATGAAGAAGATCTATGACCACAGGGAATTCACCTGGGGCCTGGTGGGCATCGCCCTGGCGGCCGTCTGCGGCGGGATCATGGTGCTGCGGGGATCCTCTTTGAAGCTGGCGGTCATCATGGTGTTGATGCTGGCGCTGGGATGGGTGAACATTGCCCAGTCCACAAAACGGCAGATGTACGGGACTGCGGTGCCTGACGAGCGGGACCGGGCGGTGAGCCAGAAGAGCGCCTGGCGGGCCTACCAGTTGCTGGTGGATGGGTGCATGCTGGCGGCGGTGGCGCTGATAGTGGCCTATGGGCGGGCGCTCGCGGCTGGTAGCTGTGGCGCTTCTGACGCTGTGTGTGGTGATACTGGCGTCGTTTTTGATCTTGCTGGGTACCAACTTCTATTATGAAAAGAGGATGTGAGACCGGTCAAAGGTCGCTTACAATGCAAAAAACAACGAAGGGTCGGCCTGTCAAGCCGACCCTTCGTTTCATCCATGGCTCTTTTTATAGGTGAGGTATCCCTCCAGAATCAGCGACGCCGCCACGGCGTCCACCACCTTTTTCCGCTTCTTGGCGTTCTTGCCGGCGTTGAACAGAATCTGGTGGGCGTCGATGGTGGTGCGGCGCTCGTCCCACAGCACCACAGGCAGATTCGTGGCGGAGCGAAGCAGCTCTGCCATGGCCTCCGCCTTCTCTGCCCGGGGGCCCCGGGTGCCGTCCATGTTCAGGGGGTGGCCCAGCACCAGCTCCTCCGCCCCGTGCTCCGCCGCCAGGGCGGCCACCCGCTCTGCCACCACCTCCGGACGGTAGGCGTCGATGACGGTGGTAAAGCCCGTGAGGAACCCGGTGGGGTCTGAGACGGCCACGCCGGTGTGGGCGTCGCCGTAGTCAATGGCCATGATGCGCATCGTTGTGTCGTCCTTTCTCAGCCCGGGGAGAAGCGCTCCTCCACCGGGTAGTCGTCAGTGTCGGTAAAGTGCCACCATTCACCGCTGTACGGGCGGAAGCCGCAGTCGGACATCACGTCCTCCAGCAGTTGGGCAATTGGCGGCGGCATCCGGGGATACGTCGCTGTAATCCCGGTCCGCCAGAGGAGAGAAGTCGTCGAAGCCGCTGGGCATCTCCACGGCGTTCCCATCCAGGTCCGTCAGGGTCACATCTACCGTGTTGCCCCGGCTGTGAGAGGAATAGCCCTTCTCGGGATTGGCCACGTATACCGGATCCGGGCAGACTTCCCATAGGCGGAACTGGGCCTCGGTGGGCCGAAAAGCGTCCCAGATCAGCAGGGAGTACCCGTCCTCCTCCAGCGCTTCCTGGGCCTGGGCCAGCTTTCGGACCGTACCGTAGCGCAGATATGCGTCGGTGAAATCGTAGATAGTCTGACCGGTGAAGTTGTCCGCACCGGCGTACCGCAGATCCACCCCCACCTGGGGCAGGTAATCCGTCACCAGGACGAAATCGTCAGATTCCGGCTCCGATGCCGGAGGTTCCGGCTTTGCAGGTTCATCCGGTTCTGGTACCGTCTCCGGTGGGGGTTCCGGTTCCTCTGGTTCCTGAACGGACTCCGGCAGCTCCTCCGGCTGCGGCACTTCCTGGACGGCGGTGCTGGGGGCCAGTTATAAGCTGCCCACCATCCTGTCCATCGTTTCCACTATTTTTACCGAAGCGTGGCAGATCTCTGCGTTCACAGACGGAACGGATTCACAGCGCGAACAGTTTTTTTCCCGCGTGTTCAGCGCCTACCAGAGCCTGATTTTTCTGGCGGCGGCGGGCATCGTGCTGATGGCGCAGCCCTTTATGGCCATTTATCGCGACGACTATTTTATCGGCTGGAAATTCATCCCGCTTTTGACGATGGCAACGGCATTTGCCAGCTTCGACAATTTTTTAAACAGTATTTATATGGTTGAAAAGCGCTCGACGCTTTCGTTCACCACCATGGCTGTGGGCGCGGGCATCAACGTTGCGCTCAACTTCACACTCATCCCCGTCTGGGGCGTCAACGGCGCAGCGCTGGCCACGTTCGTCAGCTATTTTGTCGTGTTTTTGCTGCG
>URXS01000102.1 GCA_900551885.1 uncultured Oscillibacter sp.
GCCAGTTGCCTGCGGCGGGCTGTCCCCGGAGGACAACGGCCGGAAAGGAAGGGCGAACCATGGAACTGGAATTGAAAAAGACCTGCCTCGACGCCTATGAGACGAGCGCCGAGCTGACACTGACCCAGGAGGAGACGGCGGAGACCATCGTGCCGGACTACTGCCCGGACATCGCACGGATCATTGAGACCACGGGCCGGGTGTTTCTCCACAGCCGGGAGCTCCGGGACGGCAGGGGAACGGTCTCCGGAACGGTCCGGGTGACGGTGCTGTACACGCCGGAGGGGGAGGGAGGCATCCGAACCCTGGAATTTGCCATGCCGTTCACCGCGGAGAGCGACGGCCGCGGCCTTGCCGATTGTGCCGTCCTGCTGGCAGAGACAGAGACGGAGTTTCTGGAGACCCGGATGCTGAATCCCCGGAAGGTGTTCACACACTGCAAGCTGGTGACCCGCCTCACCGGCTTCCAGCGCAGGCCCCTGTGGATCTGTACGGACGTGGAGGCAGGGCCGGAGCTGTGCATCGAAAAAAAGCAGGAACAGCAGCATGTCATCCTGCTGACGCATATCGTGGAGAAGGACTTCACCTTCTCTGAGCAGATGGACCTTTCTCCGGGCCGGGAGGGGGCGGCAGAGCTCCTTACCAGCCAGGTGTGCCCTGCGGTAACAGAGACAAAGATTGTGGGCAGCAAGCTGCTGTTCAAGGGCATCTTCACTGTCAGCCTTCTGTACCGGACGGCGGCCGCTGCTGCACGTCCTCCGGAGAACTGCCATTCTCCCAGATCATGGAGGTGGAGGGGGTACCGGAGGGGGCGGAGCCCACAGTCCAGCTGCAGCTCACAGGTGCGGACCTGCAGGTGGACGGCGCCGACGCCGAGGGCCGGGAGATCGCTGTGACGCTGTATCTCCACGCTACGGCTCTGGTGCGCCAGACCCAGGAGGTCAGCATCCTCAGCGACCTGTACTCCACAGCCTACGACCTGACCTATGACGCCGCACCGCTGGAGCTCACCTCCCTCCGGGAGCAGCTTGCCCGCCGCCAAAGCGTGCGGGAAGTGTTGGAGATCGGCGTGGTGGCGGACTCCATCCTGGCACTCTCCGTCACCTGCGGGCCGGTGGCCGTCAGCCGGGAGGGGGAGAGCACCGT
Organism: uncultured Oscillibacter sp.; assembly: GCA_900551885.1. GTDB lineage: Bacteria > Bacillota > Clostridia > Oscillospirales > Oscillospiraceae > Oscillibacter. The sequence goes on from URXS01000102.1 coordinate 1,147, forward strand.
TCTGCGGACCGGAGCGGATCTGCGGGCGCTGTATCTGGACGAGGGCGGCGCGCCCCTGGTGGCGGAGCGGTGCGTGGATGTGACCTGTCCGCTGGAACTGCCGGAGGACTGCCACGTCACCGCCCGGGCGTCTTGCCCGGAGGAGGTCCAGGGCAGTCTGGGGGACCGGGGCATCGAGGTCCGGTTCCCGGTGGAGTTCCAGGCGGAGGCCACGGCCCAGGTGAAGAAGGTGTGCATCACCGCCGCAAAGGTCAATACCGACGCCCCCAAGGAGCTCTCCGGCACGCCGTCCCTGGTGCTGCGGTGCCTGGGGCGGCAGGAGACGGCCTGGGATCTGGCCAAGCGCCACAACACCACCATTGCCGCCATCCTCTCCGCCAACCAGTTGGAGTCAGAGGCAGATATCGCCGGAGACCAGCTCCTGCTGATCCCCCGGAAGCGGGCGTGAGCCGGACAGGGAAGAGACAAATAACGAGCGGGGCTTTCGCCCCGCTCGTTTGCGTTGGGATGTTCACTTTTCAGGCGTTCTCGCTGTACCGGGAGAGGAACTGCCGCGTCCGCTCCTCCCTGGGGTTCTCGATGACCTCCCGGGCGGGGCCCTGCTCCACGATGACGCCGCCGTCCATGAAGATCACGTCGTCGGCCACGTCCCGGGCGAAGGCCATCTCATGGGTGACGATGATCATGGTGGTCCGCTGCTCTGCCAGCCCCCGGATCACCTTCAGCACCTCGCCGGTCAGCTCCGGGTCCAGGGCGCTGGTGGGCTCGTCGAAGCACAGGATGTCCGGGTGCAGCGCCAGGGCACGGGCGATGGCCACCCGCTGCTGCTGGCCGCCGGAGAGCTGGCAGGGGTAATGCATAGCCCGGTCGGAGAGGCCCATCTTTTGAAGCAGCTCCCGGCCTTCGGCCTGGATCTCCTCCAGGATGGCCTTCTTGTTCTCCTTGAAATCCGGCCGCTCCTGGCTGAGAAGTTCCTTGGCCAAGGTCACGTTTTTCAGCGCCGTGTACTGGGGGAAGAGGTTGAAGGACTGGAACACCATGCCGAAGTGGAGCCGCTTCTTGCGGACCTCGCTCTCCCGCTGGGTGGCGGGGTCGGCGGCGTCGAAGATCACGGAGCCGTTGACGGAGATGGAGCCGTGGTCCGGCTTTTCCAGAAAGTTCAGGCACCGCAGCAGCGTGGTCTTGCCGGAGCCGGAGGAGCCGATGATGGCCAGGGCCTGTCCCTGCTCCAGGTCGAAGCTGATGTCCTCCAGGACCTGGGTGGCGCCGAAATGCTTTTCAATATGTTGTACTTCCAAAACTGCCATGTGGAGTCCTCCTTGTCACTGAAAGAAGGCCAGCTTCTTTTCCACGCCTGCGAACAGGATGGTCAGAAGGCCGTTGAAGATCAGGTAATACACGCCGGTGAAGAACAGCGGCCACAGCAGGCCCGAGTAGCCGTGGGAGCCCTTCAGGAAGGCGTAACCCGCCCAGATGATCTCCTGCATGGAGATGATGCGGGCGATGGAGGTGTCCTTCACCAAGGTGATGATCTCGTTGGACATGGGGGGCACGATGCGCTTGACCATCTGCAACAAGGTGACGTGGCGGAAGATCTGGGCCTTGGTCATGCCCAGCACCTCACCGGCCTCCTGCTGGCCCACGGGCACACCCTGGATGCCGCCCCGGTAGATCTCCGAGAAATAGCAGGCGTAGTTGATGATGAAGGCCACGGCGGAGGCCAGGAAGCGGCCGCTCTCACCGCTGGGCCAGGGGCTCCCGCTGTCCAGCACATAGCCGGGGATGTAAAAGATGATGATGAGCTGGAGCATCAGCGGCGTACCCCGGATGATCCAGACCACGGTCCGGCTGAGCCAGCGTAGGGGGGTGAAACGGCTCATGGAGCCGAAGGACACCACCAGTCCCAGCGGAATGGCGCCGATCAAGGTGACCGCGAACAGCTTCAAGGTTTGGAGGAAGCCCTGGTTCAGGGCCCCGATGACCGTGACAAACATAGTTGGAACCTGCCTTTAACGGTAAGATTGGGGACAGCGATGGGGAACGACGCCGGGGAAAAAGGGCCGGAAAACCGGCCAAAAGCAGAGGGCGTTGCCGCCCTCTGCTTTTTATGGATGGGGAAGGGGATTACTCCTGGGGAATCAGGGCCGCCTGGATGCCGTAGGTCTCGGCCAGGGAGGTCATGGTGCCGTCGGCGTAGCTGTCGATGAAGAACTGGTTCAGCTCAGCGGCCAGATCGGAGCCCTTGCGGAAGCCCACGCCGTACTGCTCACCCTCGTTGGGGTTCAGGGTAATGGTGTAGGTCAGGTCGGCGTAGCTGGTGCCCTCGCCCACCATGGCACCGGCCATCAGGGAGTCGATGATGGCGGCGTCAGCGGTGCCGGACTCCACTTCCAGCACGGCGGTGGCCTGATCCGCCACCTCGGTGTAGGTAAAGCCGTTGGCGTCCGCCTGGGCCTGGCCGAAGGAACCGGACTCCACGGCGAAGTTCAGGCCGGACAGGCTGGCGGCGTCGGAATACTGGTCGGCCACGTCGGCGGGGAGCACCACCACCTGGGCGTTGTTGCAGTAAGCGTTGGAGCACTCCATGGCGGAGGTGACCTCATCAGTGAGGGTCATGCCGTTCCAGACCACGTCGATGGTCTTGCCGTCCAGCTCCATGACCTTGTTGTCCCAGTCGATGATCTGGAACTGGACTTCCACGCCCAGGCTCTCGGCGAAGGCCTTGGCCATGTCGGCGTCAAAGCCGATCCAGTTGCCGCTCTCGTCCTGGTAGTCCATGGGCTCGAACTCGGTGATGCCCACCACCAACGTGCCCTTGTCCTGGACGTAGGCCAGGTCGCTCTCGGTGGCCCCGGTATCGGCGGTGTCGCCGGTATCCTCGGTAGCGGTATCCTCCGTGGTGTCGGCGGTAGCGTCGTCACCGCCGCAGGCGGCCAGGGACAGGGCCATGGACAGCGCCAGCAGCAAAGTCAGAAACTTCTTCATAATGATCCAATCCTCCAAATTTCCCGGGCGGCGTTCCACCCGTTTCATTACGTTAGCAGTTTACCATACTAAATTGTTCCTGTAAAGCCGGAATTTCCGACAAGAACGGAGAACCGGAAAGGGGGGATTTGTGCAAAACCTCCAAAGCGAGACGGGCCGTCATACTTTGCCGGGGCGGGACATAGAGTTAGAACATGAATATGGAGCGGAAAAAGGACGGGATGCTATGAACGCCAGTATCTATCAGAATATCGCCACCCGCACCGCCGGTGACATTTATATCGGTGTGGTGGGCCCGGTGCGCACGGGGAAATCCACCTTCATCAAGCGCTTTATGGAGACCCAGGTGATCCCCAACATCGAAAACGTCTACCGCAAGGAGCGGGCCCGGGATGAGCTGCCCCAGAGCGGCTCCGGCCGCACGGTCATGACGGCGGAGCCCAAGTTCGTCCCGGAGGAGGCGGCCCAGATCCAGCTTCCGGACGGGGGCTCCTTCTCCGTGCGGCTGATCGACTGCGTGGGCTACATGGTCAAGGGGGCCATGGGCCAGTACGAGGGCGACGCCCCCCGCATGGTCACCACCCCCTGGTTCGACCACGAGATCCCCATGACCGAGGCGGCGGAGGTGGGCACCCGGAAGGTGATCGCAGAGCACTCCACCATCGGCATCGTGATCACCACCGACGGCTCCATCGCCGACATCCCCCGGGAGGACTACCTGGAGGCGGAGGAGCGGGTCATCCGGGAGCTGCAGGAGCTGGGGAAGCCCTTCATCGTCCTGGTCAATGCGGCGGACCCGGCGGGCAGCCGGGCCCAGGCCATCGCCAAGGACATCGCCTCCCGGTACGAGGTCAACTGCATGGCAGTCAACTGCCTGGAGCTGAGCGAGGAGGACGTGGCGGGGATTTTGAAGGCGGTGCTCTACGAGTTTCCCATGCAGGAGCTGGACCTGTTCCTGCCCCCCTGGGTGGACGCCCTGCCGGACCAGCACCCCATTAAGGCGGAGCTGTACGAGGCGGTCCGCCAGGGCACCGCCCAGCTCCACCACATCCGGGAGGTGGAGGGCGTGGTGGCCTCCCTGGGCCAGTGCGCCCACATCAGCGAGGCCAAGGTCACCGCCATGGACCTGGGCACCGGCGTGGCCACCGCCACGCTGAACCTGCCCCGGGCGCTGTTCTACCAGACCCTCTCCGAGCAGTCCGGCTTCACCGTCACCGACGACGGGGACCTGATGCGCCTGCTGACCCGCCTGGCGGCGGTGAAGGCGGAGTACGATAAGGTGGCGGGCGCCCTGAAGGACGTGCGGGAGACCGGCTACGGCATCGTGGTGCCCGGCATCGACGAGCTGACGCTGGAGGAGCCGGAGATCATGAAGCAGGGCGGCCGGTACGGCGTGCGCCTCAAGGCCAGCGCCCCCAGCATCCACATGATCCGGGCGGACATCGAGACGGCGGTAAGCCCCATCGTGGGCAACGAGAAGCAGTCCGAGGACATGGTGAACTACCTGCTCCAGGAGTTCGAAGGGGACACCAGCAAGATCTGGCAGTCCAACATCTTCGGCCGCAGCTTCCACGAGCTGGTCAACGAGGATTTGCAGGCAAAGCTGAAGCGGATGCCGGAGGACGCACGGAAAAAGCTCCGGGAGACCCTGGAGCGCATCATCAACGAGGGCAGCGGCGGACTGATCTGCATCATTCTGTAATATGGAAGGGGACCCGCCTGACGGCGGGTTCCTTTTTTTGCTTCCCACTGCCGGCGGGTCTTCCCGGAAAAATTCCTCCCGAAGTGGTTTACAATGTAGACTATTTGTGCTATGCTTAGTCTACAAAGTAGACCAGAGAGGAGGCGGAGGTATGAAGGACATCCACGTGACCGACAGCGAGTGGTACGTGCTGGACTGCCTGTGGCAGCAATCCCCCCAGACCGCCATGGAGCTGGTGGAGGCCCTGTCCCGCCGGGTGGGGTGGGCCAAGAGCACCACGCTGACCACCCTGCGGCGGATGGAGGCCAAGGGACTGCTGGCCGGGGAGACGGTGGGCCGGTCCCGGCGCTACACGCCTCTGGTGGACCGGGAGACCGCCACGGTCCGGGAGACCAGCGGCTTTCTGGACCGGGTGTACCGGGGCAGCGTGGGGCAGATGGTCAGCACCATGGCCCGGCGCCAGGGACTGACCGAGGAGGACCTGGCCGAGCTGCGGGCCATTCTGGCCCAGGCGGAAGGAGGCGGGCAGGATGCTTGAGTGGATGGTGTCCTCCAGCCTGCTGATTCTGGCGGTGCTGGCGGCCCGGCGGCTGCTGCGGGACCGGATCAGCGGCACGGTCCGGTACGGATTGTGGCTGGTGGTGCTGGTGCGGCTGCTGGTGCCGGTATCCCTGTTCTCCGCCCCGGTGAGCCTGGAGTCTCTGCTACCCCGGTCCCCGGCGGTGGAGGAGGCTCTGGGCCAGACCGCCCTGTACGCCTTTCCCGACCCGGAGCGGTCCGGCTCCTTCGATGAGCCCCTGCCGGAGGACGCCCCCACCGGCGTGATGGGGGTGAGGACCCACGGCCAGCGCATCCTGGGGGCCTGGGTGGAGTACCACGACGGCTGCATGGTCCAGACCCGGGAGGGCTGGACAGAGTACCGCTTCTACGCCGACTGGCGGGATGTGCTGTTCCTGGTGTATCTGACCGGGGCGGCGGGCACGGCCCTGGTGATGGCGGTCAGCAACCTGGGCTTTGCCCGGCGGCTGCGGCGGCGCCGGGAGGCGGTGGAGGCGGCCTGTCGGACGGCGGACTATGACGGCGGGGCGGAGGTGACCATCTCCGTCCCGGAGGGAGAGGCCATTGCCCAAAAGACATTCAACCCCC
>URXS01000103.1 GCA_900551885.1 uncultured Oscillibacter sp.
CCGCCACATCCTGATGGGCAGGATCCGTGGACCAGGGATGGCCCGCCGTTGGGAAGGGAATGTCCGGTACGTCGAAGCAGGTGAGGATCTTTACCACGCCCGGAATAGCCTCTGCCGCGGAAGTGTCGATGGACTTCACGTAGCCGTGGGCAATGGTGGAGTGGCAGATCTTGGCCACCAGGGCCTCCCGACCGCAGAGGTCGTCCGTGTACTTGGCGCGGCCGGTGGCCTTTTCATAGGCGTCCACACGGATGACACTCTTGCCGACACTGTTGCTCATAGGATCTCCTCCTTTTTCAATGGGAAGTTTCGCTCCGGCCGTTGACTGGGCAGGGCGAAAGCGGATATACTAACACCAGCGAGGTGATGGGAGCAATGGAGCAGAGACTGAAACTGGGCTGCGTGGTCATGGCCGCCGGCAATGCAAAACGCTTTGGAGCCAACAAGCTGGCGGCTCAACTGCGGGGACGCAGCCTGATTCTGCGGAGTTTGGAATCTGTGCCGCCGGAGGCGTTTGAGCGGGTGGTAGTCGTGACCCAATATCCAGAGGTCATGCGGATTGTAAAGGAATTTCACTTCGCATCGATTCTCAACGATCAACCCCAGGAAGGGCTCAGCCGCACCATCCACCTGGGGCTTACGTCCCTCCGGGACTGCGACGGTGTGCTGTTCCAAGTCAGCGACCAGCCGCTGCTGCGGCGGGAGAGCGTCCTGGCACTGACAGAGCGGTGGCGTCTGCGGCCGGAGGGCATCGCGGCGCTGGGCCACGGTGGAGTCCGGGGCAATCCCTGCATCTTTCCCGCTGCGCTGTTTCCGGAGCTGATGACCCTCACCGGGGACCGGGGCGGCAGCACCGTCATCCGCCGCCATGAGGACCTACTGACACTGATGGAGGTACCGGCGGAGGAGCTCTATGACGTGGACACGGCGGCTGCTCTGGAAGCCCTGGAGCAGCACTAAGTACAGATATTTTGAAAACGAGGCCGGGATCGGACCGATCCCGGCCTCCCTTTTTATTTGCGGGTATAGGGCGTACCCTCCAGGGGCAGGGAGTAGCGACGAACACCGTCAAAACGGTAATAGGCGTCGGCAATGGCCGGAGCCGTAGGAATCGAGGTGATCTCGCCGATGCCGATGGCGCCCATGGCCACGTCCAGGCCGGGCTTTTCCACCACAATGGCCTTCACCTCAGGGATCTGGTTGGCCCTGAACAACCCCAGGGTGCCGAATTTGGCAGTGGGTTTGCAGTCCACCAGGGGGTACTTCTCCGTCAGGGCAAAGCCCATGCTCATGACCACGCCGCCCTCGATCTGACCCTCTACGCTGCGGGGATTCACTGCCTTGCCCACGTCGTGGGCGGCTACAATCCGAAGGATCTTGCCATCCTCCCCCAACTCACACATCTGGGTGGCGTAGCCGTAGGCAATGTGGCTGATGGGGTTGGGCACATCGGCACCCAGTGGATCGGTCTTGGTGGCGTACTCGCCGTAGTAATCGGTGCCGTTCAGGTCAGCGAGTGTCTTTCCCTCCAGAGCCTTCTTCAGCTCCACGCAGGCACGGCGGCAGGCCTCGCCGGTAATGGTGGTCTGCCGGGAACCGGAAGTCGTGCCGGAATCAGGGGCGTCATAGGTGTTGGACCGTTCGTAGACGATGGCACTGCGAGGCAGATCCAGCATCTCGCAGCACACCTGCACCAGCACGGTGCCCAGGCCCTGTCCGATGCAGGAGGCACCGGCCTCGATGTGGACCTTGCCGTCCGTTACCACCAGGCGGCAGCGGCCGGTATCCGGCAGACCCACGCCCACGCCGGAGTTCTTCATGGCGCAGGCCAGTCCCACGTACTTGGCCTTATCGTAGTAGGGCTTCACTGCCTCCAAAGTCTCCACCAGGCCCGTCTCGGGACCCACGATCTGACCGTTGGGCAGCTCCTGCCCCGGACGGATGGCGTTGCGGTAGCGGATCTCCCAGGGGGAGATGCCGATCTCGTCGGCCATCTGGTTCATCAGGCTCTCGATTGCAAAGCAGGTCTGGGTCACGCCGAAGCCCCGGAAGGCGCCGGCGGGGGGATTATTGGTGTACCAGGCGTAGCCATCAATCTCGAAATTCTGGTAATTATAGGGACCGGCCGCATGGGTGCAGGCCCGCTCCAGCACCGGGCCGCCCAGAGAGGCATAAGCGCCGGTATCGGCGATGACGGTGGCCTTGACGCCCTGGATGATGCCGTTTTCGTCACAACCCAGAGTGAAATCCATATCCATGGGGTGACGCTTGGGATGAATCAAAATGCTCTCAGCCCGGGTCAGCTTCATCTTGCAGGGCCGGCCGGTCAGATAGGCAACCAGGGCGCTTAAGTGCTGGACCGTCACGTCCTCCTTGCCGCCAAAGCCACCGCCCACCAGTTGGTTCTGGACCTTTACCTTCTCAAAGGGAAGATCCAGCATGGGGGCCGTCTCGTGCTGGGTATCGTAGGCACCCTGATCGGTGGAGAGGATACGGACGCAGTCCCCATCCATATAGCTGACAGCGCACTCCGGCTCCAGGAAGGCGTGCTCCGTATAAGGCGTGGAGAATTTGCCGTGAATCACATGCTTGCTTCTGGCGATGGCACCGGCGGCGTCACCACGAGACACATGCTTGTGGGCCAGGAGGTTTCCGCTGCGGTGCACCAGGGGCGCACCCTCCGCCATGGCCTCATAGGGGCTGCGGACTGGTGTCAGCGGCTCGTAATCCACCTCTACCAGCTTCTTAGCCTCCTCCACGATCTCCATGGTCTCCGCCGCCACAATGGCGATGGCGTCACCCAGGTAGTGGGTCATATCCCCCACGGCGATCATGGTGTTCCAGTCCTTCATGATATGGCCCACCTTGTTCTTGCCGGGGATGTCGGCGGCGGTAAATACCCCCACCACACCAGGCAGCGCCTTGGCCTTGTCCGTGCGGATGGCCTTGACAATGGCCCGGGGGTAAGCACTGCGAACAGCAGAGGCATAGATCATGCCGTCCATGTAGATATCGTCGGGATACTTGCCGTAGCCCAGCACCTTCTCCCGCACGTCCAGCCGGTGGACCGATTGACCATAGTGCCAGTTCTCCTGGTCCTGCTGGGGGATTTTCCCCTCTCGCAGGATTTTGGCCGCCAGCTTAACACCGGCAATGATCTTTACATAGCCAGTGCAGCGGCAGATATTGGTCCGCAGGGCGAAGGCGATCTCCTCTTCCGTGGGGTCCGGGTTTACATCCAGAAGCCCCTTCCCCGCCATGACCATGCCGGGAATGCAGAAGCCGCACTGAACGGCCCCGGCCTCGCCAAAGGCGTAGACCCAGGCCTCCTTCTCAAAGTCGCTGAGTCCCTCCACGGTGATGATATTTTTTCCCTCCAACTTGTCCGTCTGGGGGATGCACGCCCGGGTGGGCTTGCCGTCGATCAGCACGGTGCAGGTCCCGCAGGCGCCCTCACTGCAGCCGTCCTTGACACTGGTCAAATGAAGCGTGTCCCGCAGATAGCGGATCAGCTTCTGGTTCTTCTCGACCGATACGGTTCGGCCGTTTACGGTAAATGTCGCCATGGCAAAATACCTCCTAAACTGCCCGTGCCCGCCCTCGGTCCCACGGTCCTACTACGTGGAAAGGTCGACCTTTCCTTCTTGCTTTATTATACAATAGAATGGGGGGCGATGCAACAAAACTTTGGGTGGTACGCTATTCTATCTCAAAGATAACGTTTCCACCGGGGCCAACTGCCATCCCACCGCCAATGCCCCATTGCGAACCGTAACGCGGGCCTGCGGCTCCAGAATGTGGTTGCTGACACCCAGTGGGAATTCCGCCGTCAGTGTGGCATCCTTCAGCGGATACTGGACTCCCTGCTCGTCCACGCCGGAGGCGTCGGCTCCCAGGCAGAAGGCCGACAGCAGTCCCCACTCCACGGTCCGTTCCACAGTCAGCGCCTCATTTTCAATCACAGTCCAGAGAAAGTCCCGGTCATACATCCAGCCCCGGGCGCCCCGGCGCCGCAGATACAGCAAAGCCTGGAGATTGGCCAGGGTGTGATCCAGCCGGGCACCGCCGGTTCCTCCGTAAAGGAACACCTCTTTACAGTCATTCTTCAAGGCGGTCTTCACCGCCAGCATGGTGTCGGTATCGTCCTTTTCCACCGGAGAGCGGAGGACGTTGGGAAAATCCGGCGGCTGGTCCATGGAATCGAAGTCCCCCAGCAGCAGATCCGGCGTGATTTCCGCCGCCTGGCAGGCCCGGTATCCGGCGTCGGCGGCAATCACCAGGTCGCCGGGCACCGGCCGCTCCCGCAGGCCATAGAACGTACCGGCGGCAAAGATAAAACAGCGTCTCATGGTGTCACATCCTTATGTGCAGTTCTTTTGGTACAGTGTAACACGTTTCACCGCCGGGGGCAATTGAAACCCTCTGGAAAAGAAGGCGGGTCCCGCTGACGCGGGACCCGCTTCCCATCGGGCTACTGGATGTGCTCCTCACAGAAATCGTCTAGTACCCGAACGCCCATCTCCTCCGGCGGCGCCACCGGGAAGGTGGCGATGGCTGTGTCGTCGAAAATGGGACACAGCCGCTTCTCCGGCTCCAGCCGCAGACACGGCATCTGTCCGGGGCGGTTCTCCTTTGCGTGTTTCATGGCGATCCCCCCGCAAAACAGTGTGCGCGGTTTTCGTCGTTTTATGTAAGGCGCAGAGACCGGCAGACGGGGAAATTCCCGATCTGCCGGTCTTCATACGGTCTTTTGAAATTTTTACAGCCGGTCCATCAACCGCAGACCGTCCTCCTTGTCTCCGGCGATCAGCAGATGGGAGTCCTTCTGAAAGCGGTAGGAGGGATTCAGCAGCGGCTCCACCTCGTCGCCTGCCTTGACGCCCAGGATGTTGACGTTGTAGCGGCGGCGCACGTCCACCTCCGCCACGGTTCGGCCTTCCCACTCCTCAGGGGTTTCGATTTCAAAAACAGCGTACTTAGGCGTCAGCTCAAAGTAGTCGAACACATTCCGGGCGGAAAAGCGCATGGCCACCCGATGAGCCATGTCCATTTCCGTGTGGATCACGTGGTCGGCGCCGATCTTTTTCAAAAACTTGATCTGCTGCTCCCGGTCTGCCCGAGCCACCACGAACCGGGCTCCCAGGTCTTTCAAAATGGCAGTGGCCTCCAGGGAGCACTGAAAGTCATCCCGGACACAGACGAAGCAGGCATCAAAGTTTCCCACACCCAGGGAGGCAAGCACCTGCTCGTCCTGGCAGTCGCCCACACAGGCGGCAGTGGCCCGCTGGGCCAGCCGGGCCACCCGCTCCTCGTCCCGGTCCAGGATCATCACCTCATTGCCCAGATCCAGCAGGCGGCTCGCCAGATGGCGGCCAAAGCTCCCCAGGCCAATCACCAAAAAGGATTTCATGTCGCGCTCCTCCCTCTTATCCGATCAAAATCTTTTCCGGCACGTTACGCACCTTGGGATGGGGCCGGTCCCGGGTCATGGCCATGGCCACCGACAGACTGCCCACCCGTCCGGCAAACATCAGCAGCGTAATGGCCACCTTGGATGCGGCCTTCAGCGTGGGCGTCACGCCGTGGGTCAGTCCCACGGTGCCGATAGCCGAGACAGCCTCAAACAGGGCGTCGTCCACCCGGACGCCCTCCAGACACAGCACCAGACAGCCCAGAAGGCACGTCAGGGCAAAAATGCTCACGGACGAAAATGCCTGATGAATGGTATCCTCCTCCAGCCGACGGTGAAAGACATTCACGTCGTCCTTCCGCAGTGCCCGGGCACGGATCCCCAGCAGCAGCACCGCGAAGGTATTGACTTTGATGCCGCCACCGGTGGAGCCGGACCCGGCGCCAATGAACATCAACGCCATGCTGATCAGGATACCGGCCTGGCTCAGAGCCATCAGATCCGCCGTATTGAACCCGGCGGTGCGGCAAGTCACCGACTGGAAGGCCGCCATCAGCAACCTCTGCCCGGTGGGAACGCCGGCAAAGGCATGGTCTCCTTCCACAATATAGAACAGCACCGTCCCCACCACCAGCAGTGCGGCGGTGCCGGTCAGCACCAGCTTGCTGTGGAGCCGGTAGCGGCGGAAGTGAAAGCGGTTGGCCAGTACGTCGTCCCACACCAGAAAGCCCAGGCCGCCGGCCACGATCAGTGCCATGATCACCAGGTTCAGCAGGGGCTCTCCCGCCTCGGTGGTCAGGGACGCGCCGGTGCCCAGCAGATCAAAGCCCGCGTTACAGAAAGCGGAGACGGCGTGGAACACCGCCATCCAGAGGCCCCGGCCCAGGCCGTACCGGGGGCAGAACCAAATCGCCAGCAGCACCGCGCCGGTACCCTCCCACGCCGCCGTTACCAGCAGGGCCCGGCGGGTCAGGCGCACCACGCCGCCCACCTGGAGGGCACCTACAGTGTCCATCAGCACAGAACGCTGATGAAGGCCTACACGCCGGTGCAGCAAAATGGCCACCAATATGGAAAGCGTCATAAAGCCCAGACCGCCCACCTGGATCAGCACCAGTAGCACCGCCTGACCGAAAAAGGTGAACTGGGTCCAGGTGTCATACAGTACCAGACCCGTCACGCAGGAGGCGGAGGCAGAGGTGAACAGGGCGTCCAAAAATGGGATGGGCTGCCCGGACCGGGAGGAAATCGGCAGCATCAGCAGCACCGCCCCCGCCAGAATCAGGCAGGCGAAGCCGATGGTAAGTGTTTGGACCGCATTGAGATGAACACGGCGGCGGATCATAGGCACCTCCGAAAGCGCACAGTGCGCATGTCTTGTCCCACTCTGGGACGCAGGGCTGACAGGACGGCCGCACCCCAGCCGTCTTCACTCATGCACTGTGGGTATTATATTCCCCACCGGGGGGATTTGCAATGACAAGAACCGTGAAAAAGCGCCGGTCCGCTCTCTTCAGATCCTTTTGCGCAAAACAGCAGGCAAAAAAAT
>URXS01000104.1 GCA_900551885.1 uncultured Oscillibacter sp.
CCGCAGCGCCTCGTCGGAGCCGCTGGCCCGCATGTTGGTCAGCTGCTTCTTCTTGCAGACGTTGACGGTGATGTCCTCGCTGCGGGGGCTGACGCCGATGATCATGCCGCCGTACACCGGCACGCCGGGGCCGATGAAGAGGGTGCCCCGCTCCTGAGCGTTGAACAGGCCGTAGGTGATGGACTCGCCGGTCTCGAAGGAGATCATGGAGCCGGTGCCCCGGCGGGAGATATCGCCCTTATAGGGGGCGTAGGAGTCGAACACGGAGGCCATGATGCCCTCGCCCTTGGTGTCGGTCATGAAGTCGCTGCGGTAGCCGAACAGGCCCCGGGCGGGGATCAGGAACTCGATCTTCATCCGGTCGCCCACGGGGGTCATCTCCACCAGGTCCGCCTTCCGGCTGCCCAGCTTTTCAATGACGGCGCCCACGCAGTCGCCGGGCACGTCCACTACCAGCCGCTCGATGGGCTCGCACTTGACCCCGTCGATCTCCTGGTACAACACACGGGCCGGAGACACCTGGAATTCGTAGCCCTCCCGGCGCATGGTCTCGATCAGGATGGAGAGGCTCATCTCGCCCCGGCCGGCCACATTGAAGGCGGTCTCCTTGTCGGTGTCGCTGACCTTCAGGGACACGTCCTTCAACGTCTCCCGGTACAGCCGGTCCCGCAACTGGCGGGAGGTGACGTACTTGCCCTCCTTGCCGGCGAAGGGAGAATCGTTGACGGAGAAGGTCATCTCCAGGGTGGGGGCGGAGATCTTCACGAAGGGCAGGGCCTCCACGCAGGACGGGTCGCAGATGGTGTCGCCGATGGTGATGTCGCCGATGCCGCTCATGGCAATGATGTTGCCGGCGGTGGACTCGGTAACGGCATTGCGGCTGAGGCCCTCGAACTCATAGATGGCGGTGGCCTTGGCCTTGCGGAGCACGGCCTCCGGGTCGTGGTAGTTGCAAACGGCAATCTCCTGGTTCTGCTTCAGGGTGCCCCGCTCGATGCGGCCGATGGCGATCCGGCCCACGAAGTCGTTGTAGTCAATGGAGCTGACCAGCATCTGGAAGGGCTGGTCCACGTCCGCCTCGGGGGCGGGAATATACTCCAGAATGGTCTCGAAGAGGGGCTTGAGGTCCGTGCCCACCACGTCGGGGGAGTAGGAGGCGGTGCCGTTGCGGCCGGAGCAGAACAGCATGGGGCTGTCCAACTGCTCGGGGGTGGCGTCCAGATCCATCAGCAGCTCCAGCACCTCGTCCACCACCTCGTGGATCCGCTGGTCGGGCCGGTCGATCTTGTTGACCACCACGATGACCCGGTGGCCCAGCTCCAGGGCCTTGCTGAGGACGAAGCGGGTCTGGGGCATGGGACCCTCGGCGGCATCCACCAGCAGGATGACGCCGTTGACCATCTTCAGGATGCGCTCCACCTCGCCGCCGAAGTCGGCATGGCCCGGAGTGTCCACGATGTTGATCTTGGTATCCTTGTAGCGGATGGCGGTGTTCTTGGCCAGGATGGTGATGCCACGCTCCCGCTCCAGGTCGCCGGAGTCCATGACCCGGTCCACCACTTCCTGGTTCTCCCGGTAGACACCGCCCTGCTTGAGCATCTCGTCCACCAGCGTGGTCTTGCCGTGGTCAACGTGGGCAATGATGGCGACGTTTCTCAAATGTTCATTCTTCATATAAATCCCCCATTCCGCTGCAATGAGCGGTGTAAATTCAAAATCCTTCCCCCGGCAAACGGGAGAGGAGCCCCATCACTGCCGCTTTCCAAAAGGGCACGGCAATGGGCAATCGCTGTGTCGGGGTGAGGCTTTACTCCAACACCGTTTTCTGTCACAAAGTCACCCGGACCCCTGCGCAGTGGGGCGCACCGGTTTTTTACATACGGCTAAATATTATAGTCCGCTTTTTTCCGCTTTTCAATATAAAATCCCGCATTTTTTCAAATTTTCTTTCCCGCGGCGACAGCCAAGCCCTTTATTTAAAGAAGTATTACCTTTTTCACCAAAGAAACCGGAGCCCGCTCCCGCTTTTTTGGCTCTCCCTCCATTGACCCTCCTTTCCCAGGGCCACTATAATGGAACTGCTGCGACGGAAGCGGCGCCAGCGCCGCACGTTCCCCGCAAGTAACCGTGGTCCGCTGGGACCACCCCAGGAGGCAATTTCGCCATGTATCGTATCAAGACTTTCAACAAGATCTCTCCCGTCGGCCTGAACCGTTTGGAGCCGGAGCACTACACCGTCTCCGACGCCGAGACGGAGGAGGACGCCATTCTGGTCCGGTCCGCCAAACTGCTGGACTACCAGTTCCCCACCAATCTGCTGGCCATCGCCCGGGCGGGTGCCGGCGTCAACAATATTCCCCTGGACCGCTGCTCCGAGTCCGGCATCGTGGTGTTCAACACCCCCGGCGCCAACGCCAACGCGGTGAAGGAGCTGGTGCTGTGCGCCATGCTGATGGGCTCCCGGGACGTAGACGGCGGCATCCAGTGGGTCCGCCAGCAGGTGGCCTCCGGCGTGGACGTGACCACCGTGGTGGAAAAGGGCAAGGCCGCCTTTATCGGGCCGGAGCTCTATAAGAAAACCCTGGGCGTCATCGGCCTGGGCGCCATCGGCTCCCTGGTGGCCAACATCGCGCTGTCCATGGGCATGGACGTGTACGGCTACGACCCCTTCCTGTCGGTGGACGCCGCGTTGCGTCTGGACCGGCACATCCGGGTGGTGAAGGATATCAATGAGCTGTACAAGCGGGCGGACTATATCACCATCCACATCCACTACACTGCCCAGACTGAGCACATGATCGACGCCAAGGCCATCGCCGCCATGAAGCGGGGCGTGCGCTTCATCAACCTGGCCCGGGGCGAGATCGTGGACGACGACGCCATGCTGGCGGCGTTGGACACTGGCCGGGTGGCCGCCTATATCACCGACTTCCCCAACAACCGCCTGGTGGGCGCGCCCCACGTGATCGCCATGCCCCACCTGGGGGCCTCCACCCCGGAGAGCGAGCAGAACTGCGCCGTCATGGCGGTGGATGAGCTGAAGGACTACCTGGAAAACGGCAACATCCGCAACAGCGTCAACATGCCCGCCGTCAGCCAGGAGCGCAGCGGCGTGTGCCGGCTGTGCATCCTGCACCGGAACGTGCCGGCCATGTTGGCTAACATCACCACCCTGCTGTCCCGGGACGGAGTCAACGTGGAGAACATGAGCAACAAGTCCCGTGGCGATTACGCCTACACCATCGTGGACCTGGGCGCCCAGATCGATCAGAGCGTGGTTCAGGACGTGAAGAATCTGGCCAACGTGATCCGGGTCCGGTTCATCGCCTGAAAAAATCAGCACAGAAGGGCCCTTCCCGTTTCCGGGAAGGGCCCTTTTTGCGCAGTCATCCCGCATTGACAGAGTGGGGAAAAACAGGTACAATAGACCACAGTCCACGCCCCCGTAGCTCAGTTGGATAGAGCGGTCGCCTCCTAAGCGGCAGTTCGTTCGAATCCGGTTGAGCCTGAAAATTGAATATTTTTTGTATACGCCCCCGTAGCTCAGTTGGATAGAGCGGTCGCCTCCTAAGCGACAGGCCACTGGTTCGAACCCAGCCGGGGGTGCCAAAAGCACCGCTGCAAGCCATTTTTTGCTGGTTTGCAGCGTTTTTTTGTTTTTCTTCTCCCGGTCTCTTGCTCGTTTGGGACCGGGAGAATTTTATGTGCTGCAATGTATATCCTGCTAAGAAGAAACGAACGATTTCCACGTTCCTGCTAAGAAAAATCCCATCTTTGCTAATTGGAGTTTTCGGACTTACCTGCCGCCTGGTGCCGCCGAGAGCAGCGCAGCCAGGGTATTTGCCAGTTCCGGCGACTGCCGGAGCTGTTCCACCAGGGCCTCCAGGTCGAGTGTCGCCGGTGCCGGTTCCTTCGGCTCCTCCGGCGGACGGACCGCCCGAAGATCCGGCTTGGCATAGAAAGCGCTCTCAAACTTCTGGGCGTTGATTTTGCGGTCCTCGTCCAGGATATGGGCATACACGCTGGTAATCATGTCAATCTCCGCATGGCCCGTGTCACCCTGGGTGGCCTTCAGGTCGCCGTGGTTCAGTTTCAGCTTGTAGGTGGTGCTGGAATGACGAAGGGAATGAAAGACCACCCTGGGCAGCCCTGCCTTCTCCCGCAGCTTCTCAAACTCCTTCAGGATGATGCGGTCCTCGCAGGGTCGGCCGTTGGGCAGCGCCACTACCAGGTCATAATCCTGATACTCGTCACCGAGAAAGCCCCGCAGCTCATCCTGGGCTTTTTTCCATTCCCGCAGGATGTAGGCCAGCGTCTTGGGCAGCCACACCTTGCGGATACTGGAGTCCGTCTTGGGCTTTTTCAGAATCACCCTGGTGCTGGTGTTGGGAAACAGCGGCGTAAAGATGTGGTAGACATCCTTCTGCCCCAGCATCTCAATGGCCCGCTTGGAGGCCCGCGCCAGCTCCTTGTCGATGAAAACATAGGCGTTGTCATCGGCAATATCGTCATCGGAGATGTGGACATTGTTCCAGGTCAGCCCCAGGATCTCACCCATCCGCAGGGAGCAGGCAAAGGACAGGTTCATCGCTACATAGAGCTTGCTGTCCGTACACTGATCCAGGGCGGTGCGGATCATATCGGCGGTCCAGATGTCCCGCTTCTTATACTCCGTCTTGGGCAGTACCACATTGTCAAAGGGGTTCTTGGCGATCAGCTCCCACCGTACTGCCTGCTTGAAGGCGCAGCGCAGGAGCTTGATGATCTTCTCGATGGTGGCGTTAGTGACCAGGTCTGTCTTTGCGTGATGGGTCCTGGTATTCACCGCCGGGGTTTTTTGCAGGGTCTGGATGTACTTGTCCACTACCCGCGGGGTGACATCCTGCACCTTCATATCCCCGATGATGGGGTTGATGTAGTTGGCAATCAGCGAGTTTTGGCTGTCGTACATGGACACGCCCCACTTCTTTTCCCCATAAAGAGAAACAAAGTCCAAAAGAAATTCTGCGATGGTCTGGTTGCTGGGCGGAAGGAAGGTCCCCGTAAACTGCTGGTTTTCCACCTCTGCCTTGCGCTTCAATGCGTCCTGGTAAGAGGTGCGGGTCTCCCATTTCTGCCGGGTCTCACCATTTTCATCCGTATAGTTGTAGACGATGGAATAATTCTTTTTCCGTTTGATAATCGAAGCCATAACGATACTTCCTTTCTAAGTCATAGGTCAAGTGACTCAAGCCACTCATCGAATGACCGCTTGGAAATGCGTATGGCGTTGCCAATTCGTACGATCTTAAAGTGTCCTTCCTTCACGAGAAGATAAGCGGATGTTCGGCCAATACCCAGGATTTGAGTAATGTCCTCTACCGTATAAGTTCTTCGCTCTGGGGACTCCTTCTTCGTACCGTTCCATGTTTGTGACATGGCAGCCCCCTTTCTAATGCAAGAACGGCGCGTTGAAGGAAAGTCATAACTTGCCTATCCTCATTCTAACGCGCCATTCCGGGTTTGTCTGCTGCTAATCAAAAAGTTTATGATTTATCCATAAACTCAAAAGCAACAGGATTACTTAAAAGGAAATAGGCAGAAAACGGATGGCTGCTGGCCGCAGCTCCACGGGAATCTCACCCCGGCCCATGCTGATGGGTGCGCCGCGCAATGCTTTGAGGGCGTTCAACGCGGGAGTCTCATTATCCTGTCTGTGCATCCTCGCCCACAGGCTGCCACACCTGTTTTGCGGCCTGGTTTTGTCGCTCACCTGTTTAGTAGGGGTCCCGTCCTGCGGACTTGCAACAGGGTCATGGCGCACCGGCCGACCGGCTCCACACAGACAGATCGTATCCGTCTGCCTTATGCTGCCCGAAGGCTTTCTTTGTCAAGGTGGGGTCAGTCCCCGGCATCGGCAAAGGAGGAAAGGGTAAGCCGCTTGCCTTCTGCCAGGGCTGAAAGGATCAGGCGCGCATCACGGCCCGGATCAGTCGGATTTCCAGACAGCGCTTCATGTGGGTATCCACGCACACATGAGGAGTCCCGTCCTTGTCATAGAGAGTACGGGTACACAGGCGGCTCATATAGTCGTCGTAGTACCGCAGCACTTGCTCCATGGCCTCGCTGTCACCGCCGGAGGCCGCGTGGATCACCCAAACGGGCGGCAGGTCCTTTCCCTTGTGGATGGGCTCTGTCATCTTCCTCAGCCTCCTTTCGGCATCAGCGCCGACAATGCTTCGCGCAGCTCCTGCAGCGCCTTCGTCCGGTGCCGCTGAACGGCGCTCCGGGACATCCCAACGAGATTGCCGATCTCACCGTCTGCCAGGTCCAGGGTGCAGTGCAAAATCAAAATGCTCTGCTCCGTCTGCGGCAAAGCGGAGAAAGCCTCGGCCACAAGCTCGTTGTCGATATGTAGATCGTAGCCGTGCGACGAGAACACAATGCTGTCGCTGGGGTAACGATCCACGACGCAGAGCTTGTCCAGCTCCGCCTGGGACAAGTCGCTAAAGAAGGCTTCACGCTCTCTTTGGCGTTTCATGTTCCGCAGGTAGGCTCTGGCCTCGTTTCGCAATACCTTCTTGCAAAAAGCATCGAACCGGCATTGCTCGCCATAGTCGCGGGGGTTAGATTCCATCAGTTTCACCCCCTTTCCATGGGGGGATCAGGTGGTTCTCTCCCTTTCCGCTACTACCAATCCTGCGAGAGCGTGTTCTGCCCGCTAAACGCCTCCTTTTTGAAGAAAATTTGAGAAAAGCAACGGCCAGCCAGCCCGACCGCAGGAAACGACAAAAAGCGCCCGGCAGGTCACAGACCCACCGGGCGCAATAGCAAGTGATATGAAGTTTATTTACATGGTATAGTTCATACTCATGGCCGAACCTGTCCGACGAATGGAACGGGCTTTTTTTGAGCGGCTAACCCTTGTCAGATCAGGCGGTGACAGCATCCGGCGCAGCATGG
>URXS01000105.1 GCA_900551885.1 uncultured Oscillibacter sp.
GCCCCGATAGGCCTCCACCACCACCGGGTTGTCCCGGCGCAGGTCCGTTCTGGGAGCAAACAGCACCAGCGCCTCCGCCGCCTCCAGTTGGGCCCGGTCCGGCGCCAGCAGGAGCGACACGCCGTACTCCCGCCGCAGTCGCCCGGCCAGCTCCTCCCCGCCGAAAGGAACATCCAGCAGCACATACCGGCATCGCAGAGCCAGCTCTGTCACCGTTCGCACCAGCTCGGCACTCATGGTGTCCGACGACACCGCCACCCGACCTCCGGAAAGTTCCCGGTCCTCCAGCCCCCGGCGCACCAGCTCTGACGCCAACTCCCGCCGCAGGGTCAGGGTGTCCACCGGCTCCAAATCCCGCCGCGCCAGCAGGGCTTCATAGGCAAATACCTCCGGCAGCACCACCCGTCGAATTCCCAAGCGTTGGAATTTCCGGGCTGCCGACGCTACCCGCCGTCGGACCACCGCCTCCGGTGTCCGGGGGCCCCGCAGTACATAAACGCAGGTAAAGCGGGTGTGGAGTATCACCCGCTCCGCCGTCTCCACAGTTTTTTGCCGTTGTCTCCGCTCCGGCGGGGTCCAGATCAAGATACCAAACATAAAAAACGCCTCCCGCTCCATACCTACGGAGCGGGAGGTCGGTTTATGTGTCTTTTCCGGCAGAATTGCCATCAGGCCGTACTGGAGAGGGTATATCCGGTGAGATAGCCCATCTTGGGCTCCGCGCCGTCGTTGAGGGGATTGACCCGGACGCCGTTCTCTGTCACCTCGAAATGCAGGTGGGGACCGGTGGAGTTGCCGGTGGAACCGGTAATGCCGATCACATCTCCCTGGTTGACGTAGTCACCCACGGATACGCTCCGACTGGACATATGGGCGTACAGGGTGGTGTTGCCGGGGCCGTGGGAAATGGCCACATAGTTGCCGTAAGAGCTGGAGTACTGGGAAACGATGACCGTGCCGGCCTTGGAGGCATAGACAGGGCTGGTGTAGCCTACCCGGCCGATATCGGTGCCCTTGTGGTTGGTGGAA
This sequence comes from uncultured Oscillibacter sp., assembly GCA_900551885.1. GTDB lineage: Bacteria > Bacillota > Clostridia > Oscillospirales > Oscillospiraceae > Oscillibacter. The sequence goes on from URXS01000105.1 coordinate 1,030, forward strand.
CCGATGCCGCCGGGGGAGGCACGGCCACCCACGGTGGAGGTAATGTACCGGCTGTCCACGGGCCAGATGTAGCCGCCGGGGTTGGATTCCACAGAACCGCCGCTGGCGGCCTGCTGGGCGATCAACTGCTCATTGAGCCGCTGGATCTCCTGCCGGATAGCCTCCTCCTCGGCCTCCAGATCATCCAGCGCCGCTTCTGTTTCACTTTCGTTCTGTGACAACTGCTGGATCAGGGCGTTGGCCTCGCTGCGCTGGGTATTCAGCTCACTCTTGCGGCTCTCCAGCTCCGCTTTTGCCTCCTCTTCCTCGCTCTTGTTGGCCTCCAGTTCGGTTTTGGTGCTTTCGATCTCCGCCTGAAGGTCCTTCAGCTCATCAATGACCCGCTGGTCGGAATCCATGATCTCATTGATCATGTCCAGGCGGCTCAGCAGGTCCGTAAAACTCTCGGCCCGGAACAGCACCGACCAGTAGCTGACCTCGCCCCGCTTCTCCATAGCCCGGACCCGGGCACAGAACAGCTCATACTGCTCCTCCTCGTCCTCCTGGGCCTGGGTCAGCTCCTCCTCCTTCTGGGAGATCAGGGTGGCGTACTGCTGGATCTGCTCCTCCACATTGGAAATTTGGGCGGAGGTGGTGGCGATCTGCTGGTCCAGCAGCGTCTTGCGCTCCATGGCGGTACTCTTATCCTCCGCCAGACTGTCCAGCTTGGCCTGCAACTCCTTCTTCTCGGCGCTGAGATCACTGGACTCGTTCTTCAGCGCGTCAATATCCGCCTGGGTCACCGCCAGGGCCGGCGTCAGCTCAGCGCCTGACAGGAGCAGGGCCATGGCCAGGGCCAAAAGTGTCCGGCCCAATTGGCGAACATACCGTTTTCCCTTTGCGTGTTTCATGGGTTCACCTCACACTTGCAGGAATTTACGAATGGCGGAGAGGCTCCCTCCCACACCGATCAGGATGCCGGCGCACACAAAGGTCACTGCCACCGGGATCCACAACTGACTGAACGGAATCACCTGAATCAACTGCAGGGTGTCGTTGCTGTCCACCCCCTGGGCCACCGCCGCATACAGGGCCCACTGAAGTCCGAAGGCAATCAGGGCACCCAGGAAGCCCAGCATCAGTCCCTCGTACACGAAGGGCCAGCGGATGAAGCCGTTGGTGGCACCTACCATCCGCATAATAGCGATCTCCTCCCGACGGTCAAAGGTGGTCAGTTTGATCGTGTTGGAAATGATGAACACCGACACGATGAACAAAATAGCAATCAGTGCCACACAGACCACCGTGGCCACGTTCCGCACAGTCATGAAGCCGCCGGCGATCTCCTCGTGGGCGTTGACATCAGTGATCCCTGTCACAGCCTCCACCTGCTCCCGGGTCTGGGACTGCAGCGACAGGTCCACCACCTTGATGGCATAGCGGTCCTGAAAAATCTCCGGGTCCAGGTCCTGGAACAGTTCCTCGTCGGGGTAATCGGCAGCAAAATCCGCCGCGGCCTCCTCCTTGGAGATGTAAGTGGCGGAAGCCACATTGGGAATGGCCTCCAGCTTTTTTTGCAGGGCCTTGGCCTGGGCGGAGGTATAGCTGTCATCCACGTAGGCCAGGATCTCATTCTCCTGCTCCAGATCCACCAGCAGCGCATTGGCATTCACCGCCACCAGGGTGAAAGTACCCATGATTAGAAGACAGGCCACTGTGATGCCGATGGCGGCAAAGGACATGAACCCGTGGCTGAACATGTTGCTGATGCCCTCATGAAAGAAATAGCCGAAATTGTGTTTAGCCATGGATCTGTCCTCCCACGTAACCGCCTACGCCGTCGTTGATGACGTGGCCGGAGTCGATGGTGACAACTCGCTTGCCGAAGCGGTCCACCAGGTCCTTTTCGTGGGTCACCACCACCACGGTGGTGCCCAGCTCATTGATCTTCACCAGCAGGCTCATCAGCTCCAGAGACCGCTCCGGGTCCAGGTTGCCGGTGGGCTCGTCGGCGATGATGGTGTCTGGATTGTTGACCAGGGCACGGGCGATGGCCACCCGCTGCTGCTCGCCACCGGACAGCTCCGTAGGATAACTGTTGGACTTTTCCTCCAGTCCCACCAACCGCAGCACATAGGGAATGCGCTTGCGGATCTCCTTGGGGCTGGCCCCCACCGCCCGCATGACAAACTCCAGATTCTCGTAAACGGTTTTCTTCTCGATCAGGCGGAAATCCTGGAAGATCACGCCCAGGGTCCGGCGCATCATGGGGATCTGCCGCTCGGAGATGTTGCTGACGGAAAAGCCGTTGATCATAATGCGGCCGGCACAGGGCTCCACCTCGCCGGTCAGCAGCTTGATGATGGTGGATTTGCCGGACCCGGAGGGTCCCACCAAAAACACGAATTCCCCATCCTCAATGGTCAGGCTGATGCCTTGGATGGCCTTGGTGCCGTTGTCGTATTCCATTTCCACGTCTTTCAAACGTATCATGAGCCACCTCGCGTATATTCCTGCCGAAGCCCAGCCGATGCCGTGGCATCGGCGCAGGTCGACATAATTCTTCACAGAGCACATTATATACGGTTTTTCCCCTGTGTGCAACAACAACTTGTCCGGTTTCGCAAAAAAAGTAACAAAAATGACAGGATTTTCCCAACTGCCAATCTGGGATAAAAAGGTCCCGCGGCAAATGCCGCGGGACCTTGAAAAGAGTGATATCGAAATCAGGAGTCGATGCCCCGGCTGGTCAGATACTTCTTGACCATCAGCGCTACCTTGAAGGTAATGGCATCGTCGAACTCCCGCAGATCCAGGCCTGTCAGTTTCTTGATCTTCTCCAACCGGTATACCAGCGTATTGCGGTGGACGAACAGCTTGCGGGCGGTCTCGGAGACATTGAGGTTGTTCTCGAAGAACTTATGGATGGTGAACAGTGTCTCCTTGTCCAGCGCGTCGATAGGGTTCTTCTTGAAGACCTCCTGGAGGAACATCTCGCACAGGGTAGTGGGCAACTGATAGATCAGACGCCCGATTCCCAGGTTCTCATAGTTGATGACGTACTTCTCCGTATCGAAGACCTTGCCCACCTCAATGGCGATCTGGGCCTCCTTGTAACTCTTGGCCAGATCCCGAAGATGGGTAGCGATCGTGCCAATGCCCACCACCACGGTGGACTCGTTTCCGGAGCGAAGAGTCTCCTCAATGGCAGTGGCGATCTTGTTCAGATCCTTGAGGCCGGAACCCTCCGGCATCTGGCGAATCAACACCACATCGCCCTCACCGATACTGAGAACAAAGTCGTTCTGCCGGTCCGGGAACAGAGACTGGATCACATCCGTGGGCACGGACTCACCCTTTCGCAGAGACCGGATCACAAACACCCCTCGGGGCACATCCGCTGTGACCCGCAGTTCCTTGGCCCGCATATAGATATCGCCCAACATGATGTTGTCCGAAATGATGTCCTTGATGAAGGAGCCCCGGTCATGCTTTTCCTCATAGTAGGACTTGGCAGCGTTTAAAGCTACAGTAGCCATGGCACATACCGTGCGGCTGATCTCGTTATCGCCAAAGGCGAAAGCAGCGTAGTCAAACTGATTGCCCCAGCCGTTCAGGGCCTTGAAGGTCTTGCCTTCCGAGGAAATCATGGAACCACCGGCGCTGTTGATCACAGGCACGTGTTCCGCCCACCGCTGGCCGATCATGGACAGTTCGCTGCAGGCGATGACGATCCCCTCGGCGTCAATAACGCCCACCGTGCGATCCGTATTCTCCTTTAATTGCAGCACCACATTTTGAAAAATTCTTCCAGACATGGTCGTCCTCCTCACCTAAAATCACACGGGAGCCTTGTGCAAATTGTCAATGACATTATTATATCGGTAATTTTGACAAATTGCAAGATGTTTTTTCTTTTTTTCACAAAAAAGCTGTCATCTTTTTGTCAAAGATTTGAATTTTATTTAGGTAACATCAAATTTTTTCCAGGGACTGCAGCTCCTCCTCTGTCAAAAAGCGGAACTCACCCGGACTCAGCTCCGGATCCAAGGTCAAATTGCCCATCTGCAGCCGCTTCAAGTATGTCACCGGCTTGCCTCGCTGGGCCAGCATCCGCTTGATCTGATGGAACTTGCCCTCCCGCAGCGTCACCAGGGCCGCGCTCTCCTCCCCCGCCGCCAAGATCTCCAGCCCGGCGGGCAGACACCGCAGGCCGTCCTCCAATTCCATGCCGGCGGCAAAAGCGCGGCAGTCCTCCTCCGTCAGACATCCGGCAGTGCGGGCGTAATAAACCTTATCCACATGGTGTCGGGGAGAGAGCAGGTCATGGGCCAGAGCGCCGTCATTGGTCAGCAACAGCAATCCCTCCGTGTCCTTGTCCAGACGGCCCACCGGAAACAACCCCTGGCGGCGCAGCTCCGGCGGAAGCAGATCCAATACTGTGGTACCTCTGCCGTCCTCAGTGGCTGAAAGCACACCGGCGGGTTTATGCAGCATCACCCAGGTATAGCGCCGGTAAATAAGCGGCTCCCCATCCACGACAATCTCCGCCGTCTCCGGGTCAACCTTCTCCGCTGTATCCCGGACGGGATCACCGTTCACCAGGATGCGGCCCTGGCGGGCCAGCAACTTCACCTCCCGCCGGGAAAAACGGCCGGTGGAGGCTATAATCTTGTCCAGGCGCTGCAATTCCATGGGTCGGTCTCCTTCTTCCCTGCTCTCCTGCTGTCGGAGCAAATACTTTCTTCACTATGGTATCATAATCCCGCAAAAAAATGAATAGGAAGATGCAGGAGGGATGCATATGGTGATTTGGACCGCACGATTTTCCAAAAAGGCAAAGGCCGTGCTACTGGTGATCGCCCTGGGGGTAGTGGCGGCGGTGGTGATCCTACTGTCCGGAGGTCAAGGCAGCGAGGCAACGGTGGAAATCCATCTGGCCACCAACGACGACCGGGTAGCTTATCTTCAATCCTTGGGGTGGACAGTGGAGCCGGAGCCGGTGGAGACGCTTCAATTCCTGCTGCCAGAGGAGCTCAGCGAACCCTATCTCACCTATAACCAGCTTCAAGAGGAACAAGGATTTGACCTGTCCCAATGCTGCGGCAAACAGGTCTCCCGCTACACCTACACTGTTACCAACTATCCGGGCCGCACCGAGGGCGTCCAAGCCAACCTCTACGTCTGCGAGGAAGCGCCGGTGGCCGGAGATATCCTCTGTGCCGGTGCCGACGGCTTCCAGGATACACTGGCCTTCCCGGAGGAGTCTTGACAGGGAATAAAAAAGGACTGCCGCATAAGCGACAGTCCTTTTCGTAGTTAAAAAGAGAATTAGTCGGCGATGATCTCAGTAACAGCGCCGGAACCAACGGTACGGCCACCCTCACGGATAGCGAAACGCAGGCCCTTCTCAATGGCGATGGGGGTGATCAGCTCAACGCTCATCTCGACGTTATCGCCGGGCATGCACATCTCGACGCCCTCGGGCAGGGTGATGACACCGGTCACGTCGGTGGTGCGGAAATAGAACTGAGGACGATAGTTGTTGAAGAAGGGGGTGTGACGGCCGCCCTCGTCCTTGGTCAGAACGTAAACCTGGCCCTTGAACTTGGTGTGGGGATGAATGGAGCCGGGCTTAGCCAGAACCTGGCCACGCTCAACACCGTTACGATCGATACCACGCAGCAGGGCGCCAATGTTGTCGCCAGCCTCAGCGTAGTCCAGCAGCTTGTGGAACATCTCGATACCGGTGACGACGGTCTTCTTCTTCTCGTCGCTCAGGCCGACGATCTCGACTTCCTCGCTGAGCTTCAGGATGCCGCGCTCCACACGGCCGGTAGCCACGGTGCCACGGCCGG
>URXS01000106.1 GCA_900551885.1 uncultured Oscillibacter sp.
TGGTGCTTTCTTTTCGTTACGTTGTTTAATTTACAAGGTGCACGCCGTTCCCGGCGGAACATTGCTATTATATCAGGCCGTCTTTCATTTGTCAACCACTTTTTTCTTCTTTTTTTGAAGTTTTTTCGTGGCTCACATCCGGTCGTCCCGAACAGCTTGCTTAGAATACCACCTCTCCCGCCTCTTGTCAACACCTTTTTTCGATTTTTTCAAAAAAACCGACCGTGCGTTCAGCACGGCCGGCAGAAATAGAATTGTTATTATAATGTATTCCTGGTCACTGAGCCCGGACCTCGTCGAAGATCTTCTCGATCTCTGCGTCGGGCTTGGGGGTCAGCAGGCTCACCACCACGATGGCTACAGAGGCCACGATGAAAGCGGGCAGCAGCTCGTAGATAGCCCAGGCACCGCCCATGGGGGCGATCAGGTACTTCCAGATGAACACCATGGCACCGCCGGCGATCATGCCGGCCAGAGCACCCCACTTGGTGGACCGCTTCCAGAACAGGGCAAAGAGCACCGTGGGACCAAAGGCGGCACCGAATCCCGCCCAGGCGAAGGATACCACACGGAACACAGAGCTGTCGGGATCCCGGGCCAGGAAGGCCGCTAACAGGGACACTCCCACCATAGTGGCACGAGCCACAAAGACGCTCTTACCGCTGATCTTCAAATGAAAGAACTCCACCGCCAGATTCTGAGATACAGAGGAGCTGGCCGCCAGTAGTTGCGAGTCCGCTGTGGACATGGTGGCAGCCAGAATACCCGCCAGAATCACGCCGGCTACCAGTGCCGCCAGAACGCCATGCTCTCCGATGAGGCTGGCGATGCGAACAATGATCGTCTCCGCGTCGGCTAACTGCTCCATGGCGCCAGCTTTGGTCATACCATTGCCCACTACACCGATAATAATGGCCACACCCATGGAGATGACCACCCACACGGTAGCCACCCGGCGGCTGAGGGTCAGCTTTTTCTCCTCCTCGATGGCCATAAAGCGCAGCAGGATATGGGGCATCCCAAAGTAGCCCAGGCCCCAGGCTAACAGGGAGCAAATGGTCAGCAGACTGTAAGGATTGGATCCGCCAGTGGCGGGATCATGAATGTTGGACAGGGACAGATAACCAGCCATAGACCGGGCATTGTCCAACACGGCACCCATACCGCCGGCGTTGACCACGCCAAAGCCCAGCACCACCACCAGTGCCACCGTCATAATGATGGACTGGATCAGGTCGGTGAAGCTGGCAGCCAGAAAGCCGCCCATAACCGTATAGATCACAATGACAGCGGCAGAAATCAGCATGGCAGTGATGTACTCCACGCCGAAGAGACTGGCAAACAACTTCCCGCAAGCGGAGAAGCCGGAGGCCAGATAGGGCACGAAGAAAATGATAATCACCACAGCAGCGATGGCGGAAAGCAGGTTCCGCTCATCCCCCCAGCGCTTGGAAAAGAATTGAGGCACGGTGATGGCGTCCAAACGATGGGAATAGCGGCGGATCCGGCGGGCCACGATCAGCCAGTTGATGTAGGTACCCACTGCCAGACCGATGGCAGTCCAACTGGCCTCGGCCAAGCCGGTCAGGTAGGCCACACCTGGAAGCCCCATCAGCAACCAACTACTCATGTCGGAAGCTTCGGCACTCATTGCGGTGACGAAGGGTCCCAGCTTTCGGCCGCCCAGGTAAAAGTCATCCACGGAATTGTTGCGCTTGGCAAACCAAACGCCCACGCCCAGCATGGCGATCAGGTAAATCGCGATAGCCAGGCAAATGCAGATTTGTGCGGTTGTCATACTCTCTCTCCTTTTGGCATTCAATGCACAAGATCATACCACACTTGAAACCAGAATGAAATACAGAACGGTGTATAGAACAAAGTCTATACACCGTTCTCCATTTATCTTAAATTTCCATTGAAATTACTTGCTTTTTAAATAGACGTTTTTTGAAATAGAAAATCGGATAAATAAAAAATCAAATTTAGGCGCGATAACTCTCGAGAAACATGGGCGTCATGCTGTCGGTGTAGGACACCAGAGAGTAATCGCCACCGCACAGACACCAATCGTACAGCAGGGCCCGCTCCCACAGGGCATAAGCCTTGACGATATCGTTCACTGTCCGGTCACGGCGCAGCTCACCTGATTCCTGGCCGGCAGAGACGATCTGCCGCAGCAGCTTGAAATAATATCGGTTTCGGTCCAGCAGGTGCTTTTCGCCCCGGGCCAGTAATTGCGTGGACAGGAGCCGGGCCAGCAGGTCCATGGATACACCGCCGTCAATCATGGCGAAGAGCTCATGATTCAGGTAAATCAGCTTCTCCATGGCCCCCATGGACGGATCCATGACCTCCATCAACTGCTCGTACTTCTCATCGAACACATAGGCCAAGGTTCCAAGCAGGGCATCCTTGCCGTCGAAGTAGTGGTAAAAGGACCCCTTGGAGGTCTCCGATTCAAACACAATGTCCTCCACGGTGGTATCCTCGTATCCCTGTTCATAAAAGAGTTTCCAGGCGGCGGAGATAATGCGCCCCCGGGTGTTTCTGGCGGTTTTTCTGGGCATGGGGACCACCTCCTTGTTGTACTTTGCTTCAGCATACCACAAGGTTGGAACTTTCGCAAATCCCATTGTCACTATTGGAGCGCAGGTTTTGCATGTTTTTAGGCACATTCTCTGTTGCGCTTTTCCGGTTCGTGCTGGTATAATGTTGAGTCAAAGGAGGTGCAGCTTTGAAATTCTGGAAAATGAACGGTGCCGGAAACGACTTTCTGGTGCTGAACAATCTGGAGGAGCACCTGCCGGTGGAACAACTGCCGGAGATCGCCCGCACACTGTGCGAACGGCGGCTTTCCATTGGCGCCGACGGACTGATGGTGGTAGACGCACCGCGGGAGGGCGGCGACTACCGGATGCTGTTCTACAACTCCGACGGCAGTATTGGCGAGATGTGCGGCAACGGTGCCCGGTGCATCTGCAGGTACGGCTACGAAAATGGCCTGGCCGGAGAAACCCAGACGGTGGAAACCACTGCCGGCATTGTCACAGGAAAGCGGATCGACCGCCGTCTCTACCGGGTCCGTCTCAATGATCCCACCACCATCAAGCTGGATGCGGCGGTGGAGGTGGACGGTGTGCGGTATGCCTGCTCCTACGTGGAACTGGGAAATCCGGGTCTCCCCCACGCGGTGGTACCCTACCACAACCTGAAAAATGCCGACGAGAATGAACTGCGGGAACTGGGCCGGGCCATTCGATGGCACAGCTCTTTCCCCAAGGGCGCAAACGTCAACTTCTATGAGATGGCCGGCGAAGACCACATCTTCGAGCGGACCTTTGAGAGGGGTGTGGAGGATTTTACCTACGCCTGCGGCACCGGAACCGGTTCCCTGGTGGCGGTCCTGACCCTTCAGGGCAAAGTCAGCGGCCACGGCGTCCGGGTGGATATGACCGGTGGGCAGTTGCTGATCGATGCGGAGCGGGAGGGCTCCCGCATCACGGCTCTGTATCTGACCGGACCCACCAATGTGGTCTGCAAGGGTGAGGTCACTGACGAGGACCTGCGCCTCAAATAAAAAATGTAAGGCCATTCGGCCATACAGAGTTTCAAAACCATTTGTGAGAAGGAGAGAGATTATGAGCGAGAAACTGACCAAGAAGTCTGTGGCCCGCAACTACACGTTCTTAGCGATTATGTTGGGGTCCATGATTCTGGGCTCTGTTGTGGGTGTGTTCTTCCCTCAGGTGAAGGACGCGGAGGGTAACGTCCTCAAGTCCGGCGCCACCGTTTTGAAGCCCTTGGGTACACTGTTCATCAACATGATGTTCTGCATCGTGGTACCCATGGTGTTTGCCTCTATCGCCGGCTCCATCGCCACCATGCGCAGCCGCAAGCGGGCCGGTAAGATCATGGGCACCACCATCCTGACCTTCATCGTCACCGGTGCCATTGCCGCCGCCATCATGATCGTGCTGATGAAGATCATTCCGCCGGTTCTGGTTCCCTGGAGCGACCTGGCCGAGGGCGTGGTGGATGATCCCATCTCCATCCCGGACCTGATCGTAAACTTCTTTACCGTGGGTGACTTCTCCGCCCTGCTGAGCCGCAGCGCCATGCTGCCCCTGATTGTCTTCTCCATCCTGTTCGGCTTCGGCGTGAACCTGGGCCCCGGCCCCGACAGCCCCGTCGCCAATCTGCTGACCAGCCTGTCTGATGCCATGATGAAGGTGGTCCAGATCGTCACCTACTACGCCCCCATTGCCTTCTTCGGCTTCTTTGCCGACTTGGTGGCTACCTACGGTTCCCAAATCACCCAGGACTATGCCCGGGCTCTGGCGGTGTACTATCCCCTGTGCTTCATCTACATCTTCACCGCCTTTCCCCTGTTCGCCTGGTTTGGCGGCGGCAAGGGCGCCGTGGGCGAGATGTTCCGCCATATCGCCCGGCCGGCCATTACGTCCCTGGGCACCTGCTCCTCCGTGGCTACCATCCCCACCAATATGGAGGTGGCTGAGGAGACCGGCATCTCCAAGGATGTCAGTGAGATCGTGCTGCCCCTGGGCGCCACCATGCACATGGACGGCTCCTGCTTCTCCTGCGTGCTGAAAATTGCGTTCCTGTTCGGCGTGTTTGGCAAGCCCTTCAACTCCGTGGGTGACTTCATCCTCATCATCCTGGTGGCGGTGCTGTCCTCCGTGGGCATGAGCGGCGTCCCCGGCGGTGGCTACATCGGCGAGTTCATCATGTGCTCTGTGTTCTTCCCGGATCAGTTGGCGGTGGCCTATCCCATTGCCATTACCATCGGCAACCTGGTGGATCCCCCTGCCACCATGATCAACTCCGCCGGCGACTATGTGGTCAGCTACATCGTCTCCCGGTTTGTGGACGGCAAGGACTGGTTCCAGAAGATCCGCGCTGCCCGCTAAAATAATTTTTTGTTTCAAAGTCACGGCGCCCCTGCTGCATAGCAGGGGCGCCATTTTATATTTACGCAATTTACGCATTTTATTGTGGGTCTTCCTCACAGGCGCAGGGACACTCCCGTTTTTTCTCCATGGACGCCTTGACGCTCTGGCCGAAGGGCGTTGCAGCCAGGCCGCCCAGGGCCGTCTCCCGCAGACTTTCCGGTAGGGCATGGCCCACCTGACGGGCCGCCTCCACCACCTCATCAAAGGGAATGACCTCCGGCACCCCGGCCAGCACCAGCTCGGCGGAAACCAGGGCATTGGAAGCCCCGGCCGCGTTCCGGGCCTGGCAAGGGGCCTCCACCAGCCCGGCAATGGGGTCGCATACCAGCCCCAGCATATTCTGGATGGCCAGCCCTGCCGCCGCGAAGCACTGCTCCGGGCTGCCCCCCATCAGATAAACGGAGGAAGCCGCAGCCATGGCGCTGGCGGTTCCCACCTCGGCCTGGCAGCCGCCCGCCGCCCCGCTGATGCCGGAATTTTCCGCCACCACCACACCAATGGCCGAAGCCACCAGTAAAGCGTCCAGCATTTGCCGCTCAGACAGGCCGTACTGCTCCTGCAGGGCGATGAGCACCCCCGGCAAAACCCCAGAGGCCCCGGCCGTCGGCGCCGCCACAATCAGGCCCATCGAAGCGCTGACCTCCAGCACTCCCATGGCATAGCAGATGGCCCGGGAAACGGTCTCCCCGCACAAATTTTTGCCCGCTGCCCGGTATTCGGCCAGCTTCCTGGCCTCCCCGCCAATGAGCCCGCCCATTGTTTTGTGGGGCTCTCTCAGGCTTTCTTCCACCGCCTGCCGCATGATGCCGTAGGCCACCCGCAGCTTTTCATAGACCACCTCCGGCGGGGTCTCGTTCAGCTCCCGTTCCCGCCGCAGCATCACTTCGGGCAGGCTCAGCCCCAGCTGCCGGGAAACCTCCAGCAGTTTAGCCGCTGTTGTGGTATTGGTTTTCATCGGTCGGCCTCCTCTCTTGGGGTGATGCGCCGGGCCGCCACAATATCCGGGTGCTCAAAAATGGTGCGCACCGTTTCCCGGTGAATGGGCTGGTCCGCCTCCACGATGGTATAGGCGATTTTTCCCCGGTTTTCCCGGTACAGCCGCATAAAGGCGATATTCACGCCGCTTTCACTCAGCGTCTTGGTAATAAAGGCCACTACGCCGGGCTTATCGTACTGCTTCACCACGATGGTATCGTACTCGCCGGAAAGGTCGATCTCCACCCCATCCAGCTCCCGCAGGCGCACGCTGCCGCCCCCAATGGAAACCCCGGTAACATGCACGGAATGGCCATCCGCCCCCGCCAGGGTAATACCAACGGTATTGGGGTGGGGTACTTCGGTCGCGGTATCGATGCGGAAGCTGTACTGCAGCCCCCGCTCCTGTGCGATCTGGAAGGAATCCCGGATGCGCAGGTCATCCGGCGCAAAGCCCATTACACCGGCCAGCAAAGCGCGGTCGGTGCCGTGGCCGCGGTAGGTGTGCGCAAAGGAGCCATACAGCGTAAATTCCACCTTTTTGGCGCCCCCGTGGATGAGCCGGCCCGCAAGATAAGCGATGCGCAGCGCCCCGGCCGTGTGGGAGCTGGAAGGCCCGATCATATTGGGGCCGATGATATCAAAGATACCGGTTGACATAAGGGAGGTTCTCCTTTCCCGCCCTCTAGGGGGCTCTATTCCCAGTATACCACATTTTGCGGGGGAAAAGGAGAGGCGCAAAGGTTTTTTATTCAATTTTCAAGGTGCGGTGGGAGGCAGGTTCCCGCTTAAGGCAGACCCCCAAATTGCCCGATGAGGTCTGCTGAGAAAATTTAGACCGGCGCCCCTGTTTGACCGGTGGGGCCGAAAGGCTCTCGATTTATTTGGTCGG
>URXS01000107.1 GCA_900551885.1 uncultured Oscillibacter sp.
CTTCGCTGTCCCGGCGGTGGCCAGAACGTAGGAGGCGGCTTTTGCCGCCGCGCCCTGCTGCTGTAATGCTGTCATGGAAAATCCCTCCTTATGGTTTGGAAGCCAGGAACCGGGTCCCGATGTCCCGGCCCTCCACGATACCGTACAAATCCTCCATCCGTTTGCCGTTGGTGATCACCATGTCGCATCCGGCGGCCATGGCCCGCCGGGCAGCGGAGAGCTTGGTAGCCATGCCGCCGGTGCCCCGCCAGCTTCCGGCGCCGCCGGCCATGTCCAGAATCTCCGGCGTCAGGGCCTCCACCCGGTGGAGGAGCTTGGCTTCCGGATGGGTCTTGGGGTCGGCGTCATACAGCCCATCGATGTCGCTGAGCAGCACCAGCAGGTCCGCATGGCACAGCGCCGCCACAATGGCGGACAGGGTGTCATTGTCGCCCAGGACCTTGTGACGGCCGGTCTCGATCTCGGCGGAGGAGACGGAGTCGTTTTCGTTGACCACTGGGATGACCCCCATCTCCAGCAGAGCGGAGAAAGTGCTGCGCAGGTGCTCGGCCCGGTCCGGGTCCTCCACATCGTCGCCGGTCAGCAGGATCTGGGCCACGGAGCGGTTGTACTCGGAGAAGAGCTTGTCGTAAATGTGCATCATCCGGCACTGGCCCACGGCGGCGGCCGCCTGCTTCATTCGCAGTTCCTTCGGCCGCTCGGCCAGCCCTAATTTGGCGGTGCCCACGGCGATGGCGCCGGAGGTCACCAGAATGACCTCGTTCCCGGCACCGTGCAGGTCCGCCAGGGTGCGGACCAGGTGTTCCATGCTCCGCAGGTCCAGTGCCCCGGATTCATGGGTGAGGGTGGAGGTACCCACCTTCACCACGATGCGCTGTTTCGTCTGTTCCAACGTTATGTTCCTCCTTGGGTGGTTGTCGGTATCAAGTTGCTGATCCCCAGCAGGTCCAGGGCGTCCTGATAAACTCCGAAGGCGATGTTTTCCTCCAGCCGGGCCATGGTGTCCTCACAGGAGAGGCCGGTCTCGATGTCCCACAGCGGGCGGGAAATGGTCACGATCTCAGAGAGCGCCTCCGCATCACGGACAGCTTTTGATACACCTTTCCCATAAGATGTCCCTCCTGTTTCAAAACCGGAGACTTTTAAAATTTAACTTTCACATCATATCATATAAGCGGTCAAAAAGAAAGTCCGGTGCGTACTTTTCATAAAATTGCAGATGCTACCAAAGAAAGCGAGGGATCCTATGAGCGAACAGACCAAACCGCAGAACACCACCGGGGAAAACGACGAGAACACCGGAACTGGCACCCAGCAGATCGTGGACTTCGGCTCCGCCCTGACCCGCACGCCCCACGGCAGTGTCTACTGCCTGACCATCATCGGCCAGATCGAGGGCCACAACACCGCCTCCGACCATACCAAGACCACCAAGTACGAGCATGTGCTGCCGCTTCTGGCCAAGCTGGAGGAGGCAGAGGAAGTGGACGGCGTCCTCTTCCTGCTCAACACCGTGGGTGGCGACGTGGAGGCGGGCCTTGCCATCGCAGAGCTGATCGCCGGCATGACCAAGCCCACGGTCTCCATCGTCCTGGGGGGCAGCCATTCCATCGGGGTGCCGCTGGCGGTGGCGGCCCGGCGGAGCTTCGCTGTCCCCAGCGCCGCCATGACCATCCACCCGGTCCGCATGAGCGGTACTGTCATTGCGGCTCCTCAGACCTATAACTATTTCCAGCGGCTCCAGGAGCGGATCGTGGCCTTCGTTTCCGGCCACAGCCACATCTCTGCCGAGGACTTCCAGACCCTGATGCTCCGTAAAGACGACATGGCCGCCGATGTGGGCAGCGTGCTCTATGGGGAAGAGGCGGTGCGGGTGGGCCTCATCGATGAGGTAGGAGGCCTGGCTGATGGCCTCCAGTGCCTGTACCGCCAGATCGAGCAGTACCGGGGAACAGGGCAGTGAGACCCGCCCTTCGGAAAACAGCCGCCTGCGGACGGCTGTTTTCTTGTTACAAAAAGTAAAATATACTTGACAAAATGATTTTAATAGATTACACTGAAACCATCAGAGAAGCCGGCCTTCTGTTGCCGGCGGAAGGGAGAGCATGATGGATTATTCCGCGATGGTTGCGATCTTGCTGTGCCTGCTGGGCAGCGGTGCTCTACATCAGAAAAATCGGAAAAAGGAGGAGAACGGAAGATGAACAGCACTCAGATCGCTCTGACCCTGGGGCTGACCGCGGGGCTGGTGTTGGGCCTTTTCATCGTAGTCCTGCTGTTCCGGGTGAAGGTGCTGGACATGCGATTTGACGAGCGGCAGGAGCGGGCCCGGGGTGTGGCCTTTCGCTATGCGTTCTACACGCTGACTGCCTGCGTGCTGATTCTGGACTGCGTGGATCTGGCGTATCACTGGTGTGACGCCCTGGTGAGCGGGATTCTCAGCGTCTGCATCGCCTGCACAGTGCTGGCGGTGACCGCCATTCGCCGAGACGCTTACCTTGGCCTTTACGAGCGACCCCGGCGGGTGATGACCTTGTTTGCGGTGATCGCGGCGGTGAATCTGGTCCTGGGCGTGAGCCATGTGCTGGACGGCAGCGCAGTGGTGGATGGCGTCGTCACCTTCTGGATCACCAACCTGCTGCTGGGGATCATGTTGACAGTTGTTCTGGCGGTCTATGTTCTCCGATGCCTCCGAGGGCAGGAGACAGAGGAGGATGGGGAATGAAGAATCTCCGCCTCAAGTCTGCCCGGGCGGCCAAGGACCTGAGCCAGCAGCAACTGGCGGAGGCGGTGGGGGTTTCCCGCCAGACCATCAACGCCATCGAAAAGGGGGACTATAACCCTACCATTAGGCTATGTCTGGCCATCTGCCACGTGCTGGGAAAGACCTTAGATGAGCTTTTTTGGGAGGAAGCGTAAAAATACGGGAGGCGGACTGTTCCGCCTCCCGTGTTTCGTTTTATTTTGTCAGGGTCAATTTGAAATCCGGGCCCGCTGGGGTCTCAGAGACCTGATAACCCTGGGAACGGGCAAAGCGGGTGATATTCTCCACCGCTGCCCGGGCATCGCACAGGACCTCCAGACTGACGGGACCGTCCTTCAAAGCCTTCTGCACCATCAGCACGGGCGTGGGGCAGATGAATCCTCGGGTATCTACCATTTATGCCTCCTCCTTTCCGGGGAGATGGGTGAGCGTCACGGCCAGCATCACCGCAAAACCCAGTACCACGGCCACCATGCCGGCAGTGCCAATACCGCCCACCACGTAAGTACCGTCTTCCGCCACGGAATCCGCAGCGCCGGCCAGGTTGAAATTATGAGCCAGTGCGGCGCCTACCACCATGCCCAGCACGGTGACGGCGGAGTCGCCGTTGCCCTCACCGGCCAGGATCAACTGCCGCAGGGGGCAGCCGCCCAGCAGCACGGAGCCCCAGCCCGCCAGAGCCATGCCCAGGAAGGACCACAGATACTGGCTGTGGGCGATAGGCTGGGAGACGGCGCTGAGATGGTAGTTGCCCAGAATCAGGTTGCCGATGGTCACCGTGACCCAAATGGCCAGGAAGCCCGCCAGCAGCCGGAAGTCACGGACCATGATGGCGTCCCGGATGCCGCCGGCCATGCACAGGCGGCTCCGCTGGGCCAGAATGCCCACCACGCCGCCGGCGATCAGGGACACCAGCCAGAAAGCGTGCTGGGAACCGGGGCCCTCTTCGGAAAAACGCAGCAGGGAGGGGAATGCCAACAGCAGGACCAGGCCGATCACCAGGATCAACGGCAACACCATGCCCTCACCCGACCGAACCGGATAGGCCCGTCCCAGGGAGAAGCCCTTGCGCAGGCACACCACGCCCACGCAGATGCCGGCCACGAAGCCGATCAGGCCCGCTACGGCGGTCAGGTCACCGCCGCCCAGACGGAGCACCATCCGCAGAGGGCAGCCCAGGAATGCCAGGGCGCCGATCATCACGAACAGGCCCAGCAGGAAACGGCAGGCGGGGGAGGCGCCGGCTTTGGCCCGGAACTCCTTGGCGGCTACCGCTGCGATCAGAGCGCCCAGTACGATGCCCACGATCTCAGGGCGCAGGTACTGGACCTTGGCGGCGCTGTGCAGGCCTAGGGCTCCGGCGATGTCCCGCTCGAAGCAGGCGATGCAAAAGCCCATGTTGCCGGGGTTGCCCAGAGCGGTCAGCACCAGAGCGGCTACACCCACCACAACGCCGGTCAGCAGCAGCGGCCCGTAATCCCGCAGCCAGGTATTTTTCTCTCTCATTCCACAACACACTCCTCTGATTCACTGTTTTTTTAAAAGAATAACGATGCGCGAAAAAAGGACCGCCCTCACACCGTCAGGCGGTGAAACCCCGCAGGTTCCACACCGTTTTCTGCCAGCACCTTCCGCACCTGTTCCTCCAGCTCCGGCGGGGCGGACCAAGCCAGCCCACAGTCGGAAGTGATACTGCGCGGTACGGAAATCAGCCGTCCCTCCAGTCCCTGACGGCGACACGCCGCCTCTGTGGCAATGGCCTCCGCCGTGGTGTGGAAGGACACAATCAGCCGGGGTTGTTTCTGGCGCACCGGTATTTCCTCCCTCATCGCTATTTTTTAAAAAGTATAACACTTGGAAAAGGAAAAAGCGAGATCTATTTTGAGTATCACGGGCCTGTGCCAGAGATGTAAACGCTGTCTTAGCAGAAAAAATTCTCCAGGGAACTTGGCACCCGCAGGGTTGCATGCTAAATTTATAAATTTTAATTAGTTCAAACTGACTGCAAGAAGAGGGCAGAGATCCGCCTATTTGCATAATGTGAGTTAGCTATAACAAATTAAACGTGTAAATACTCTTCAAAAATTTGTGCGCACAGTGTGGAAAGAAAAAGGACCGTTTATGAGCAAGATCGCCATTGTTTACTAGACCGGAACCGGTCATACTGAGACCGGGGCAAACTGCATCGCCGAGGGTGCGGGAGGCCGGCGGTGAAGCGGAGCTGACGGGTCCCGCGGAGTTCTCCTCCGCCCGCTTTTCCGAGTTTTCCGCTGTGACCTTCGACTGCCCAGCCATGGGCAGCGAAGTGCTGGAGAAAGAGGATTTCGAACCCCTGTTTGCCGGGCTGGAGGGCTCTCTTGGCGGAAAGCGGGTCGCTCTCTTCGGCTCCTACGTCTGGGGCGACGGCCAGTGGATGCGGGACTGGTGCGCCCGCTGTGAGGGTGCCAACGCTACACTGCTTGACGAGCAGGGCCTGATTGTCAACGAGGCCCCGACGCCGACGCTCAGGAGGCCTGCCGGGATCTGGGACGCAGACTGGCCGCCTGGTGAGTTCCACTGAAAATCGCTGAACCCCTTTTTGACAAGTGCACCCTTTTCTCCCTCGTTTTGCCCCCGTGCCTTCCGGTGCGGGGCGCTTTTTTGAAAAGAGAAAGTCCGACAAAGGGATGTCTTTGTTCCCGGAAAAATCCTTGAAAAAGAAGTACTTGTCTGATATAGTATATTAGTTATCGTATGTAGATTCGACAGAGGTGAGACCGTGTACTTAAAAGCATTGGAGATCCAGGGCTTCAAGTCCTTTCCCGACAAGACCGTGCTGAACTTCGGCGAGGACATCACCGCCATCGTGGGCCCCAACGGCTCCGGCAAATCCAATATCTCCGACGCCATTCGGTGGGTCATGGGCGAACAGAGCG
The DNA here is from genome assembly GCA_900551885.1 of uncultured Oscillibacter sp. Taxonomy (GTDB): domain Bacteria; phylum Bacillota; class Clostridia; order Oscillospirales; family Oscillospiraceae; genus Oscillibacter. The sequence continues at coordinate 5,680 of URXS01000107.1, forward strand.
CCAAGGGCCTCCGGGGCGCCAAGATGGAGGACGTGATCTTCGGCGGCACCGAGAAGCGCGCCCAGGTGGGCTTTGCCCAGGTGACCCTGGTCATCGACAACACCGAGCACATCTTTCCCTCTATGGAGGAATCTGAGGTGGCCGTCACCCGCCGCTATTACCGCAGCGGCGAGTCGGAGTACTACATCAACCGCCAGTCTGTCCGCCTCAAGGACGTGACGGAGCTGTTCATGGACACCGGCATGGGCAAGGAGGGCTACTCCATCATCGGCCAGGGCAAGATCGACGAGATCCTCTCTGCCAAGAGCGGCGAGCGGCGGGAGATCTTTGAGGAAGCTGCCGGTATCGCCAAGTTCCGCCACCGCAAGGAGGACGCAGAGCGGAAACTGGAGCGGACGGAGGAGAACCTGGTCCGCATCAATGACAAGATCTCCGAGCTGGAGTTGCAGGTGGATCCTCTGCGGGACCAGGCGGAGAAGGCCAAGAAATACCTGATCCTGCGGGATGAGCTGCGTGTGCTGGAGATCTCACTGTGGCTGGAGAATCTGGACGCACTGAAAGCTGGCCGGCGGAAACTGGAGACCGACTTCCACGCCGCCGAGGCGGAGCGGGACCAGGCCCGGGCAGCCCTGGATGCCCTCTATGCCGAGGGCGAGCAGTATGGCGCCCGGATGCAGGAGAAGGACATGGAGGCCGAGCGTCTGCGGACGGAGGCCTCCGAGCTGGAGAACAAGGCCAAGGAGCAGGAGGGCGCTGTGGCGGTGCTGGAGAGCACCATTGCCCACAATCAGGAGACCATTCAGCGTGCCAGCTCTGAGATGACCGAGAGCGATACCCGGGCCGGCAGCCTGGCCGCCCAGGCCACGGAGCAGAAGGAGCGGGCAGCGGAGCTGGAGGGCCAGATTCGAGAGGAGAACGAGGCCCTGGAGGCGCTGATGGAGAAGGCACGGTCCGCCGCGGAGCGGGCGGACGGGCGCCAGAGTGAAGCGGAGGCCCTGCGAGGCCAGGAGGCCATGGCTGCCG
>URXS01000108.1 GCA_900551885.1 uncultured Oscillibacter sp.
ACGGCTACCAGAACCAGAAAGCCGGGGAACGCCAGCTCTCCGCCCCGGCAAAGCAGGGCCAGTGCCCCGGCGGAGGCAGTCATCAGCAGCGCCTTGGGAGCAAACTGCCGCCGGGCAGTGGCGGCGGGAACACACAGGACGCCGATGCCCAAAATCAGCCCCAGGTTTGCCACCACAGAACCCACGGCGTTGCCCACCGCCAGATCCCGGGCCCCCTGCAGCACACCGGTCAGGGACACCATCAGCTCTGGCAGCGTGGTGGCCAGGGACACCACGGTGGCACCGATGAGAAATCGGGGCACACCGGAGGTCTCCGCAATCCACACGGCTCCGTCCAGGAACCAGTCCCCGCCCTTGACGATCAGCACCAGTCCCACCAGAAACAGCCCCACGGATACCCATACGCTTGTCAACACCGGCACACTCCCCTCCCGGCGCCGGGAGGGCCCGGCTGCCTGTCTGTTACACGGTATGCGCCGTGTCTCCCAGGAATTCCGGGTCGTAGCCGATGTTCTTTTCCAAAATATTCTCTCCGTCCTTTACCGGCGTAAAGCCTCGCCGGACAAAAAGGGGCAGGTCCGCCGGACCGGCGGTCCGCAGATGGTCCCGGCCCAGGTGGCGGTAGTACATCACCGCCTGGCCCAGAAGCTGGGTGCCATAGCCCCTGCGGCGGCTGGCCTCCTCAATCCAGAACAGGTCCGCCCAGCCCTTGCCGCACTCCACCTCCCGGTCCGGATCGAACCGCACCAGGCCCACCGGCCGGCCGTTTAACAGATAACCCACCAAGGCCGGCTGGTCCGCCCGGCCCGGGGCCGTACCGGATTCCGCCAGGGCCCGATCCAGCAGCTCCCTCTGCTGCGGCAGCCGCAGGGGCTCAAAATACAGCCCCGGCTCCAGGGCGTTGGCGTGGCGGCTGATGGGCTCTCCATGGGTGTAGGCCGGGTCCAGCAGGTGGCTGTTGTCATCCCGGTAGACGACCTCCAGCTTCTCTCCGTCCCCCCGCAGCAGGGACACAGCGGTGTTGTCACCGTGAGGCGTTTTTCCCAATTCCTCTATAGGAATTCCCTGGAGCGTGGCCAGCAGAATGCGAATGGCACAGCCGTGGGAGAATACAGCCACAGTGCGTCCGTCGTTTTCCGCCGCGATTTTTTTGACGGCGGCCAGGACCCGGTCCCGGACCTGGGCCGGCGTCTCGGCCCCTTCCGCGTGCCACAGATGCAGTTGATGGGTGAAATACTCCAGTTGCTTCGGCTCCTCCCGGGCGATCTCGCCCCAGGTCTTCTGTTCCCAAACGCCTACACAGATCTCCCGCAGTCCCGGACACCGGTGAAGCGGCAACTGTTTGGGCCGGTAGATGGCGCTGGCCGTAGCACAGGTGCGGTAGAGATCGCTGGAATAAACGGCGTCGATATGTACGTTCTCAAAGCGCCGGGCCAGGGCGGCCACTTGCCGCCAGCCCCGGTCGGTGAGGATGCTGTTGGCCTGTCCTTGGGCGATCCGGTAGAGATTGCCCTCCGCCTCGGCGTGACGAATGATATAAATGCTGGTCATGGTCCCTCCATCGGGGCGCTTCCGCGTCCCTGCTTTGATTCTGTTATTCTGTTGTATTATACGTCAGGTGACGGAATTTGGCAAACACGCCGGCGGTTTTTTTCACGGAAGCCGGTCATACTAGCGGTGTGCCGAAAGGGAGTGACTGAAGGATGAAATTATGTGCCGGATTTTGGGTCGGCATGGGCGCCGGGATGATGGCCGGCGCCGCTCTGGGAATGATGGTGCCCAGCGGCAGAGATTCCATGAAAACGCAGGTGGGTAAGAGTATCCACAAGCTGGGTGTCGCCGTGGACAACGCCGTGGACAACATCGTCTCCGAGATGCGCTGACCGGCGCGGGGCGAAGGGCAGAGGTCCTTCGCCCTTTTTTCAAGAAAATCTCACTTTGGGGTTGACTTTACCAAAACCTCTGCTATAATAATAACGCTGTCGTTTTACGGCACACAACTGCACAGTGAGTTTGTACTGGACCACATGGAGAAGTCGCCTAGTTGGTCGAGGGCGCATGATTGGAAATCATGTAGGCCCCTAAAGGGTCTCGAGGGTTCGAATCCCTCCTTCTCCGCCACATCGGAGCAAGCGTTGAAAAGCTTGCTCCGATTTTTTATTTTTATGTATTAAAACCCGGAACGCGCTTGAGCTGCCGCTTCTCCTCCCCTGCATGGGAGCGCCGTTTCAGGCCCTGATCCGGGCCTCCCGCAGAGCTCCATCCTGTTTTTCAGGATAAAAGAACCCCCGAAACCTGTGCGGTTTCGGGGGTTCTTCCATTCTCTGACGTACTTCAGCTTTTATCCGGGCCCGTTCTCCAACGGCAAGTGCCCTCGCGCAACTCTGGCTCTCAGCCGGGCATGGTCCACTCCCGGACCCCGGCGAAGTAGGGGCTCTGCTTGCGGCGGCGGAAGTCGTCGCCGTCCTTCTGAGACCAGTCATACAGACCCTGGCCGGCCGCCTGGCCGGTCTTGCCGGAGGCCAGGCCATCCACCACGGTCTTTTGCAGCTCCCGGGTGCCGCACAGGTCCGGGTACACGTTCTGGGCGATGGTGCTCTCCAGCTCAAAGCCCACGGCGTCAAAATACTCCAGCAGGCCGATGGAGGCGTACCGCATGCCCACAGCGTACTTCACCGCCCGGTCGATGTCCGCCGCGGTGGTGACGCCCTGCTCAATCAGGTAGATGGACTCCCGGAACAGGGCCTGGGCAAAGCGGTTGACCAGCAGGCCCGGCACGCTGCGGTTGAGCACCACCACCTGCCGGTGGAGCTGCTCCAGCAATGCCAGGGTCCGGTCGATGGCCGTCTGCTCCGTCCGCTTATGGCGGACCACCTCCACCAGCGGCAGCATGTGGACCGGCTGGAAGGGATGGGCGATCAGCAGCCGCTCCGGGCAGGGGGACAGCTCCGCCAGAATCTCCGCGTCCATGGAGGAGGAGCAGGATGCCACAATGGCGTCGCCGGCGGCATACTTGGCAGTGGCCTCGTACACGGCTTTCTTCTCCGGGGCCCCCTCGGTGACGGCCTCAAAGATAAAGGTGTGGTCCGCCAGGGCGGCGGGGTCGTTGGTGACGGTCAGCAGGGCCATGGCCGCCTCCTTGTTGGCGGCGGTGGCCAGGCCCTCGGCAATCAGGTCGTCCCAGTTCTGGGCGATGGCCTTCCGGCACCGCTCCAGTCCCCGTTCCGAGTGGCCGATCACCGTGCAGGGCAGGCCGTGACCGATGACCAGCGTGGCCTGACAGGAACCAATGGTACCGGAACCGTAAACTGCGATCTTCTCCATGGAAATTCCTCCTTACATCATGGCCCAGCCGTGGGTCAGCCGCAGGGACTGCCCGGTCAGGGCGCCTTGGTCCTTGGCCAGGAAGGCCAGGGTATTGGCCACGTCCTCCACGGTGGTGAACACGCCGTCCACCGTGTCCCGCAGCATAATGTTCTTCACCACTTCCTCCTCGGTGATGCCCAGGGAGGCGGCCTGCTCGGGGATCTGCTTTTCCACCAGCGGGGTCTTGATGAAGCTGGGGCAGATGGTGTAGGTATAGATGCCGTAGTCGGCACCCTCCCGGGCGATGGCCTTGGCCAGGCCCGCCACACCGTGCTTGGCGAAGTTATAGGGCTCTTTCAGCTTGGAGCCCACGAAGGACTGGACGGAGCCGGTGAACACAATCCGTCCGCCCCTGCCGGAGGCCTTCATCCGACGGAAGGCCGCCCGGGACACCAGGAAGGCGCCGTCGGCGTGAATGGCCATCATCTTCTTCCAGTCGGCGAAGGGATACTCGTCAAAGGGATGGACGATCTGGATGCCGGCGTTGGACATGACCAGGTCGCAGGAGCCGTAGGTCTCCACCATCTTGTCGAAGCCGGCCTCCACCTCCTCCTCGCTGGATACGTCCATATGGACGGCGATGGCACTGAGGCCTTTGGCAGTCAGATTTGCCACCAGTTCCTGGGCGGCGGGCATATTCACATCGGCCACCACCACGCCGTAGCCCTCCCGGGCCATTCTCTCGGCGCAGGCCTTGCCGATGCCGGAGGCGGCGCCGGTGATCAGTGCAGATTTCATCATCGCAGGTTCCTCCTTATTTCAATTGTTCCATGGGCCCGAAGGGCATTGCGTCGGTGTTGCAACGCTTTGCGGATAAACGGGGAGCGTACGTTTTCGGGGGTGCTCTCTACGTCTATCTTAGTTTGCATATCTATTAATTTCAATCATGATATCTGGAGAAAAATATTAGCTGCTTTTTCATATAATGTGCAATCAAATTAATAATATATAGAAATAATTATTATTAAAATTAATAAGCCTTTTAAAAAACTGCCCCAGACGCATCACAGATCATCAGGGGGCAGGTGTTCCAGGACAAAATCCAAAAACAGCCGGCAGGCATTGGGCATGTACCGGTCCTTGTTCCAGGCCAGGGCGATGTCCCAGTATTTCATGCTGTCGGTCAGCGGGACGCACACCACGTTGGGGTCCGGGTGCTTGTCCAGCACAGGCTTGGGCAGGATGGACACGGCATGGTTCTTGGCCACCAGCTCCACCATGAAGTCCCACTGGCTGCTGAGCAGGGCGATTTTGGGACGGAAGCCGGCGCTGTGGCAGGCGGACATGATCTGCCGGTGCAGAATGAAATCCTGGTTGAAAATCGCGAAGGCGTCCTCCCGTAGTTGGGAAACCGTCAGGGTCCTCTCCCCTGCCAGAGGATGACTCTTATGGAGCAGGACCACGTTGCGCTGGGTGGTGAAATGGCAGTTGCTGAAGGTTGACAGCCGCTCGGTCTTGAGGGTGACGGCCAAATCCACCTGGCCGCTGGCAATCCGTTCGTCGATCTTGTTGGCGCCGTCCTCGATCATGGTGATCTGAATTCTGGGATACTCCTGATTGAACTTGGGAATCAAGTCTCCGAAAAAGCAGGCGCCGAACAGCGGCGACAATCCCAGAGTAAACGTGCCAGAGCGGCTGTTCCGGCTGGTTTTCACGTTTTCCAAGGTCTGCTGGTAGGCATCCAGCAGATGCCGGGAACTCTCCAGAAGGGCCTGCCCTTCATCCGTCAGCTCCTGGCGCTTGTTGAAGGAGTAAAACAGCTTCACGCCCAACTCCTCCTCCAGCTTCTTCACCGCCAGAGACAAGGTGGGCTGAGACAGGGACAACATCTCCGCCGCCTTGGAAAAGCTGCCGTTCTGTGCCACGGCCACAAAATAATTGATCTGCCGGATATCCATACAGTCCCCTCCATCGGCCATTGAGGCCGGCTCTCCCAATATATTTATTGGTTTTCTCTCTATATATCCCAATATAATTTTAATTATACGGTTTCCCCGCTGTCTGTCAACACGCCACCCTTTCTTCATCCCCGGCGGCATGCACTGCGATGCAAGGGAAATCCACAGGGAAGGAACTCGTCCAACGCTTGCATATAATCGGTTGACAAGTGTAGCCCCATGTGCTATGATTGGCTTACAAAAGTAAGCCAACAGGGGGTGTATGGTATGGCGAAAGAGCCTGTGGCCCTGACCCAGAGCGAGTGGCGGGTGATGGAGGCCCTGTGGGCCGGGCCAAAGACTTTGATGGAGCTGGTGCGTGAGCTGGGGGATTCCGCCGGCTGGGCCAAGAGCACCGTCACCACCATGGTGCGGCGGATGGAGGAAAAGGGCCTGGTGGCCTATGAACAGTCCGGCCGGACCAAGGTGTTCCGCCCGGCCGTCAGCCGGGACGCCGTGGCGGCGGCGGAGACGGATTCCCTGCTGAAACGGGCCTACCACGGCAGCGTGGGGCTACTGGTCAACGCCCTGGCGGAACGGGAGAGCCTGACCCGGAAGGACATCGAAGAGCTGTACGCCGTGCTGCGCAAAGCAGAGGAGGAGCAGTCATGAAAGCGGTGCTGATCACATCCGGCGTGCTGATTCTGGTTCTGGCGGCGCTGCGGTACCTGCTGCGGGGCAGGATCAGCCTGCGGCTGCAGTATGCCCTGTGGCTCCTGGTGGCCGTACGGCTGCTGGTGCCCTTCTCCCTGCCGGGGACGGAATTCAGCGTGCTCAACGCCCTGTCGCCGGAGACGGCGGACACCACGGTGTACGTCTCCTCTCACGGCATCACCACCTCCGCCCCGGCCCCGGAGACCGGCACCCTGGGCGACGGCCAGGAGATGGATATTTACTATGACGGCAACGGCATCCGCCACTTTTACCCGGTGGGGGAGGCTCCCCCGGCGGGGACGGATTACACCACCGTCCCGGCGGAGCGGATCTTCGACCTGAACACGGTGCTGCGGGAATTGTGGCTGTGCGGCGCGGCGGTGATGGCGGCGTGGTTTTTGACCGTGAACCTGTCCTTTTCCGCCCGGGCCCGGAAGGCAGCCCGGCGGCTGGAGATGGCGGAGAGCCCGGTGCCGGTGTACGTGTCGGCGTCGGTGCCCTCTCCCTGTCTGCTGGGTCTGATCCGCCAGCGGATTTATGTGACCCCCGCCTGCCTGGAAGACCCGGCCCGGCTGCGGCATGTACTGGCCCAC
>URXS01000109.1 GCA_900551885.1 uncultured Oscillibacter sp.
CGCCCCTGGCGGCCCCATGTGACGCTGGTGCGCCGCTGGCGGGGCGCTCCACCGGAGATGACGGTGGCCCCGGCGGCCATGACGGCAAAGACCATCAGCCTCATGCGCTCGGACCGGGTGGCGGGGCGCCTGGTCTACACGGAGGTGTTCTCCGCAAAGCTGTAAAAAACGAGGACGGGACCCAACAGGTCCCGTCCTCAGATTGTCGAAAAAACTTTTTCGACAATCTGCTTGCGTTTTTCAGAACTTAAAAAGTTCTAAAAAACGTTTGATTGAAATGACGCAGGACACCCCTCCTGGGTTTCGCCTGCGTCTAAAAGCCGCCCTGCGGGCGGTTGACTCCGGCACGCCTCTGCGGAGGCAGCCGCGCACACTCTTCCTTCCCGTAATTCATATTTTCCGGGGTTATCGACAGACCGAGGGCGGGACCAAATAGGTCCCGCCCTCTCGGTTTTGTGGATCGTTGTGGGAACTCAGCACAGCTTGGCGCCGGCCGGAATGGAATCGTCCACCATCAGCAGGTGCAGCTTCTCCTCACCCTTTTCCGTGTGGACGGCGGAGATCAGCATGCCATTGGACTCCAGGCCCATCATCTTCCGGGGCGGCAGGTTCACGATGGCCACCAGGGTCTTGCCCACCAGATCCTCCGGCTCATAGAATTTGTGGATGCCGGAGAGGATCTGCCGGTCGGTGCCGGTGCCGTCGTCCAGGATGAATTTCAGCAGCTTCTCGCTCTTCTTCACCGCCTCGCAGGACTTCACCTTCACCACCCGAAAGTCAGACTTGCAGAAGGTGTCGAAGTCTACCTTCTCGGTGAGCTGGGGCTCCAGCTCAATGTCCGGCAGGGCGGACTTTCTGGCCGCGGCCTCCAGGGCCTCCAGCTCCTCCAGGGCCTTGTCCAGGTCGATGCGGGGGAACAGGTTCTCGCCCTTGGTGACGGTGGCGTTCTCCGGCAGGGTGCCCCACCGGTCAGCGGAGATCCAGGTGCGGCAGTTTTCTCTGGCGCCGATCTGGGCAAAGAGCTTTTCGCAGCTCTCCGGCATGAAGGGGCTCAGCAGCACGCCGCAGATGCGGGCGGTCTCCAGCAGGTTGTAGAGCACGTGGGCCAGGCGTGCTCCGTTGGCGTCCATGTCCTTGGCCAGGACCCAGGGGGCGCACTCGTCGATATACTTGTTGGCCCGCTGGATGACCTTGAAGATCTCATCCAGCGCCTTGTGGGGAGCAAAGGACTCCATGGCCTGCTCGTACCGACTCCGCAGTCCGGCGGCCAGACCGATGAGTTCGCCGTCAAACTGGGCACCCTCGCCGGAGAGCGCACCGGAATCCCCGCCCAGGCCCGCACAGGCGGCGGCCAGCTTCTTCTCTTCTTCCGTGGCACCGCAGCCCTCCGGCAGGTGACCGCCGAAGTATTTGCCCACCATGGCGGTGGTGCGGCTGACCAGGTTGCCCAGATCGTTGGCCAGATCCGTGTTGATGGTCTGGATCAGCAGTTCGTTGGAGAAGTTGCCGTCGGAGCCGAAGGGGAAGGTTCGCATCAGGAAGAACCGCAATGCGTCCACGCCGAACTTCTGGGCCAGGATATAGGGGTCCACCACATTGCCCTTGGACTTGGACATCTTGCCGCCGTCCAGCAGCAGCCAGCCGTGGCCGAAGACATGCTTGGGCAGGGGCATCTCCATGCTCATCAGCATGGCGGGCCAGATGATGGAGTGGAACCGGACGATCTCCTTGCCCACGATGTGAACGTCGGCGGGCCAGTAATGGTCGTAGTCGTGGTACTTGTCGTTATAGAGACCCAGGGCGGTGGTGTAGTTGAACAGGGCGTCCACCCACACATAGACCACATGGCCCGGGTCAAAGTCCACGGGGATTCCCCAGGTGAAGGAGGTGCGGGAGACGCACAGGTCCTCCAGGCCCGGGTCGATGAAGTTTTTCACCATCTCATTGACCCGGGAGCGGGGCTGGAGGAAATCCGTGTTCTCCAGCAGGTCCCGGATGCGGTCGGCGTACTTGCTCAGCCGGAAGAAGTAGGCCTCCTCCTCCGCGTCCTGGACCTCCCGTCCGCAGTCGGGGCACTTGCCGTCCACCAACTGGCTCTCGGTCCAGAAGGACTCGCAGGGCTTGCAGTACTTGCCCTTGTAGGTGCCCTTGTAGATATCTCCCTTTTCGTACATCTTCCGGAAGATCTTCTGAACGGAGGCGACGTGATAATCGTCAGTGGTGCGGATGAAGCGGTCGTTGGAGATGTTCATCAGCTTCCACAGGTCCTTGACGCCCTGGGGACCTTCCACAATGCGGTCCACAAATTCCTTGGGCGTGACGCCGGCCTCCGTGGCCTTGTCCTCGATCTTCTGGCCGTGCTCGTCGGTGCCGGTCAGGAACATCACGTCCTCACCCTTGAGCCGGTGGTACCGGGCCAGGGCGTCGGTGGCCACGGTGCAGTAGGTGTGGCCGATGTGGAGCTTGTCGGAGGGGTAGTAGATGGGGGTGGTGATATAAAACTTCTTCTTTTCCATGGGGTTCTCCTTTTTTCACGGCCGCTCCGAATGGAAGAGGGCCGGTATTCACAACAAATCTATTATACACGCCTCACCAGAAAATTACAATGGGTCCTTCTCAAGAGGCGGCGCGGCAGAAGCCCCTGTTTCCGCCAGGGAGCCCCGGCGCTTCCAGCGGCCCGAGAGGTAGTAGAGCACCGTGGCGGCAAAGCCCACGGCCCAGCCCACGCCGAAGCCGTAATACATATATTCCGGGCCGAAGCGATTGGCGATCAGATACACGGAAGGCACCCGCAGCAAAATCAGGGACAGCACCGTGTTCACCATGGGAAACACGCTCTCCCCCGCTCCCCGCATGGCGTTGTTGAGGGTAAAGAACACGGCGAAGAATCCGTAGAAGGGCATGATGCCCCGGAGATACGCCGCACCGGCATCGATGACGGCGGAGGTGGTGGAAAACTGGGAGATCAGGAAAGGCCCGCAGGGGATCAGCAGGGCGGTCATGGCCAGGGACCAGATCACGGCGGACGCCACCGTCACCCGGATGCCCCGCCGGGCCCGGTCCACCCGCTGTGCGCCGATGTTCTGGCCCACGAAGGCGGTGACAGCGTTGGATAGGCTCTGCACCGGCAAAAAGGCCAACTGGTCCAGCCGGTAACCCACGTTGTACCCGGCGGTGTAGGCCTCGCCATAGGAGTTGACCTTGCTCATGATGACCATGGAGCCCACCGCCACCAGCGACATCTGGATGCCCGCCGGCAGGCCGATGCCCATGATCTGGCCGAAGAGCTGCCGGTCGAACCGGCGGGAGAAGGGGCGGATGGTGATCTGGGGATACCGGCGGTTGATGTAAAAGAGGCCGAACAGCCAGGAGAAGGCCTGGGAGATGATGGTGCCCAGAGCCACGCCCAGAACCCCCAGCCCCGCCCACAGTACCAGTGCCAGGTCCAGGAAGATGTTCAGAACGGCCGCCGTGGCCAGAAACAGCAGCGTGGAGCGGCTGTTGCCAAGCCCCCCCAGAATGCCGGCGTTGAGGTTGTAGCCGATGGTGCCGATCAACCCGGCACACACCACCATCAGATACACCCAGGCGTCGTGATAGGCGCTCTGGTCCACCCGCAGCAGCCACAAAATGGGCTTCACCGCCGCCACCGCCAGGGCTGTCACCGGGATGGCGGCGCAGACGAAGGAGGTGTAGATGGTGTCCACCGCATCCCGCACCCGGTCCATGTGACCGGCGCCGTAAAACTGGGCGATCACCACGGTGCCGCCGTTGGAAAGGCCCATGAAAAGCGAGGTGAACATGAAAATCACCGGGAAGCCCACGCCCACGGCGGCCAGGGCGGAGTCACCCACGTACTTGCCCACCACCCAACTGTCCACCATGTTGTAGAGCTGCTGGAGGAAGCTGCCCGCCAGCAGGGGCAGGGCGAAGGCAAAGATGTGGCCGGCCACGCCGCCCACCGTCATATTCCGCAGTCCCCGCTGGGTTTCCGTCATGGTGTCCGCCTCCCCTCTCCCGCCGCAGGGAGCTTTTTTCTTAACTGTACCCCTTTTCGGGGGACAGGGCAATTGTTTTTTTCCAAAAAGGCGGTATAATGAAGGAAAGCTACCCACCTTTGAATCGGGTATCCCAAGGAGCGCGCTTATGAGACTGGTATCCTGGAACGTCAACGGCCTGCGGGCCTGTCTGGGCAAAGGTTTTCTGGACTTCTGTGCCTTTGCCGGCGCCGACGTGATCTGCCTGCAAGAGACGAAAATGCGCCCGGAGCAGGCGACCTTCGACCTGCCCGGCTATTACCGCTACTGGAACAGCGCCGACAAGGCCGGCTACTCCGGCACCGCCATCTTTACCAGGAGGGAGCCCCTGGCCGTCACCTACGACTTCGGGATCGACGCCCACCGCCACGAGGGCCGGGTGATTACAGCGGAGTACCCGGAGTTCTTCCTGGTCTGCTGTTACACCCCCAACTCCAAGGACCAGTTGGCCCGCCTGGACTACCGGATGTCCTGGGAGGACGACATCCGGGACTATCTGCTGGAGCTGGACGGAAAGAAGCCGGTGGTCTACTGCGGGGATCTGAACGTGGCCCACACAGAGAAGGACATCAAGAACCCCGGCCCCAACCGCCGCAACCCCGGCTTTACCGACGAGGAGCGGGAAAAGATGACCAAGCTGCTGGACAGCGGCTTTGTGGACACCTTCCGCTATCTCTACCCCGACAGGACCGGGGCCTACTCCTGGTGGAGCTACCGCTTCAACGCCCGGAAGAACAACGCCGGGTGGCGGATCGACTACTTTATCGTCTCAGAGCGGCTGAAGGAGAAAATCCGGAATGCCGACATCTGGAGCGAGGTGACGGGCAGTGACCACTGCCCGGTGGTACTGGAACTGGATGTATGAGGGTGCACAGACGCCCCATAAGAATGTTGGACATTCATAAAAAGGAGTGAATTGTTTACCATGGCAGAAGCAATGAAATGCGGAGAGCAGGAATTTGAGGTCCATCTGCCTCAGGAGTTGATCGCGGCGGAGCTGGAGCCCAACCAGGTGGATCTGCCCCAGCGGACACCGGCGGAGCATATCCGCTGGGCCCTGGACCATCCCATCGACTCCGCGCCTCTGAAGGAGCTGGTGAAGGCCGGGGACAAGGTGTGCGTCGTCATCTCTGATGTCACCCGCCGCTGGCAGTCCCCGGAGACCTATATCCCCATTCTGATCGCCGAGCTGGAGTCCGCCGGTGTCCGGGACGAGGACATGCTGATCATCTCCGCCACCGGTACCCACCGCCAGCAGACGCCGGAGGAGCACATGGGCCTGGTGACCAAGGCAGTCTATGACCGCATCGAGCTGGTGGACCATGTGTGCACCGACCAGGAGAACCTAACCTATGTGGGCACCACCACCCGGGGCACGCCGGTGTGGCTGGACAAACGGGCCCTGGCGTGCGACAAGATCATTCTGACCGGCGGCGTGGTGTATCACTTCATGGCGGGCTTCGGCGGCGGACGCAAGAGCGTTCTGCCGGGCATCGCCGGCCGGGAGACCATCATGAAAAACCACAATCTGGCCCTGAACCCTGGCATCGGCAGCGGCTCCAATCCCAACGTCCGCAGTGCCAACATGAATGAGACCAACCCGGTCCACGCCGACATGATGGAGGCCTGCTCCATGGCCAACCCCACCTTCCTGGTGAACGTGGTGGTCAACGACAATCAGGAGATCATCGCCGCCTTTGCAGGAAACTGGGTCACTGCCCACCGGGCGGCCTGCGACCTGGTGGACCGGATGTACGGCGTGCCCGCCCGGGAGAAGACACCTCTGGTCATCGCCAGTGCCGGCGGTTATCCCAAGGACCTGAACTTCTACCAGACCATCAAGACCCTCTCCAATGCCCTGGAGGTGGTGGCTGACGGCGGCACCATCATTCTGGTGACCAAGTCTCAGGAGGGCTTTGGCAATGCCGATACGCAGCGGCAGATCGCCGGCTTCCCCACCATGCTGGAGCGGGAGAAAGACCTGCGGGAGAACTTCTCCATCGGTGCTTTCATCGGCTATCTCTTTGCCGAGAGTGCCGAGAAGTACCATGTGATCGCCGTCACGGGCATGGACCAGAAGGACTTCGGTCCCTCCAAGATCCATGTGGTCAAGACCCTGGACGAGGCTCTGGCGCTGTCTCGGGAGCTCAACGGCGGCAAGGACCTGCGGGCTACTCTGATGCCCCACGGCGCCAATACCCTGCCCAAGTTCCAATAAGCAGACAACAGGCGCAGACAGCAGCCGCCCGCGGGCTTTGGCCCGCGGGCGGCTTTGCATGTTGGTGCGTGGAGAAGCCGCCGATGGATGTGCCCGTCAGCTCAGCAGGGCATTCATCTCCTCGATCTCCAGGTCCTGGAGGGCCCAGTTGATGCCGTAGCCCACCACCTTGGAAAGGTCCCGCACCTGCTGGTCGATGTCCCGGGTGGTCACCATGAAGGTCCCGTTGTCCCGGAGCCGCTGCTCGTCCACCTGCTCCACGCCGGACTCCTCCAGCAGGTCCGCCGCCAGC
>URXS01000110.1 GCA_900551885.1 uncultured Oscillibacter sp.
CGAACAGGGAACTGAGCACTTCCCGCAGCACCACCGGGGAGCCGTGGCAGTGGAACTCGGCGCAGTCCTCGCCGGTGTAGCTGTGGGGGCCTGGAAACCGGACCGCCAGCCCCCGGTCCACGCAGCGGCCCTGCCGGTCCAGCATCCGGCCATAGACCATTTTACGGGGCTCCAGGTCCGTGAAAGACCGCCCGCTCTCGGCCGCAAAGGCGGCGCCGCACAGGTCGAAGCACCCCTCTCCGGACACCCGCACCACGCCGATGGCAGTGGGGGCGGAACCGGTGGCGATGGCGGCGATGATGTCCATACGATCAGCTCCTCTCAACTCCCAGTGACAATAAACAGAAAAAATTTTACAACTTTGTTGTAAATATATGAAAATACCGGAAAAACATCTTGCGTTTTCTTGATGCTTCCGCTAAAATCAACATATATTCTGACAGAAAAACCAATACCGCTCCAATTATAGTGGGGATGGGGAAGATTTGCAAGTCTGTCAGAGAACAGGGACACTCCCGCCGTCTCCCCGGACGGCGGCTGGTCATACTTTATGAATCAAAAAGGAGACTGGACTATGAAGAGACATCTCACATCCCTGCTGCTGGTTTTGGCCCTGTGCCTGGGCCTGGCCATGCCTGCCTCTGCCGCCGAGGGCGAGAAGATCACCGTGGGTGATCAGACCTATGAAGCCCTGCTGCAGGCCATCATGTCCGAGACCAAGGCTGACTCCGTCACCGCCCGGCTGGACAGCGATGTGACGCTGACCGCCGCCATAGTGATCGGTTCCAGCGATTACAACGGCCTGTTTTCCGAGCCCATGACCGTCACCGCCAAGAATGTCACCGTGGACCTGAACGGACACACCCTGACCGCCGCAAAGGACTGCGCTGCCTTTGAGGTGCAGAAGGACTACACCCTGACCATCGTGGACAACTCCGAGGCCAAGACCGGCAAGCTGGTCTGCGGTGTGGAGGAGGCCGTGGTGGTGGCTGAGGGCGGTACCTACAACGCTCTGCCCGCTGCCGCTGAGGAGACTCCCGCTGAGGAGACTCCTGCTGAGGAGCCCACCGAGGAGACTCCGGCTGAAGAGCCCGCTGCCAACCCCTTCACTGACGTGGCCGAGACCTCTGCCTACTATGACGGCATCCTGTGGGCCGTGGAAAAGGGCATTACCACCGGCCGGACCGAGACCACTTTCGTCCCCGGCGAGGACTGCACTGAGGCCAACATCCTGACCTTCCTGTGGCGCGCCGAGGGCTCTCCCGCCGCCGCCGTCACCGAAAATCCCTTCGGCGAGGCTGTCAACGCCGACGCCTACTATTACAAGGCCGCCCTGTGGGCTTTTGAGAAGGGCATGATCGACGAGACCTTTGCTCCCAACACGGCCTGCACCCGGGCCCAGGCGGTGCGCTTCATGTGGATCGACGCCGGCTCTCCGACTGATGTCGACGCCGCCAGCTTCACCGACGTGGCCGCCGACGCGGACTACGCCGCCGCGGTGAATTGGGCCGTGGACCGGGGCATCACCAACGGCACCGGCGACGGCACCACCTTCTCTCCCGAGAACGTGTGCTCCCGGGGTCAGATCGTGACCTTCCTGTATCGCGCTGCCAACTATCAAGCTGCCAACACCCCCGCCGGCGAGGCGGAGACCACTCCTGCTGCTGAGTAAGGAATATACTGTAAACCCCAAAAAGCCAACAGAGGCCGCCCAGCCGGGCGGCCTCTTCTTTTTCCGGGCGGACCGGTTCCATCCATTTCTGCACCGGGGCCGCAAGGGGTCTGCCTGGGAAAAAGGCCACTTGCGACGGAGAACTGTCCGGAGAGGGCAATGCCGCTCCCGCTCCGGCGGGGAGGACAGAGAGATAAGGGGCCGGGCACGAAAGTGCCCGGCCCCGGTTGCGTTATGAGATTTTCGGAAGCGGCAGTTACTTGATCCGCTCGCCGGCGGCCTCTTTGGCCCGGATCTCCTTCATGGCATCCTTGTGAGAGAGATTCACGCGGCCCTTTTCGTCGATGTCGGTGACCTTGACCCACATCATGTCGCCGATCTTGCAGGCGTCCTCCACCTTCTCGATGCGGTGGTCGGCCAGCTTGGAGATGTGGACCAGGCCGTCCTTGCCGGGAGCCAGCTCCACGAAAGCGCCGAAGGTCATCAGACGCACCACACGGCCATAGTACAGGGCGCCCACCTCGGGCACGAACACGATGTCGTCAATGCACTTCTTGGCGGCGTCGCAGGAGGCGGCGTCTACGCCGGCGATGAAGATGGAGCCGTCGTCGTTGATGTCGATCTTGGCGCCGGTGTCGGCCACGATCTTCTGGATGACCTTGCCGCCGGAGCCGATGACCTCCCGGATCTTGGAGGGGTCGATGTGCATGGTCAGCATCTTGGGGGCGTACTTGGAGACCTCCTTGCGGGGCTCAGAGATTGCCGGCAGCATGATCTGGTCCAGGATCTGGCACCGGGCGTCATAAGTGATATCCAGGGCCTCCTTGATGATCTCCATGGTAAGGCCGTCGTTCTTCAGGTCCATCTGGATGGCGGTGATGCCCTTCTTGGTGCCGCCCACCTTGAAGTCCATCTCGCCGTGGAAGTCCTCCACGCCCTGGATGTCGATGAAGGTGGTGAAGGAGCCGTCGTCGTCCTGGATGAGGCCGCAGGAGATGCCGGCCACGGGAGCCTTGATGGGCACGCCGGCGTCCATCAGAGCCAGGGTGGAGCCGCAGATGGAGCCCTGAGAGGTGGAGCCGTTGGAGCTGAGGACCTCAGAGACCACACGGATGGCGTAGGGGAACTCGTCCACGCTGGGCAGCACGGGCAGCAGGGCCCGCTCGGCCAGGGCGCCGTGGCCGATCTCACGCCGCCCGGGAGAGCGGGAGGGTTTGGCCTCGCCCACGGAGTAGCCGGGGAAGTTGTAGTGGTGCATATAGCGCTTCTCCGTCTCCTCCCAGATGGTATCCAGCTTCTGGCAGGCGGAGAGGGTGTCCAGGGTGCAGACAGAGAGCACCTGGGTCTGGCCGCGGGTGAACAGGCCGGAGCCGTGGGCCCGGGGCAGCACGCCTACCTCAGCGGAGAGGGGACGGATCTCGTTCTTGGCGCGGCCATCCACGCGATGGCCCTCCAGCAGCCACTGCTTGACGATCTTCTTCTGGAACTTGTAGGTGAACTCCTCCAGGTACTTGTCCATGTCGGGGTACTGCTCCAGATACTTCTCGTGCCACTTCTCGATCATGGCGTTCCAGCGGGCCTCCCGGACGTTCTTGTCGTCGGTGTCCATGGCGGCCTTGGCCTCGTCCATGAAGTTGGCCACGATGTCGTCGAAGAGCTCCTGGTTGAAGTCGGCGTGGGGATAGTCGAACTTGGGCTTGCCCACCTCGGCCACCATCCGGTCGATCAGGGCGATGACCTTCTGGTTCTCCTCATGGGCGGACTTGATGGCCTCGAACATCACGTCGTTGGGCACCTCGTTGGCGCCGGCCTCGATCATGACCACCTTCTTGTGGGTGGAGACCACGGTCACGTCCAGGTCGGAGACCTTCCGCTGCTCGCTCGTGGGGTTGAAGACCAGCTTGCCGTCCACGAGGCCCACCTTCAACGCGCCCACAGGGCCGTTCCAGGGGATGTCGGAGATGGCAAGGGCGGCGGAGGTGCCGATCAGGGCGGCGATCTCGGGAGAGCAATCGTGGTCCACACTCATGACCGTGGCCATGATGGAAACGTCGTTGCGGAAATCATAGGGGAACAGGGGCCGGATGGGCCGGTCGATGACGCGGCTGGTCAGGATGCCCTTCTCGCCGGGGCGGCCCTCCCGGCGGTTGAAGGAGCCGGGAATGCGGCCCACGGAGTACAGCTTCTCCTCAAAGTCCACGCTCAGAGGGAAGAAGTCGATGCCGTCCCGGGGCCGGGGAGCGGCGGTGGCGCACACCAGGACCCGGGTGTCGCCGTAGCCCACCATAACGGCGGCGTTGGCCAGCTCGGCCAGCTTGCCCACTTCCATGGTCAGGGGCCGGCCGGCCAGTTCCATTTCATACTTGCGGTAGTTGGGGAACTGTCTGTGAGTGATGATGGTTGACATGGCTTGTCTCCTTTTCAGAAAAATTGGAGCTCCGCGCGAAAGCCAACCCATTTAGCACTTGAAACCGCGCCTGGGCAAAGCGGACGACGGGTCCGGGCGTGCTTTCAACTGCTAAAGGATTTGTGCGGCTTCCGCACGGGCGGGGTGGATACCTACACGGGGGAAGGCGTGAAAGAAGGGTGGTGCAGGGAAGCCCACACCACCCTATTTCAACCATTACTTACGGATACCCAGCTTGGCGATCAGAGCACGATAGCGCTCGATGTCCTTCTTCTGCAGGTAGTCCAGCAGACGGCGGCGCTTACCGACCATCTGCAGCAGGCCACGGTTGGAGTGCTTGTCCTGGGGGTTCTTCTGCATGTGGGCGGTGAGCTGGTTGATCCGCTCGGTGAGAATGGCGATCTGGACCTCCGGAGAGCCGGTGTCGTTCTCGTGGGTGCGGTTGGCGTCAATGATAGCGGTTTTCTGTTCTTTGCGCAGCATGGATGAGTTCCACCTTTCATAAAATATGCCCTCTGGCTGCGTTCAGGGCCGGTGAGTCTCCGCCGGACGAAGCGCAGGGGCTGTCGCACGAACCCGTGCCTAACGCAATATATCATAGAAATTCCCGGTTGTAAAGGGAAATCTGCGGCTTTTTTCCGCTTTCTCAGTAAAAAGAGCGGGGAAAAACGGCGGGAAAAGGCGGTTGACAGAAAAAAGAGAGTGTGATATATTAACTGTACTAATACAGTTAATACGGTTGCGGCGGCCCTTAGACCGCCGCGGAAGGGAAGGTGAAGCGATGATCAGCCTGAACTACCGGGACTCCCGGCCCATCTACGAGCAGATCAAGGATGGACTCAGAAAGCTGATCGTCACCGGCGCCTTGCGGGCAGACGACAAGCTGCCCTCGGTACGGGCGCTGGCACAGCAGTTGTCCATCAACCCCAACACCATCCAGCGGGCCTACAACGAGCTGGAGGGAGAGGGGTACATCTACTCAGTTCCCGGCAAGGGCAGCTTTGCCGCCTCCGTGGCCGGGGCGGACACGGAGCGCAAGCGGGAGCTTCTGGCCCGGGTGCGGGAGATGCTGTCGGAGCTGCGGTATCTGGGCGTGAGCCGGAAGGAGCTGCTGGCACTGCTGGATGAAAAGGAGGTGGAGGAAGCATGATCGAAGTGAATGGCCTTGTCAAGCGGTTTGACGGATTCACGGCCCTGGACGGGGCCACGCTCTCCGTGCCCGCAGGCTGCGTCTACGGGCTGGTGGGTCCCAACGGCGCCGGTAAGTCCACTCTGATCCGTCACCTGACCGGTATCTACCGCCAGGATGAGGGCACGGTCCACATCGGCGGGGAGGACGTGTGGGAGAACGCCGCCCTGAAGGCCCGCCTGGCCGTGATCCCCGACGACTGGTATTACTTCCTCCAATCTTCCATCCGGGATATGATGCGCCTGTACCGGGGCTTTTATCCCACCTTTTCCATGGAGCGGTATGAAAAGCTCAAGGAAGTCTTTCAGATCGACGAGCGCCGCACCATCCGCCGGCTGTCCAAGGGCATGCAGAAGCAGGCGGCCTTCTGGCTGGCGCTGTGCTGTATGCCGGAGTATCTGATCCTGGATGAGCCGGTGGACGGCCTGGACCCGGTGATGCGGCGGCAGGTGTGGTCATTGGTGCTGGGCGACGTGGCCCAGCGGGGCACCACGGTGCTGGTCTCCTCCCACAACCTGCGGGAGCTGGAGGATGTGTGCGACCATGTGGGCATCATGGACCACGGCAAGGTGCTGCTGGAGCGGAGCCTGGCCCAGTTGCAGGACAACATGGTGAAGATGCAGGTGGTGTTCCGTGATCCGGACGCCCAGGTGCCCCCCGGACTGCCGGTGCTCCACGCTTCCCGGTTGGGCCGCATCTACACCCTGATCATGCGGATGAACGCCCAGGAAGCCCAGAGATGTCTGGCGCCCTACGATCCGCTGCTGGCGGACGCGGTGCCCCTGACCCTGGAGGAGATCTTCATTTACGAGTTGGGAGGTGTGGACTATGCGGTCAAAGACATCGTACTTTAACGGCGCCCTGCTGCGCAAGAACCTGACCCGGTTCTGGCCGCTATGGACGGTCTACGCCGCCGCCTGGCTGCTGGCCGGGCCGGTGACACGCTTTGTCACCGCCTTCGGCCGCTATGCCGAACCGGACGCCGTCCGCCGGGCGGGGGACCTGATCCGGGACCTGCTGAACACCTGGACCGACTTCGGCATGCTCAGCAGTGTCATCGCCGGCGTGCTCTTTGCCATGGCGTTGTTCTCCTATCTCACCATGCCCCGGGCGGTGGGGATGTTCCACAGCTTCCCCATCCGGCGGGAGGGCCTGTTTCTCACCAATTACCTGACAGGGCTGCTGGTGGCCCTGGGCGTGCAGCTTGTGGCCGCGGCGCTGGAAGCGGCGGTGCTGCTGGCGGCCGGCGCCATGGATGGCGCCG
>URXS01000111.1 GCA_900551885.1 uncultured Oscillibacter sp.
ACCCGCCGCCAAAAAGAGGCGCTCCACCGCGCAGGAGTCCGCTCCCAAGGCGCAGGCCTCCACACCACCAGCCGCTTCCCCTGCCACGCCACCAACAGCCCCAGCCGCCCAGGACGCGGCGCTGTTCGGCCCAGAGGGGGCCGGCGGCCCCATGTCCGGCCGGTCGGAGCAGGAGGAAGCCATGCTGCTGTATATGGATGACGACGATGACGAAGCGAACGACCATTAAGGATGTGGCGGCTCTGGCCGGGGTCAGCTTCGCCACGGTGTCCCGGGCATTGGACGACCACCCGGACATCAGCCGTGAGACCAAGGAAAAGGTTCGGGCCGCCTGCGCGCAACTGGGCTACGTGCCCAACAGCGCCGCCCGTGGCCTGGTCGGACAGGCCACCCATACCATCGGCGTGATTGTACCGGATATCTCCAACCCCTATTTTTCCGACATGGCCACCGCCATTGAACAGGCGGCGGCGGAACACGGCTACCGAATGCTGCTGAGCAACTCCATGAGAGATCCCAACCAGGAGTTGCACGCCATCGACGGCTTCCTCAGCCGCCAGATCGACGGCATCCTGATCTCTCCCCTTTCCCCCGATACCCAGCGCGCCCATCAGGCCATCCTGGGAGATCTGCCCTGTGTCTATATCGGCGTCAACCACGATGGCCAGTGCAGCTACGTGGCCAGCGACAATCAGGCCGGCGCCTACCGGGCCACCCGTTATCTGCTGGAGCTGGGACACCGGGACCTGGTGTATCTGGGTGGCCGGGAGCGATCATTGACCCGGGAACAGCGGGCTGCCGGTTTCCGCCAGGCCCTGCGGGAAGCCGGCCTGACCGGTCGAGAGTACTTCATGACCCACGACCCGGTGGACAGCGGCCGGCAGTGGAGTTATGAAATTGCCCTGCAGTTATTCCGCCAGGAGCGCCTACCGGACGCGGTGGTGGCCTTTTCAGACATCATGGCCCTGCGGGTTATGGAGGCGGCGGAAGTCTGCGGCGTCCGCATCCCGGAGGATGTGTCCCTGGTGGGATACGACA
Organism: uncultured Oscillibacter sp.; assembly: GCA_900551885.1. Taxonomy (GTDB): domain Bacteria; phylum Bacillota; class Clostridia; order Oscillospirales; family Oscillospiraceae; genus Oscillibacter. Next base: position 1,039 of record URXS01000111.1, read on the forward strand.
ACATCTCCTTCTCCGCCCTGCCCAGAATTCGTCTGACCACGGTCTCCCAGAAAAAGCGCCGCCAAGGCCGCCTGGCTGTGGCACAGCTCCTATCCCAGATCCAGGGGGACCGTCACCATGTCGCGCGGCTGATTCAGCCGGAACTGATCGTGCGCTCCACCTGCGCCGAAAAGCAAGGAAGGTAACCTATATGAATACAATCCCCAATTCCGAGCGGCAGCGCCTGGGTGCGCTGCTGGACCGGCAGTCCCAGGAATCCGTGATGAAACAAATTCCGCAATTCTCCGAGGCGCAGATCTGTAATCTGGCCGCGCCTCCCGAAGAGGTGCCCGACTCCCTGGGCGCCCTGGTATTCAACATGGAGCGGGGCGTCCATCTGGAGGAACTGGGGGACTTCCTGCTCTCCTGTCCCCGCATCCGCCCCTTTGACGTGATCCTGGCCAACGAGCTGGACGACGGCTGCGTCCGCTCCGGTGGCCGGGACACCGCCCGGGATCTGGCGCAGCGGCTGGGCATGAACTATGTCTACGGACTGGAGTTCATCGAACTGGTGAATCAGGCCGACCCCAAGGGGTTTCATGGCAACGCCGTCTTCTCCCGCTGGCCCATCCGCCGTGCCGCCGTGGTACGGCTGCCGGAGCAGTACAACTGGTACTTTGACCGGCAGCGCCGCATCGGCGGCCGTTGCGCGGTACTGGCGGAGATCCAGGTGGCCGGACGGCCGGTGGGGATCGGCTCCATCCACCTGGAGAACCGCACCCACGGGCCCGGCCGCCGGGCACAACTGGAAACCGTGCTCCAGGCGGCAGAGAAGATGTTTCCTGGTCTGCCGGTGATCTTGGGCGGGGACCTGAACACCAACACCTTTGACGGCCGGGACAAGGACGCCATCAGTCAGGTGGCCGCCTCACCGGAGCTGCAACGGCGATGCCTGGAGGACGTGGCTGCCTGGGAGGAATGCCTGGGTGCAGCGGAGGCCATGGGATACACGCTGGCACCGCTGCGGCCGGAGGCCACCCGGCGCAAGCCCCTGCCCTGGGGCGGTGCGCTGGAGTTGCGGCTGGACTGGCTGATGATCCGGGGCATGGCGGCACTGGAAAGCCGCACCGTCTCCACCCGCCGGACCGACTGCGGCTTCGCCCCCGCCGGCTCCGCTTTACAGCGATTTTCGGGCGAGGAACTGTCGGACCATAACGCGGTCTGGGCCCTGTGCGGCTGGCAGGCCACTTGAACAAGGAGGAACTTGGTGATGCTCAATACAATTCTGTTTGATATGGGCGGCACCCTGGAGGACATTTGGTACAACGACGAGACCAAGGCTCTGGTGGTAAAGCGCCTGATGGAAACCCTGCGCTCCGCCGGCCTGGAGCCCGGCTGCTCCCCGGAGGAATTCCGGGACCGGGTCTTTGCCGGAGTGCAAGCCTACAAGGACTGGAGTGAGAAAGTCTGGCTGGAGAAGAAGCCGGAGGAGATCTGGCCGGAATTCTATCTCCGGGATTTTGACTTTCCCCGGGAAAAGCTGATCCCCATGGCGGAGACGCTTGCAAATATGTGGGAGGTCACCTTCTATCACCGGGAGCTGCGTCCCGACGTGCCCCAGACCCTGGAGGCCCTGCGGCAGCGGGGCTATCACCTGGGCGTGATCTCCAACAACGCCTCGCTGTACAATGTCTTTGACGTGCTGGAGCAATACGGTATCCGCTCCTATATGGAGGATGTGACGGTCTCCAGCGTCACCGGCTACCGTAAACCCCATCCCGGAATCTTCCAGATCTCCCTGCGGCAGATGCAGGTATCCCCGGCAAATTGCGTCTATGTGGGAGACACCGTCTCCCGGGATATCATCGGCTCCAAGCGGGCGGGATTCGCCAAGGCGGTCCAGATCGGCTCCTTCCTCTCTGCCCAGAAGGATGCGGAGGTGGGCGCCGGTGCCGAGCGGCCTGACGTGATCATTGACCATATCGGTGCTCTGGTGGACTGGCTGGACGATGTGAACCCGTCCATGGCACTCAAAGGCTGACCCAAATACAGGAACGCAACAGCGCCCCCGGCGGGAGTTCCGCCGGGGGCGCTGTTCATTGTCTGTGAAATTCAATCCGCTTCCACCAGGTAGGCCTTCAAATCCTGGGGCTGCTCCTGCAGCTCCGGCACAAAGAGGCCACCGCCCGCCGCGGTCACGGCGTCGGACAGCTCCTGGGCCTGGGTCTCAATGGTGCGGGCATAGATCCGGTCCACTAGAGGGGCGATCTCCTCCAGCACCAGTCCCGCCGTCTCATCCCGGCCGGTGAGAACCGCATCCGCCGGCAACTCTACCGACAGCAGCACATCCTCATGCCCGGCCTGGTCCAGGGTGGTACGCATGGCGGCAAGGAAGCCGGTCAGACTGGCCTCCATGCCCTCCTCCGGGTACTGGATCTTATCCAGCTTGCCCTCCGTGGGGAAGGTGAAGTCCGTCAGCAAGATCTCATCGAAGCCCAGGTCGGCACACTCCACCGCCAGCTCTCCCAGATAAGTCCGGGTCCCCTCCTTGGCCGGGTCCAGCCAGTTGAGGTTGTTGCCGTCATAGAAGATATAGCCGCCGGTATTCTTCAGACCCCGGCCCTCTACGTCGGCGTTGGCTGCGCGGCTGTCCAGGAAGCAGGACAACTGGGCGATGGTGTGCAGATCGCTGTTTGTCAGCGCCCGCAGGGCCGCGCCCGTGGCCTCCGTGTCCTTTCGGGCGGCAGGCAGTGCCGCTGCCGCGTCAAAGTACACGCTGCCGGTGCTGTCCTTCACGGTGACGGCCACGGCATCATAGCCCTGCTCTGCCAGGCCTGCCGCCACGGTGTCGTCCGTCAGCGGTGTATCTGCCAGATAGAGAATCTTAGATCCGTCGGGAACCTCCGGCTCCTGGACAACAATCTCCACGTTCGTGGGTTCCTCCGGCTCCTGGTCCTTCTCTGTACTCTGCCACGGAAATTCCACCCGGGGATTCCCGTCCGCATCGTAGACCACATATTCCTGTAGCACGATCACGGCCAGAGACACCAGAATGACCAATACCAGCACCACCGCCAGGGCGATCTTGCCCTTGGGCGGTCTGCCCCGGTAACTGCGATATCCTTTTGCCGCCCACATGGCCACTCACCTCACTTCAGGAAATCCGCCGTCTTCCCGGCGGGGACATCAGGGCTGGATGGCGTTCAGCTTATCCACCCGGCGGGCATGGCGGCCGCCCTCAAAATCGGTGCTCAGGAAGACCTCCACCATCCGCTCCGCCAGATTCTTGCCGGTGAAGCCGGCACCAATGGCCATCATGTTGGCGTCGTTGTGGCGGCGGGTCATCTCCGCCTCCAGGGAATCGGCGCAGTGGGCGCAGCGGATCCCCTTGACCTTGTTGGCAGCGATGGAGATGCCGATGCCGGTGGTGCAGATGACAATGCCTCGGTCGCACTGGCCGGAAGCCACGGCACGGGCCGCCGCCTCACCGAAATCGGGATAGTCGCAGCTCTCCGTGGAGTGGCAGCCGAAATCCACCACCTCATGACCCAGTTTTTCCAGCAGCTTGATGATGTCGCACTTCAGAGCGTAGCCGCCGTGATCACAACCCAGAGCAATCTTCATAGTGTCCTTCTCCTTTTATACTTTTTATAAAATGGATGGATAAAACGCGCCGCCCGGTGGGGTGGCGCCGACGCTGTGAGCACATTATAAAACTTCTTTGGGAAAAATGCAATCACAGGTCATGCCAGATGGGCGTGCCCCGGTCAAAGGTACAGAAGCGCCGGAACCCGCACCGGCGCAGCAGTTCCTGTCCCTGCCGGATGGCGCAGCCCACGTCCCGGGCCCGATGGGCATCGGATCCCAGCGTGATGATCTCACCGCCCAGCTCCCGGTACATCCGCAGCCACTTCTCGTCCGGCAGCGGTGCGTTGCCCCGGTTGGTGTTGACCTCGATGCCCTTTCCCTGGTCGATCACGATCCGCAGGATCTCCTGGATCTCCCGCTCGAACCCGTCGAAGGTCAGATGGAACCCTCGCAGCTCATTGAGATACCGCAGGGGCAGCGTCAGGTGACCCAGCACCTGGAACCGGCCCCAGCGGGCCAGCTTCTTCACCTGGCCCAGATAGTCCGCCATGGCCGCCCGGGCCTCCGTCTCGCCGGCAGGCGAAAAGTGAAACAGATCGCAGCCCATGGCCGGGGAAAAGGTGTGAATGGAACCGATGATAAAATCCAGCTCCGGCGCCTGGGCCAGCATGGCCTCGCAGCGCGCAAAGCTCCAGGGGGCGTCTCCCAGCTCAATGCCCAGCCGCAGCCGGATGGAATCCCCGGCGGCGGCTCTCGCCGCGGCAAAGGCTGCGGAGAGCGCCGCCCAGTCGTAGTCTCCCCGGGGCTGGGTGGTGGCCCACACCAGGGGCTCCACATGCTCGGTAAAACAGATCTCGTCCAGTCCCGCCGACCGGGCCGCCGCGGTCATATCCTCCATGGAATCCCTGGCGTCCGGCGAGCAGGTGGAGTGAAGATGGTAATCCGCAAGATACATGGCCGTCACTCACTTCTTGAACTTCTTGAAAAATTTCTTCTGCTCCTCGTAGTTGTTGTCGCCCATGGTCTCAGCAAACTTCTTCAGCGCTTCCTTCTGCTCCTTGTTCAGATTCCGGGGCGTCTCGATATAGACCGTGACGTACTGGTCGCCCCGGCCCCGGCCGTTGAGGGAGGGGATGCCCTTGCCCTTCAGACGGAAGGTGGTGCCGGACTGGGTGCCCTCGGGCAGGGTGTACTTCACCTTGCCGTCGATGGTGGGGATCTCCAGTTCCGCGCCCAGGACAGCCTGGGCGAAGGTGATGGGCGCCTCGCACAGCACGCTGGTGCCCTCCCGGCGGAACAGCTCGTGGGGCCGGACGGTAATGGTGATCAGCAGGTCGCCGGCGGGACCGCCGTTCTTGCCGGCGTGGCCCTGGCCACGGATGGAAATGGTCTGGCCGTTGTCGATGCCGGCGGGGATGCTGGCCTGGATGGTCTTGCGGCGCCGGACGAAGCCGGTGCCGTGGCAGTCCTTGCAGGGCTGGTGAATAATCTTGCCCTTGCCGCCGCACTTGGCGCAGGGGGAGGAGGTGGCGAACACGCCCATGGGCGTCTGCCGCCGGACCTGGACGGTGCCGGTGCCGTGGCAGTCGGGGCACACCTCCGGCGAGGTGCCGGGGGCGCAGCCGTTGCCGTGGCAGGTG
>URXS01000112.1 GCA_900551885.1 uncultured Oscillibacter sp.
CGGCGGCAGAAGTCCTCGGTGACGGTGCGGGGCTCCAGACTGCCCAGCCGCAGCCGCACCCCCGGTGCCGCTGCCGCCACCGTCTCCAGCAGGTCGATCAGGCTCTTGCCGTCTTTCAGGTCCTGGCCCCAGGAGGAGATCTCGATGCCGGTCAGCACAATCTCCCGGTAGCCCGCCGCTTTGAGTCCCGCCGCCTGCTCCGCCGCCTTATCCAGGGGCAATGACCGTACCGGGCCCCGGGCATAGGGGATGATGCAGTAGGAGCAGAAGTTGACGCAGCCATCTTCTACCTTCAGAAGGCACCGGGTCCGGCTCTCCAGTCCCCCGGCGGGCAGCACCTCGAAGGTCCGGTGGTCGAAGGAGCGGTCCAGGGCCACGATGTGCCGCCGCTCCGCCGCGGCCTGCTCCAGCAGGTCCAGGAAGCCGCTGCGGTCCCCGGTGCCGGCGATCAGGTCCACGTCCAGCTTCTCCACGTCCTCCGGGTGGGTCTGGGAGTAGCAGCCGCACAGGGCCAGCACCGCCTGGGGGTGCTCCCGCCGGACCCGGTAGAGCATCTGCCGGGACTTGCGGTCGCTGACCGCTGTGACGGAGCAGGAGTTGACCACATAAACGTCCGCCGCCTCCTCAAAGGCCACCACCTGGTGGCCCCGGCGGCGCAGCTCCTGCTCCATGGCCTGGGTCTCGTATTGGTTCACCTTGCAGCCCAAGGTGTAAATGGCAACTTTCATGGAATCTCCTTGCACTTTCCGAAAATCCTCTATATAATGATGTGACGCGCTCTTATTATACAGATTTTTTCCCGCCGGGGCAAGCCCCGGCCAAGGAGGTTCTTTTTTCAATGATCTATCTGGACCACGCCGCCACCACCCCCGTCCCCCGTGCCGTGGCGGACGCCATGTACGCCGTGTTGACGGAGCAGTTCGGCAACCCCAGCTCCCAGTATCCCATGGGGGCTGAGATGAAGCGGCAGGTGGAGCAGTGGCGCCGCACCGTGGCCCAGGCCCTGGGCTGCGACGCCGGGCACCTGTTCTTCACCTCCTGCGGCACCGAATCCGACGCCTGGGCCATCACCGCCGCCTGCTGGCAGAACCGGCATCTGGGCCGTCACATCGTCACCACCGCCGTGGAACACAGCGCCGTGCTGGAATCCTGCCGGTGGATGGAAAAGCAGGGCTACGAGGTCACCTATGTGCCCCCCCGCAGCGACGGCGCCATCACTGCCGAGGACATTCTCTCCGCCGTGCGGCCGGACACGGCCCTGGTCTCCTGCATGATGGTCAACAACGAGCTGGGCTCCCTCTATCCCATTGCCGAGATCGCCAGGGGCCTGGCGGCCAAACATCCCCAGACCCTGCTGCACACCGACGCGGTCCAGGGCTTTTTGAAGGTGCCCTTTGCGGCCAATACCCTGGGGGCCGACTTCATCTCCATCTCCGCCCACAAGATCGGCGGGCCCAAGGGCATCGGCGCGCTGTATATCGGCCAGCGGGTGAAGAATCCCCGGCCCCTGCTGCCCGGCGGCGGCCAGGAGAGCGGCCTCCGCTCCGGCACTGAGGCCACCGCCCAGATCGCCGGCTTTGCCAGGGCCGCGGAAGTGCGGATGGAGCGCCTGCCGGAAATCCTGGACCACATGGCGGACCTGCGGGCCTACGCCGTGGAGAAACTGAGCGCCATTCCCGATTTGAAGATCCTGGGCGGCGGTCCCTCCGCCCCCCATATCCTGTCCGTGTCCCTGGAGGGCTGGCCCAGCCAGAACATCGTCACGGACCTGGGTAGCCAGGGCATCTGCATCTCCGCCGGCTCCGCCTGCCACCGGGGCAAGCCCAGCCATGTGGTGGCGGCGCTGAAGCTGCCCAAAAAAGTCTCCGGCGGCGTCATCCGGCTCAGCTTCGGGCCGGAGACCACCCAGGCCGACATCGACCAGTGCGCCGAGGCCCTCCGCCACCATCACGACACCCGCATGCCAATGCTGTAATTTATTTAGCCTTTACAGGCTTTGTATTTAAAGGAGTTGTACCTCATGCCGTCCTTCCTCCGCCGGGAGCGGGGCTTCTACAAGCGGATGTGGCTGCTGGCCCTGCCCCTGATCCTGCAAAACCTCATCACCACCTCCCTGGGCTTTGTGGACACCTTTATGGTGGGTCTCCTGGGCCAGAACGAGCTGTCCGCCGTCACCGCCGCCAACTCACCCATCTTCCTGCTCCAGGTCATCATCTTCGGCCTCATGAGCGGATTGACCGTACTGGTCAGCCAGTACTGGGGCCGGGGCGACGTGGACGCCATCAACCGCGCCATGGGCGTGGCCATGTACGCGGGCCTGGGCATCGCCCTGGTCATGGCCTCCGCCATGTTCTTCCTGCCCCGGCAGGTGATGAGTCTTGTCACCAACAACGCCCTTTTGATCGAGCTGGGCATGCCGTACCTGCGGATCGTGGGCATCAGCTATATCTTCAACGCCGTCAGCAGCGTGTACGTGTCCATGCAGCGCAGCACGGAGCGGCCGGTGTTCGGCCTGGCGGTATTCGCCGCTTCCATGTTGCTGAACACCTTCCTGAACTATCTGCTGATCTTCGGCAAGCTGGGTGCGCCCGCCCTGGGCGTCACCGGCGCCGCCATCGCCACATTGACCTCCCGGATCGTGGAATTTCTGATTGTGGCGGTGTTCGCCGCCTTCAGCCGCCGGGTGCCCCTGCGGCCAAAAGAGCTGCTGCGGCCGGGCCGGGCCATGACCGCCAGCTTCATCAAGTACGCCTCCCCGGTCATCCTCAACGAGAGCCTGTGGGGTCTGGGCACCACGGTCATGACCGCCATTATGGGACACATGGCCATCTCCGCCGACATGCTGGCGGCCTATGCCATCATGGGCAACATCGATAAGTTCTCCACTGTCGCCTGCTTCGGCGTGGCCGGCGCCACCGCCGTCATCGTGGGCAAGCGCATCGGCGAGGGAGCTGGAAAAGAGGAGGTCTACTCCCTGGGCTGCTGCCTGCTGACGGTGTCCCTGGGCGTGGGCGTGGCCGTGGCAGCAGCCCTGGCCATCTTGCTGCCCACGGTGTTCGTGCCTTACCTGTACCCCCTGTTCCACCTGGAGGGCCTGGCGCTGCGGATCGCCGTCACCATGTGCGTGGTCTACATCTGCGTGATGCCCATGAAGGCTTTTGACATCACCAACATCACGGGACTCCTCCGGGCCGGCGGCGACGCCCGCATGGCCTCCGTCATCGACCTCTCTCCCCTGTGGGTGGTGGCGGTGCCTCTGACCGCCCTGGCCGCCCTGGTGCTGGACGCGCCGGTGACCATCGTGTGCCTGTGCATCCAGACGGAGAACTTTTGCAAAATGCCCCTGGGCATCCTGCGGCTGCGGAGCCGCAGGTGGATCAATGACATCACCCGGGGAGGGGGCGCCGTCTCATGAGCCTGTTCCGCTGTCCCATCTGCGCCGCCCCCCTGGAGCGGACAGAGCGGACCTATTGCTGCCCGGCTGGCCACAGCTTCGACATCGCCAAAGAGGGCTATGTCCACCTGTTGCCTCCCAATCAGAAGCACTCCGCCGCCCCCGGCGACGACAAGGCCATGGCCGCCGCCCGGCGGGATTTCCTCTCCAAAGAGTATTACAGACCGCTTTTGAATACTCTTCGTTGTCAGATTTTGTCCCTTTCCGGCGAATCCCCGAAGATTTTGGATGCCGGCTGCGGCGAGGGCTACTACACCGCCGGCATCTATGAGGCCCTGACCGCCGCAGGAAAGCAGCCGAAGATGGCGGGCACCGATATCTCCAAATTCATCCTGCGTCACGCCGCCCGCCGCTGCCGGGCGGTGGAGTTCGCCGTGGCCTCCTCCTATCATCTGCCTCTGGGGGACGTTTCCGTGGACCTGCTGCTGGACTGCTTTTCTCCCCTGGCCCTGGAGGAATTCCGGCGGGTCCTACGGCCTGGCGGGTATTTCCTCTACGTGGTGCCGGCAGCGGACCACCTGTGGCAGTTGAAGGAGGTCCTCTATGACCACCCCTACCCCAATGAGGAGAAGGAGACGCCCTATGAGGGCTTTACCTACCAGGCCATCGTGCCGGTGGAGGACACCATCCATCTGCCCTGCCCGGCGGACATCCAGGCCCTGTACCACATGACGCCCTACTGCTGGAAGACGCCCCGGTCCGGGGCGGAGCGGCTGGAAAAACTGGAGACGCTGGACTGCCGCATCGCCTTCCGCATCCACATCTTCCGAAAAAATGGACAGGAGGAACCCCTATGAAAGCCAATCCCACCCGCGCCGCCCTGATTCTCATTGACATGGAAAACGGCTTTGTGGAGCCGGAGGGCGGCCACTGCATCCGCTTCGCCAAGTCCACGGTCCCCGCCTGCGTCCGGGCAGTGGAGACGGCCCGGGAAAAGGGCATCCCGGTGTTCTTCGTCAAGCGCATTTACCGCGCCGACGGCAGCGACGTGGAGCTGACCCGGTACGCCGGCTGGGTGGCCGGGAACCGGGCCTGCGGCCCTGCCTCCACAGGCCCCAACAGCGCCCAGGCACCGGAGGGTCTGCGGCCCCAGCCTGGGGACTACACCATCATCAAGCCCCGCTGGAGTGCCTTTTTCCAGACGGAGCTGGACCTGATCCTCCGGCGGCTGGACGTGCGGACGGTGATCCTCACCGGCACCACCACCCCCAACTGCATCCGCACCACCTGCTATGACGCCATCGCCCTGGAGTATAATACTGTGGTTCTGACAGACTGCTGCTCCTCCCAGACGGAGGAGATTCAGCGGGTGAATCTGGAGGACATGGGCCGGGCCGGCGCCATCCTGATGGACAGTGCCGCCTTTACGGCCTTCGGTCCCGACACGGTCCCGGATACCTCCGCCGCCATCCGGGCGGCTATGGCGGGAGAGGCCATCGCCCCGGAGCCCTTCACCCAGGGCCCGGACGGGGTCTTCTGGCCGGATCTGTGGTAAATCGAACGCGAGGCGCGCATGCCAGTGGCATGCGCGCCTCGCGTTTTCAGGTACAATGTTCGACGAGAGCCGGCACACTTTTTGGGGGTCAGTGCTCTCCTCCGCCGGTGGGAAAGTGACGGTAAAGGTGCTGCCCTTCCCCTCCTGACTCTCCAGGCTCACTTGGGCGCCCAGATAGGCGGCTCCGTGCTTGACGATGGACAATCCCAGGCCCGTGCCGCCGCCGGAGTGGCTCTTGTCCACCCGGTAAAACCGCTCAAACACCCGGCCCTGGGCCTCCCGGGGGATGCCCACGCCGGTGTCCGCCACGCTTACCCGGGCACCGCCGGGCAGATCCTCCACGGTGACGGTAACGCTGCCGCCAGGACGGTTGTAGACCACGGCGTTGTCGCAGAGGTTGTAGAGAATCTCCTCCACAATCCGGCTCACACCCCGGACAGTAGCCTCACCGCCCTCCAGGGACAGTGTGACCTGCTTTTGTTCCGCGGCCTCGGCCAGCCGGTCCAGCACCCGCCGGGCCACAGCCTGCAATTCCACCGTCTCCCAGGGGCCTATGTCGCCGCCCTCATCCAGCCGGGACAGACGGATAATGTCGTTGACCAGGCTGATCAGCCGCTGGGTCTGGCGGTAGATGTTCCCTGCAAAGTGCTCCACATCCGCTGGGGCCACCAATCCGCCCTTCAAAATCTCCGCCGTGCCCAGGATAGAGGTCAGAGGCGTTTTCAGCTCATGGGAGACGTTGGCGGTGAACTCCCGCCGCAGGGACTCCCGCCGTTCCTTCTCCGTCACGTCCAGCACCATCAGCACCGCGCCGGCGGTCTGGCCGTCACGCTCCGCCGGACTGGCGATGATCTGGCGGCAGGCGTCCTCCCGCTCCAGCAGCGCCTCGCAGCGGTGACCGGCCAGAGCCGTCTCCACGCAGTGGCGGAAGGGTGCCTCCCGGTTCAGCGCATAGACGCTCTCCCCCTCCGGCACCGCCTGAGCACCCAGCAGCCGCAATGCCGCGGAGTTGTACGTCAGGACCCGGGTCTCCTGGTCCACCGCCACGAAGCCCTCGCTCATGTTCTCGGTGATGGCGGTGAACTCGTTCTGCTTCTGGCGCAGCTGGGCCATCTGCTGGGCGATGGTCTGGTTCTGCTGCTTGATGCGGGAAAGCAGGGGGGTGAGCTCTTCGTAGGTGTCGGAGTCCTCTGGGTGCTCCAGGTCGATGGCAAGGACGGGCTTGATGATGTGCTTGGAAAGGCGGGAGGCCAGC
>URXS01000113.1 GCA_900551885.1 uncultured Oscillibacter sp.
GGCGGCGTTGCGCTTGCAGATGGCGGTGACGGTCAGCAGCGGCCGCTCCAGCCAGCTTCGCAGCATCCGGCCGCCCATGGGGGTCTTGGTCTTGTCCAGCACCCACAGCAGCGACCCCTTCTTCTCCTTGTTCCGCAGGGTCTCCGTCAGCTCCAGGTTCCGCCGGGCGGTCAGGTCCAGCTCCATGAACCGGCCCTGTTCGTAGTAGTCCAGGTCCCGGATGTGGCTCAGGTCGGTCTTCTGGGTCTCGTAGAGATAATTCAGCAATCCCCCCAGGGCCATGGCCGCCGCCGGGTTGGACTTGGGCAGGGAGGCCAAGGCCTCCTCCCCGAACTGGCGGCGGATGTTCTTCTCCGCCTCCGCCAGACGGAAGCGGCCCTCGCCCCCGTTTTCCACACGGCAGTGGAATTTCTCTTTCAAGGCGTCGGTCAGGGCGGTTTCGGCGCAGGCGCCGTCATTGAGTACGGCCTCCGCCGGGGAGAACCGGCCCAGTTCGTTGATCACGTGCTCCACCCGCTCCTTGTCGGTGAAGCCGGTCAGGTGGGTCTTGCCGGTGGAAATGTCGCAGAAGGCCACGCCGGCGCAGCGGGCATCCAGATAAATGCCGCAGAGGAAGTTTCCAGCCTTGTCCTCCAGGCAGGCGGCATCCATGACCGTGCCGGGGGTCACCACCCGGATGATGTCCCGCTTCACCAGCCCCTTGGCGGTGGCCGGGTCCTCCATCTGCTCACAGATGGCCACCTTGTAGCCCTTGGCGATCAGGCGGGCGATATAGGACTCGCTGGCGTGGTAGGGAATGCCGCACATGGGCACCTGCTCCTCCACGGGCTTCTGGTGCTTGCCGTGGTCCCGGGAGGTCAAGGTCAGGTCCAGCTCCTTGGAGGCCAGCTTGGCGTCGTCGGCGAACATCTCATAGAAGTCGCCCAGCCGGAAAAACAAAATGGAGTCGGGGTTGTCCCGCTTGATCTCCAGGTATTGCTTCATCATGGGGGTCAGTTCTGCCATGGAGGGTCTCACCTCGTTTTGCCCCTGGCGGGGGCGGAATGGTTCTGCGCCGCCAGGCGGCGCGGGGAAGGCCGGGAGGTTCCCGGGGAACGCACCCCCCATTTTCTTTTCGTCTTGCCGAAAAGAAAACGGGCCGTGCGCGGTCCAAAAGAAAAGGCGCTTGGGACGAACAGGCGCGGCGCCTGTTCGTGAGCGCGGGGGTCCAGCGAATCGGTGCGGTGGGGTGTTGAGATCCCCGTCGTCCCTGCGCCTTACCCCGGCGGTCGAAAAACCCCGGAGCCGCATAGACGGTGCGGCGGATGATCGGGGTGGTGTCGGATTTGCCCCTACTCCTATCTCCGCGCGTTCCGCTTCGCTACGCGCTGGTGCGGCGGGAGAGGCCAGTCTGTTGCCGGGCCCTCATCCGTCTGGCCTGCGGCCAGCCACCTTCCCCGGGGGGAAGGCTTTTCCCCTGGGAACGCTTGGGCCGGTCAGGCCCTGGGCTTGGGCGTGTGGCAGATCAGGGCATCCACGCTGATGCCGTAAAAGTCCGCCAGGGCCACCAGGGTGGACAGCGACGGCTCCCGAAGCCCCCGCTCATAGTTCTGATAGCCCCGCAGGCTCAGTCCCGCGCCCTCTGCCACCTGCTGCTGGGTCAGCTTTTGCTCCGTCCGCAGGTGAAAAAGGTTTTCATGAAACGTCATGTGCCCTCTTTTCTGTTGACAAGCACAAACGGGCATGTTATAGTATAGCTACCCAAACGTGCTTATGCAACCACTTTCTCGTTTGCGCTCAGATCTCCACCACCGTACCGCCGTTCATGGGCCGCAGGCGGTCGCCCAAAATGGCGGAGAGGCGCTTATAGGCGTACGGCCCGGTGCAGTGGCCGGTGTAGTACACCGTGTCGCCCTCCAGCAGGGCACGGCCGGTGTCGTCGATCAGGGCGTCGGCGGCCGGGCCGGCAGGCAAATCAAAGAGGTGGAAGCCGCCGAACACCGCGTCCGGCATCCGGCCCAGCAGCTCCGCCGCCCGGTTGCGGATGTTGACGATGCCCCGGTGGGCGCAGCCGGCGATCAGCACGGCCTTCCCCCCTGCCTGAATCAGCAGATTCTGCTCGTGGTGGAAGTCGTCGGGCTGAAAGCCCTCCTCCGTCTGCACATGAATCTTGGAGGAGGCCGCCAGGGCCGGGAAGTCATCGCCCTCGTCGGCGAACAGCGTCAGCTCGTCGTCCAGCCGCAGGAGGCCGCCGGTGGGCAGCACCCGGCTCTCGATCTGCCACATGTCCGGGTCCAGGCCGATGTACCGGGGCTCCTTCCCCTCCTCCAGGGCATAAAAATCCCCGAAGGCGTCCATGTGGATCAGCACCTCCGCCCGGGCGTTGGCCTCGCAGAAGGCAGGCAAACCGTCGCCGTGGTCGTAGTGGCCATGGGACAGTACGGCGGTATCCACCGCCGCCAGATCCACCCCCAGGGCCTGGGCATTGGCGAGAAAATCGCTGTTGGGCCCCATGTCAAAGAGGATCTTGTGGCGGGGCGTCTCGATATACAGGCTCAGCCCGTGGTCGGCCCGCAGGCCCTCCCGGCAGGCGGTGTTTTCCAGTAAGGTCACGATCTTCATGATTTGCTCCTTTCCCGGCAGACCAGCTCGTCCAGGGAGAGGTCGTAGAAGTCCGCCAGAGCGATCAAAGTGGACAGAGGCGGCTCCCGCAGGCCCAGCTCGTAATTCCGATAGCCCCGCTCCGTGACGCCCACTGCGTCCGCAACGTCGGTCTGCTTCAAACCCCTCTGCTTGCGCAGATAGAAAAGATGTTCAGAAAAGGTCATAAGGGCCCCTTTCCCTTGACAGGAACAGTTATTCCTGTTATAATCCATTTTAAACAGGAACAAATATTCCTGTCAACTGATTTTGGGAGCGATGCTATGGACGATTACATCACGGTCCTGCTCAACGACCTGGAGGACCGGGCCGGACAGTTCCTGCCCGGCGAATACTATCAGGCGGCCAACCGGGAATCCGCCGCCCTTCAGGCCCTGGAGGAGACGTTCACGCCGGAGCAGCACCGGCTGTTCCAGGCCTATGAGGACAGCCGCAGCGACAGCGCCTGCGCCTACCAGGACGCCCTGGCCCGGCAGGCCTTCCTGCTGGGCCGGGCGATCTTCCGTTAGACCGGCTGGCCGTACAGGGCCCAGGTGTTGCTGCCGGTGATCTCCACGTCGATAAATTTCCCCAGCAGCTCCGGCCCGCCCTTCAGGCGCACCAGCCGGTTGCCCTCGGTCCGGGAGGACAGGGGGAAGTCGGGGTCGTCGCTGTCCCCGTCCACCAGCACCCGGACGGTCTTTCCCACGTAGGCGGCGTGGAGTTTGGCCGACATGGCGTTCTGGACCTCCAGGAGCTTGTCGAACCACTTCTGCTTCTCCGCCCGGGTGGCCGGGTCCGGCATCTGGGCGGCTTTCGTGCCGGGGCGGGGGGAATAGATGAAGGTGAACAGAGCGTCGAAGCCCACCTCCTCCACCAGGGAGACGGTGTCCATGGCCTCGGCCTCGGTCTCGCCGGGGAAGCCGATGATAATGTCGGAGGTCAGCACCAGCCCCGGCATGACGCTCTTGGCGTAGTTCACCAGGTCCAGATACTGCTGCCGGGTATAGCGCCGGTTCATCTCGCGGAGCACCCGGTCGTTGCCGGACTGGACGGGCAGATGAAGCTGTCGGGCCACGTGGCGGCTGCCGGCCATCACGTCAAAGAGCCGCTTCGTGGCGTCCTTGGGATGGCTGGACATGAAGCGGATCCAGTAGTCCCCGGGGATTTTGTCGATGTCCGCCAGCAGGTCTGGGAAGTGATAGCCGATGTTCAAATCATTGCCGTAGGAGTTGACGTTCTGGCCCAGGAGGGTGATGTCCTTATACCCGGCCTCCACCAGCTCCCGCACCTCGGCCAGGACCGCCTGGGGGTCCCGGCTCCGCTCCCGGCCCCGGACGTAGGGCACGATGCAGTAGGAGCAGAAGTTGTTGCAGCCGTACATGATGGAGACCCAGGCCTTGACGCCCTTCTCCCGGACCACCGGGATGCCCTCGGCGATGGTGCCGTGCTCGTCCTGAACAGAGAATACCCGCTTGCGGCTCTCGTACACCTGCCACAATAGCTCCGGGAATTTCCACAGAGCGTGGGGCCCGAACACCAGGTTCACCAGGGGATAGGACTTCTTTACCCGCTCGGAGACCCGGGGCTCCTGGGCCATGCAGCCGCACAGGCAGATGATCTGCTCGGGATTTTCCTTCTTGGTGTGGGTCAGGGCGCCCAGGTTGCCGAAGACCCGGTCCTCGGCGTGTTCCCGGACGGCGCAGGTGTTCAGAATCACCAGGTCCGCCTCGGCGGGCTCCGATGTGAGGGTGAAGCCGCACGAAACCAGCATGCCCATGAGCTTCTGCCCGTCGGCCACGTTCTGCTGGCACCCGAAGGTGTCCACGCAGGCCCGGGGATGGGCCTGGAGGCTTTCAAACATGGCCTTGATCTTCTCTTCAAATGTCCGCTGGCGCTCCAGCTCCTCCGGCTGCACCAGCACGTTTTGCCGTTCCAAATCGTTTCCTCCAAATTGAGATACTTTAACTAAAGTATCATAACACACCAGAAAACAAAGGGCAAGCGACAAAAAGGCGGAAAGGACGCTTCCTTTCCGCCTGTTTTATGCCTTTGCCGCCAGCTTCTGGAGCTGGGCCTGAAACTCCTCCGGCAGCGGGCACTGGAGCTCCACCGGCTGCCCCGTCCGGGGGTGGAGGAACCGCAGCCCCACGGCGTGGAGACACTGGCCCTGAAGGCCGGGGACCGCCTTTTTGGCGCCGTACACCGTGTCCCCCAGGATGGGATGGCCGATGTGGGCCATGTGGACCCGAATCTGGTGGGTGCGGCCGGTCTCCAACCGGCACTCCACGTAGGTGAAGCCGGGAAACCGCTCCAGCACGGTCCAGTGGGTCACGGCGTTGCGCCCATTCGCCACCACCGCCATCTTCTTCCGGTCCGTGGGGTGGCGGCCGATGGGGGCGTCCACGGTGCCCGAATCCTCCCGAAGGTTCCCCACCACGATGCACCGGTAGATCCGGGAAAGGGTGTGGTCCTGGAGCTGGGCGGAGAGCTTCTGATGGGCGAAGTCGTTCTTCGCCGCGATGATGAGGCCGGAGGTGTCCCGGTCGATGCGGTGGACGATACCGGGCCGCAGGGCCCCGCCCACGCCGGAAAGGCTGTCCCCGCAGTGGTGGAGCAGGGCGTTGACCAGCGTCCCGTCCGGGTGGCCGGGGGCCGGATGGACCACCAGCCCCTTGGGCTTGTTGACCACGATCACGTCGCTGTCCTCGTACACCACGTCCAGGGGGATGTCCTGGGGAACGGCCTCCAGGGGCTCCGGGTCCGGCAGCGTCACGGTAATGGTCTCGCTGCCATTGAGCCGGGCGTTTTTCCCCAGGGGCTTGTCCCCCGCCGTCACCTGTCCCTCCTGGCAGAGCCTCGCGGCGGCGGAGCGGGTCAGCTCCGGCAGGGCTTCCGCCAGATACGCGTCCAGCCGCTTGCCAGCGTCCTCACTGGTGGCCGTCAGCGTCCGCTTGTCCATGCCCGCGCCCCTTCCCGTCATATTTCTCATAGAACCACAGGTAGTAGATCACGCCCAGCACCGCGCCGCACACCACGCAGATGTCCGCCACGTTGAACACCGGATAGCTGGGCCAGAACTGAAAGTGGAACATATCCACCACATATCCCAGCCGCACCCGGTCGATGATATTGCCAAGGCCCCCGGCCATAATCAGGAAGCAGGCGGCAAGGCCCAGGGGATGGCGCACCACCCGCCGGATCAGCAGGGCCACCACCGCCAGCACGATCACCGACGTGACGGCCACCAGCAGCCATCGCATTCCGGAGAAGCTGGACCAGGCGGCGCCGTAGTTGTGGACGGTGCATAGCTCCACCACCCCCGGCCAGAAGGGCTGGGTGTCCCCCAGGGGAATGGTGATGGTGACATAGTGCTTCACCCATTGGTCCAGGCCCAGCAGGGCCAGGGCGGCAATGGAAAACAGAGTATACAGCATGGAATTCTCCTTTTCGGGGCAGGGCCCCGGCTTGTTTGGTGGGTCCAGTTTACACGGTTTTCCCCGGAAATGCAACAGCGGCGCCCGGAGGCAATCGCCTCCGG
>URXS01000114.1 GCA_900551885.1 uncultured Oscillibacter sp.
CTACTGGCTGTTCGATGCCCTGCTGGCCACCTCCGGCGGCCAGGCCTTCGGCCTGGCCCTGGCGGGCACTGCCGCAGGCATTCCCAGCAATCTGGTCCAGGCAGTTTTCGGTGCCGCAGCCTCCACTGCCCTGGCGGCGGCTCTGGGGAAGAGCGCCTACATGCGCCGGGCGTTCCCGGGACTGTGAAAGGGAAAAGGGACGGGTAAAGCGCCCGGCGGACGAAAGTCCACCGGGCGCTAAGACTGTCGAAAAACTCGGAAAACCTGCGCGACGGGAAGGAAGAGAGTTACGAGAGGAACCCAGGAGGGGTTCCTCTCGTTTTCAATCATAAGTTTTTTGAATTTAAAAATTCTAAAAAACTTGCTCAACCTGCCGAAAATGCCTTTTCGGCAGGTTGAGCGCCCGGCGGACGAAAGTCCACCGGGCGCTTTTGGCATGTTGGGGGGATGCTGTGGAATACACTTAGTAGCCGCCCAAATCATCGGGGCCACCGGAGCTGTTCTGGCCGTCGTTCCAGCCGCCCCAGCCCTCGTCCCGGGGAGGCGTGGCACCCGTCCCCACACCGGAGGTCTCCTTGGCAATCTCAAAGTAGCCCAGTTCCACACACTGATAAGTCGGCAGGAAAAATACCTGCACCATCAGGGACCACAGCCAGGTCGCCAGGGACATGAGGATCGTGGAGCCGACGGTGGTGGCCAGCAGCGAGGGATCCGACATATAGAGGTAGGGGTCCCGCAGAAGAGCGGAGTACAGGTAGATGAGCTCCGCGACAGCCGGCAGAGAGGCCAGCAATCCCCAGCCCAGGTAGCTCAGATCCAACAGAAAGAGCTGGCCCTTGTAGCCGAAGGTCTGGCGCTTGCTCATGTCCAGCGCCTCCAGGATGCCAAGATCCGGGTTTTCCAGCAGGTTGTACATGGCGTAGCGGTAGCGGTAGCTGGCAATGATGCCGGGGATGATGAACAGCATGGACCACAGGAAGATGAAAACGGATATCACGATGTTCAGCCCGATGATCTTGCCCACGTTGGAAAACCCGTCGAACAGCGTCAAAAACTCTGCCCGCTGTCCCCGGCGGACGGCCATGCAGTACAGGACGAAGCCCGCCCCCAGGACGGTGCCCAACAGAGAGGTCAGGACCGTGACAAACGTTCCCAGCAGCCCGGAGCTGATGCCGCCGGCCAGAGAATCCGCCACATCCAGCACCACGATCAGCAGAAGATACAGCGCCGTCATGGCCTTGGGATTGACCTGGGCGGAGCGCAGCAGCTCCTTCATCTCCGCCTTTAGCTGCCGCCTGTCGATTTCTCGTGCCATCATAGACCGGTTCCTCCGTTTAAAAAAGTCCCGCTGAGGCGGGCCTGAGGTGTGTAGACAGCATAACATGATTTTTTCCAAAAGACAAGAGCGCGGCGGAATGGTAGACAGATGGTAAAGAATTTGCAAAAGATGTTAAAAATCACAAAAAATCCTGGAAAGGACCAAAGAATTTTCGAAAAAAACGTCGTTCACAGTCTAGACATTTTTAAAATTTGGGTGTAGAATGAAGCGCAGTATGTGGTAGTGCGAACCATAACTTGAGGTCCCTCCCCGCCGGCGGATGGGACCATGCCCATGTTATGGCCGCTATCAAGGAGTAAAAATGAGGTGAAGACAATGGCACAAGCTTTCTTTGGCGGCGTTCATCCCCATGACATGAAAGCCGCGACCAATGAGAAGGCCATCGAAAAGCTGGCACCCCCAGCCCAGGTGGTCATTCCCATGTCGATGCACTTCGGCGCACCTTGCACGCCACTGGTCAAAGTGGGCGACCATGTGAAGGTGGGTCAGAAGATCGGCGAGTTCCATGGGTTGGGCGCCCCGATCCACGCCAGCGTTTCCGGCACGGTCAAGGCAGTGGAACCCCGCCCTTATTCCATGGGCGGCAACATGATGTCCGTGGTCATCGACAACGATTTCCAGGATGAGCTCAGCGAGGAGGTCAAGGCTCCCGCCAATCCCGACGCCCTCTCCGTGGAGGAGATGATCGAGGCCATCAAGAATGCCGGCATCGTCGGCATGGGCGGCGCGACCTTCCCCACCCACGTGAAGATTTCCAGCGGCATCGGCAAGGTGGACACCGTGATCATCAACGGCGCCGAGTGCGAGCCCTACATCACCGGCGACCACCGCACCATGCTGGAGCGGCCGGAGGAGATCATCGGTGGCTGCGTTTATCTGGCCAAGATCTTCGGCGTCGACAAGGTCATCATCGGCGTGGAGGACAACAAGCAAAACGGCATTGACGCCATGAACAAGGTTATCGCCGAGAAGAAGGCCCCTGTTGTGGTGGAGCCCCTGCGCTGCCGTTACCCCCAGGGCGGTGAGAAACAGCTCTGCCAGGCCATCACCGGCAAGCAGGTGCCTCCCGGAGGACTGCCTGCCAACATCGGCTGCGCCGTGTTCAATATCAACACTACCTGCGCCATCTACCGGGCCATCACCCAGGGCATGCCCGTGGTAAGCAAGATTGTCACTGTCTCCGGCTCCGGCGTTGTGGAGCCCAAGAACCTCGAGTGCCCCATCGGTACCCCTGTCTCCTTGCTCTTCGACGCCTGCGGCGGACTGAAGGACGGTACATACAAGCTGATCGCCGGCGGCCCCATGATGGGCATGGCCCAGTACACGGCGGACATTCCCGTGGGCAAGGGCACCGGCGCTATGCTGGCTTTCTGCGAGAAGGAAGAGCAGACCGTTGAGAATCCCCAGTGCATCCGCTGCGGCAAGTGCGTTGCCGCCTGCCCCATGCACCTGGAGCCCCTGTTCATGTATCAATACGCCTCCAAGGGCATGGTGGATGAGCTGAACGACGCCCACATCATGGACTGCATGGAGTGCGGTGCCTGTGCGTACGTCTGCCCCGCCCGCGTCCATCTGACGCATATGTTCAAGACCGGCAAGCAGTTGGTCAAGGACAAGGCCGCCGCTGACAAGGCCGCCGCCGAGGCAAAGAAAAAGGCCGAGGAAGAGAAGAAGGAGGCCGTTACAAAATGACTGACTACAAAAATCTGAAACTGATCGCCACCTCTTCTCCCCACATCCGCGCGGCGGAGAACACCCGGTCCATCATGCTGGACGTGATCATCGCCATGCTGCCGGCTCTGGCCTGGGCGGTGTTCCAGTTCGGCTTCAAGGCCCTGACGCTGACCGCTGTATCCGCGGCGGGCTGCGTGTTCTTTGAATGGGGCTACCGCAAGCTGATGAAGAAGCCCCAGTCCGTGGGCGACCTCAGCGCCGTGGTCACCGGCATGCTGCTGGCTTTCGTCAGCCCCGTCACCACGCCCCACTGGATGATCCTGGTGGGCGACTTCTTTGCCATCGTGGTGGTCAAGCAGCTCTTCGGCGGCATCGGCAAGAACTTTGTCAACCCCGCTCTGGCTGGCCGTGCCTTCCTGCTGGGCAGCTACGCCGGCGTCATGACCACCTGGGCCGCCGCCGGCACCAAGGTGCCTGTGATCGGCTCCACCGCCGACGTGGTCACCGCCGCCACCCCGCTGGCCTACATGAAGACCGGCGATATGGAGGGCCTGCGCTCCGCTTACTCCCTGGCCAGCATGTTTACCGGCAACATCGGTGGCTCCCTGGGTGAGATCTCCGTGGTGATGCTGCTGATTGGCGGCGCCTACCTGCTGTGGCGCAAGGTCATCAACTGGCAGACCCCCGTGGCCTACATCCTGACCGTGGCTGTGCTGACCTTCCTGTTCCCCAAGGGCGGCGCCTCCAACCTGGAGTGGATGCTGTACAGCATCTCCAGCGGTGGATTGATGCTGGGCGCCTTCTTCATGGCCACCGACTACGCCACCTCTCCCGTCACCAAGAAGGGCCAGTTGATCTTCGGCATCGGCTGCGGCCTGTTCACCGTATTCATCCGTTACTTCGGCTCCTATAACGAGGGCGTGTGCTACTCCATCATGGTCATGAACCTGTGCGTGGCGCTGATCGACAAGCACACCCGTCCCGCTCGTTTTGGCGTCGTAAAGTCCGATAAGAAGGAGGCGGCCGCGAAATGAGCACCGAAGTCAAGACCAAGGAAAAGGTCGATATGGACCCCAAGTACATTATTAAGCTGACCGTGACGCTGCTGGTCACCTGCGTGGTGGTGGCAGCGGCTCTGGGCGGCGTCAACGCCATCACCGCAGACAAGATCGCCGCCATCAACTGGGAGAACACCCAGAAGGCCATGCAGGCCGTTGTGGCGGACCCCGATAACACCGACTTCTCCGACCAGGCGCTGGAGAACACCGATGCCATGGTGGCCGCGGCCACCGGTGCTGGTGCCACCCTGGACTCCGTGTATGAGGCCCAGGTGGGCGGCGAGACCGTGGGCTACGCCATTAAGGTGGTCGCCTCCGGCTCTCAGGGCAGCATTGAGATGATGGTCGGCGTGGACACCAACGGCGCTGTCACCGGCGTGTCCATCGTGGACAACTCCGAGACCGCCGGCATCGGCTCCAAGGTCATGAGCAACGAGGCGCTGTCCAACGGCACCGGTGTTCTGGATCAGTTCATCGGCAAGTCCGCGGCGGACGGCACCTTGACCGTCGGCACCAATGTGGACGCCATCTCCGGCGCCACTGTTTCCACCAAGGGCGTCACCACCGGCGTCAACGCCGCGCTGGCTGTGGCCGGCGCCATCGGCTGAGAAGGGAGGATGCACGCTTTATGAATCTGAAAAAACAGTTTATGGAGGGTCTGCTGACCCAGAACCCCGTGCTGGTGCAGGTGCTGGGCATGTGCTCCACCATGGCCATCACCACCTCGTTCTTCAACGGCCTGGGCATGGGCCTGGCGGTGACTGTGATTCTGACGCTGTCCAACGTCATCATTTCCGCTATCCGTAAAATCGTGCCCGACAAGATCCGTATCGCCATGTTCATCGTGGTGATCGCCGGCTTCGTTACCTGCGTGGACCTGCTGATCCAGGCATTCGTGCCGGCGCTGTCCAAGTCCCTGGGCGTGTTCATCCCCCTGATCGTGGTGAACTGCATCATCCTGGGCCGCGCCGAGGCCTTCTCCTACAAGAACGGCGTGGGCGCCTCCTTCTTTGACGGCATCTTCCAGGGCATCGGCTACACCGTGGTGCTGCTGATCATGTGCATCATCCGTGAGTTCCTGGGCGCCGGCACCTTCGGCGGCGGCATCATTGGTCCCGTCAACGCCGCCGGAAATCCGGGAGGCATCCAGATCCTGCCCTCTCAGTTCCCTGCCGGTATGCTGACGCTGCCTGTGGGTGGCTTCCTGGTGCTGGCGTGCCTGATCGCTCTGATGCAGTGGGCGCTGGCCCGGCCCAAGAAGAATAAGGAGGAGAGCAAATAATGGATCAGATCTATCAACTCCTGGCGATTACGCTGGGCGCCATTCTGGCGAACAACTTCATCTTCTCCCAGTTCCTGGGCTGCTGCCCCTTCCTGGGCGTCTCCAAGAAGGTAGACACCGCCACCGGTATGGGCATCGCCGTGACCTTCGTCATGGGCCTGGCCTCCGCCGTGTGCTATGTGGTCAACCAGTTTGTCCTGGTCCGTTTCGGCCTGGAGTATATGCAGACCGTGACCTTCATCCTGGTCATCGCAGCTCTGGTGCAGTTCATCGAGATGTTCCTGCAGAAGTCCATGCCCTCCCTGTACACGGCTCTGGGCATCTATCTGCCGCTGATCACCACCAACTGCGCCGTGCTGGGCGTTGTGCTGCTGAACGTACAGAACAACTACAACTTCATCTCCTCCGTGGTCTACGGTGTCACCGGCGGCCTGGGCTTCCTGGTGGCCATCGTGCTGTTCGCCAGCATCCGGGAGCGTCTGGTGTTTGCCGACTATCCCAAGGCCTTCGAGGGATTCCCCATCGCGTTGGTCACCGCCGGTCTGATGGCCCTGGCTTTCATGGGCTTCTCCGGCTTGAAGGTCTGGTAAGGAGGGAACCGGGAATATGAATATTTTAGCTCCAGTTCTGGTCCTCGGTATCCTGGGCGGCGTATTCGGTCTGGTTCTGGCCGTGGCCTCCAAGATCTTTGAGGTGAAAAAGGACCCCCGTGAGGAGGCCGTTCTCAGCCATCTGGCCGGCGCCAACTGCGGCGGCTGCGGCTACCCCGGCTGCGCAG
>URXS01000115.1 GCA_900551885.1 uncultured Oscillibacter sp.
GGAGCGGGCGGTGGCCGCCGTGGCGCCCTGGGACACCGACGGCTTTCTCGCGGCCCTGGCAGAGGCCCTGGCGGGCCGGGACCGCTGAGGGAAAAGGGACAGGCCCTCTGCGGGCAGACTGTGGAGAGGAAACAGAGGGAAGGAGCGGCGAAACTGCCGCCCCTCTCTTTTTTCACATTTGCACAAAGCCCGGAGGTCCGGCCACAAAAAATTCATAGTTTGTATATACTGTATATGTTGTATATTTATAAAATCCGTGCTATACTAAGGCTCACTAAGCGGCGGCGCAGTATCCTAGTCAGATCTGCCGTTTCCTAGGGAGGGCCTAAAAATCCTCTGAAGGGCACATCGATGAAACCTCTGGTGCTTGCTTGATACGCCCAGTTTCGGGTGGGTGCTGGGGGGAAGTCCGGGTCATTTCGCCGGACTTGCGGTCTCAGGGCGCTTTCCAATGGCATGGTTAACCCGACCCTGTTTCCGTGGAGACCTGCTGTTGTGCACAGACGTACTCCCATCGCGGTATTTTCGGCCTGTGTACGAGGCAGATTGGGAACCTGCAATGCGGTGCATCGGTCCTGCGGGGCCGTAACGCTGTGTGCAGACGTAGCCTGCCTTGCGTGGGCCGGCCGGGAAAGGCCCTGCCGTTCCGGCCGGAACGGACACCCCGATCGCTCCTTGAAACCCGTCCTGCAAAAGAGGCTAAAGAAACGGACGGACTGTGGTGGAAAACACCTAGGCTGTTCGATCGCCGAGACAGAAAAGGGATTGCAGTGCGGACTAAGTGGCAGTCGGGTCGCGCGGAGCGGCGACGCCGCGCCGCGGCGCCAAAGGGGGAACCGCCTCCACCGGCAACGGGAGGTGCGCCGCGGGGAAATCCAACCCGGACCTAAGCCGTAAGATTTACCTTTTCTGCCGCCGCTGACTTAGTGCTTGATTTGCTGATCCCATGTTCTCTGCCCGGGAATGTGGGTCCTTGTCTTTTTCGCATTTGTGCGGATCTCTATCATCAATCAAAGAGGAGAATCTCCTTGAAACCAAATCGTACATCCCGAAAGCGGCGGGACAGGCAGGGCAGTGGGCCCTACGCCTGGGCCGCCCAGGTTTTCTTTCTGGCTATCGGATTGTCGGCGGCGCTGAGCCTGGCCTCCCAGGGACCACTGTCCTCCGCCGGTATTCTGGTGGCCCTTTTGATTCTGGCCCTGTTCATCGCCCTGGGCATCGTCTTTGACATCATCGGCGTGGCGGTCACCGCTGCGGACCCCAAGCCCTTCCACTCCATGGCCGCCCATAAGGAAAAGGGCGCCACCGAGGCGCTGATGCTGCTGCGCAACGCCGGGCGGGTCTCCAGCGTCTGCAACGACGTGGTGGGGGACATCTGCGGCATCGTCAGCGGTACCACCGCCGCCGTCATCGTCACCCGGCTCCAGGCGGCTTTCAGCATCCAAAACGTGCTGCTGAGTGTGGCGGTCACCGCGCTGATCTCCGGCCTGACCATCGGCGGCAAGGCCTTGGGCAAGACCTTCGCCATCCAGCGCAGCACCAAGGTGGTCTACTGGTCCGGCCGCTTTTTGCACCTGTTTCACCGCTGAGAGCATTGAGAGGAGTGCGATCATCCTTGATTCTGGAAACCATCCATTCCCCCGCTGACGTGAAGGCTCTGCCGGAATCCCAACTGGAGCCCCTGTGCGCCGAGCTGCGGGAATTTCTGGTCCAGAGCGTCTCCCGGACCGGAGGGCACCTGGCCTCCAATCTGGGCGTGGTGGAGCTGACGGTGGCCATCCACCGGGTGTTCGACACCGCCACGGACCGGCTGGTGTTCGATGTGGGCCATCAGTGCTACGTCCACAAGGCCCTGACCGGCCGGCAGGAGCTGTTTTCCACCCTGCGGCAGTTCGGGGGCCTCTCCGGCTTCCCCAAGCCCCGGGAGAGCGTCCACGACGCCTTTATCGCCGGACACGCCTCCAACTCCGTGTCGGTGGCATTGGGCATGGCCCGGGCCCGGACATTGCGCCATGAGAAGTACAGCGTCCTGGCCCTGATCGGCGACGGCGCCCTCACCGGAGGCCTTGCTTACGAGGGCCTGAATAACGCCGGAGCCTCCGGGGAGCCGCTGATCGTCATTCTCAATGACAACGGCATGTCCATCAACCCCAATGTGGGCGCCGTGCCCACCCACCTGGGGCGGCTGCGGACCAAGCCAGCTTACTACCACTTTAAAAAGTGGTACCGGAGCCTGTTCGGTGCCCATCCCATGGAAAACCGGCTCTACCGGTTGAACCACCGGGTGAAATCCTCCCTGAAAAAGGCCCTGTGGCCCGGCAGCACGCTCTTTGAGGACATGGGCTTTACGTACCTGGGGCCCATCGACGGCCACGACCTGGACCGTCTGGTCCATGTGCTGGAGTGGGCCAAGGAGCTGAATGGACCGGTTCTGGTCCATGTGAACACCGTCAAGGGCAAGGGCTATCCCTTCGCCGAGCAGAACCCGGACCGGTTCCACGGCATCAGTCCCTTTGACCCGGAGACGGGCCTGCTGAAAAAGCCGGGGGGAGAGACCTTCTCCGCCGTGTTCGGCAATACCCTCTCCGCCTGCGCGGCGGAGGACAAGCGGGTGTGCGCCATCACCGCCGCCATGGCGGACGGAACGGGTCTGACCGGTTTCGCCAGGGAATTCCCGGACCGCTTTTTCGATGTGGGCATCGCCGAAGGCCATGCTGTGGCCATGGCCGCGGGCCTTGCGAAGCAGGGCATGATCCCGGTCTTTGCCGTGTACGCCTCCTTCCTCCAGCGGGGATACGACATGCTGATCCACGACGTGGCCCTCCAGAACCTTCATGTGGTGCTGGGGGTGGACCGGGCCGGCCTGGTGGGCGCCGACGGCGAGACCCACCACGGCTGCTTCGACGCCATGTTCCTCTCCCAGATTCCCGGCTTCACGGTGCTGTGCCCGGCCAACTTCCAGGAGCTGCGGCACATGGTCCGCAGGGCGCTGTTCGAGATCACCGGCCCCGTGGCGGTCCGCTATCCCCGGGGCGGGGAGGGTGCCTTTCGGGAGGACACCTCCGCCCAGGCGGCGGTATGCCTTCGTCCGGGGAAGGACGTGTCCCTGGTGGGCTATGGTGTGATGGTGAACCACCTGCTGGAGGCGGCGGAGCTGCTGAAGGCTCAGGGCGTGGACGCCCGGGTGGTGAAGCTCAACCGGATATCCCCTCTGGATTATGAGATGCTGCAAGAGCCCCTGGCGGGTACGGAGTTGTTGCTGGTGGCGGAGGACGCCTTCGGCGCCGGGTGCCTGGGGCAGCGGGTGACGTCCATTCTGGCGGAGGCGGGTCACGCCCCCCGCCGGGTGATTTTGAAGAACCTGGGCAAGACCTTCGCCCCGGAGGGGACGGTGGCCCAGTTGGAACACAGCTTCGGCCTGGATGCTCAGGGCATCGTGCTGGCTGTCATGGAGGCGATGGGCAAATGAGTGTAAAAAAGAAACGGCTGGACGTGCTGCTGGTGGAGCGAGGGCTCCAGGAGAGCCGTCAGCGGGCCCAGGCCGCCATCATGAGCGGGGAGGTCTTTGTGGCGGGGCAGCGGGTGGACAAGCCCGGCACCGCCGTGGCCGAGGACGCGGAAATCGAGGTCAAGGGGGGCCTGGCCTACGTGAGCCGAGGCGGGCTGAAGCTGGAAAAGGCCATGGCCTCGTTCCCCATCGATTTAAACGGTGCGGTCTGCGCCGACATCGGCGCCTCCACCGGCGGCTTTACCGACTGCATGCTGCAAAACGGCGCCGAAAAGGTCTACGCCGTGGACGTGGGCTACGGGCAGCTTGCCTGGAAGCTGCGGTCCGACCCGAGAGTGGTGTGTCTGGAGCGGACCAACGCCCGGTACCTGACAACCGAGCAGATTCCGGAGCCCCTGGACTTCGCCTCCATCGACGTCAGCTTCATCTCCCTGAAGCTGATCTTCCCGGCCCTCTATGAGCTGCTGAAGGAGAAGGGCCACGTAGCCTGCCTCATCAAGCCCCAGTTCGAGGCCGGACGGGAAAAGGTGGGGAAAAAGGGCGTGGTCCGGGACCCGGCGGTCCATCTGGAGGTGCTGGAGCACTTCCTTGAACATGCGAAGGAATCTCACTTTACAGTACTTGGAATTACGTACTCTCCCATTCGGGGACCAGAGGGGAACATTGAGTATCTGGGTTATCTGGAAAAGAGCGACGCCCAGGATCAGATCCCGGACCTGAAGGCGCTGGTGGCCGAGTCCCACCAAGTCCTGCGGGAGCACGGGGAAGGAGGGACCCCATGAAAAAAATCATCCTGTGCCCCAACCCCAACCGGGATCGGGGCATGGTGGCCACCCATCAGGCGGAGGCCATTTTGCGGGAGCTGGGCTTTGAGACAGTGGTCTGCTCTCCCTTTCGGGACCAGAAGGAGGGTGCCTTCGGGGACTATGATGTAAAGCCTCTGACGGCGGAGCTGAAGACGGCGGACCTGCTGATCACCTTCGGCGGGGACGGTACGATTTTGCACCTGGCCAAGCTGGTGGCCCTGCATAAAATTCCGGTGCTGGGCATCAATATGGGGGGCCTGGGATTCATCGCGGAGCTGGAGGCCGGTGAGCTGAAGGCCCTGCGGAAGCTGAAGGACTGGGACTTCCAGACGGAGCAGCGGATGATGCTGGACGTGTCCGTCCAGCGGGAGGGCCGGCAGATCTATACCAATCTGGGTCTCAACGACGCGGTCATCCGGGAGGGACCCATCTCCCACGTGATCCATCTGAAGATCTCCTCCGACGGGCGGCACCTGGCGGACATCGCCGGCGACGGCGTCATCGTGGCCACCCCCACCGGGTCCACAGCTTACTCGCTCTCCGCCGGAGGGCCGGTGGTGGAGCCGGTGGCCCAGACCATGGTGGTGTGCCCGATCTGCACCCACAACATGCGCTTTTCTTCCTACGTTCTGTCGCCGGAGCACCTGCTGACCATCGAGCTGGAGCGCAACGGCCGCAAGCCGGTGTATCTGTGCGTGGACGAGAGCCGGGCCTTCTCGTTGAAGTCTGACGACAAGGTGCTGGTCCGCCGCTCCAAGCACACGGTGAAGCTGGTGCGGCTGTCGGAGCGGAGCTTCTGCGAGATCTTCGCCCAAAAAATGTTACCGGGAGGCTTTGTTGACCATGAAAAATGACCGGCAGAACATGATCCTGGAGATCATTTCCCAGGAGAACATCGAGACCCAGGAGCAGTTGCTGGCCCGTCTTCAGGAGCGGGGCATCACCAGTACCCAGGCCACCATTTCCCGGGACATCAAGCAGATGCACCTGATCAAGGAGCCGGTGGGCCAGGGCGTGTACAAGTACGCCGTGTCTGGCAACAGGACCCGGCTGAACTTTGCGGAGAAGCTGCGGACCATCTTCCGGGAGAGCATCACCAGCATCGACAGTGCCCAGAACATCGTGGTGGTGAAGACCATGCCGGGCCTGGCCAGCGCCGCCTGCGCCGCCCTGGACGACATGGACATCGCCTACATGGTGGGCTCTCTGGCAGGAGACGACACTGCCTTCCTGGTGATGAAGGACGCCGAATCGGCGGCCATCTTCTGCGAGGAGATCAAGGAGATGTTATGAACGAACTAGGAGGGGAGCGGGCTCCCCTCCTAACCACCCCACCACCAGTGACATCGGTCACTGGTGCGCGCGCCCCAAGGGCGCACAGGCCGGAGAATTTTCGGCAGGCACATGTCCTGCCGAAAATGATTGGCCGCTTTCTTTCGCTGAAGGCGGAAGAATCTGTGTCTCCCCGGCGGAAGTGAATTCCGCCGGGACGCTCAGGTTTGATTCGGTCACTGGTGCGCGCCAAGGCGGCTGGGTTGTGTCCCACACAGAGGAGGAATTCCATGCTGGAACTGCTGCACATCGAGAATATCGCCGTCATCGAGGAGGCGGACATCCGCTTCCGTCCCGGCTTCAACGCCCTGACCGGCGAGACCGGCGCCGGCAAGTCCATCGTCATCGACGCCATGGGCGCCGTGCTGGGCGGCCGCACCTCCCGGGAGCTGATCCGCACCGGGGCCGAAAAGGC
>URXS01000116.1 GCA_900551885.1 uncultured Oscillibacter sp.
AGACCTTTTCGCAGAACTTGCCGTAAATGGCGGCGCCCACGAACAGGATCACGAGACCCAGGATAAAGGTTGCCATAAACACACACTCCTTTTAGTATTCTCTAAAAGATGTTTCAGGGTTTGTGAAGGCACGGTTGCCTCCACAGTCACATGTCCGACCCACGTGCTTTGAGCCGCATTCGTGCATACCTTGCAGACGCTGTATACGCTCCCTCCTTTTTTCAGTGCGGGCTTTGCCCGGGATCCGGACCACTTGTGACGCATCCCCCCGTGGGGAATGCCCCGCCAGCGGAAAAACAGGGTATTCTGAAACCGTCAGCTCTTTGCAATATTGTTAAAGAAAACCCTTTTCTTGCAAAAGAGCCGTTAAAATTTCGCCCGCTGACAGCCCCTATTATACACGCGCGTTCAGAATTTGTTAAGACGTTCTGGGCAAATTTGTGTACAATTTGTGAATAATTTCAAAAAATCAGCGTTTTCGCTAGTTTGTATTTAAAAAATTGACGGAGCATCGGCATTTTAACGTAAAACTCACCAGAATTTTGTGATATTTGTGCGGGCATGCTCTGGTTTTTGTGACTTGCGAAAGAAAACTTTCAACCAAACCTCCTTTGCTGAGAAAACTGCCGGGGTCTGTTGACACCGGCAGTTTTCTCCCTCCACCTGCTCGTGTCGCCCTTTCAGCGGCGATTACCTCTCAGCTTTCATGAAGCGTGTTCATCAGATGCCGGATATGGATACTCATGGCGTGACGGGCACCCACCTCGTCCCGCTTCAGCAGGAAGTCCAGGATGATCCGGTTATCACTGAGGGCGATAGTCTGCATATGCTGACGATTTTCTGTGATCTGTAAAATCTCATTGACTGCGCTGTTAATGATAGGATACAGCCGACGCATATACTCGTTGTGGGAGGTCTTGATGATGGCCCAGTGGAATTCCTGATCTGCCAGAGGCCAGTCGCCGCCCTCGGCAGCCACCCGCTCCACCCGCTCAGCCTTCCGGGCGATCTGGCGCAGCTCATCGTCGGTAGCCCGCTGGCAGGCCAGCGCCACTGTGGCCGGCTCGAAAATCAGCCGCATTTCAAACAGGTCCTTTGCACGGACCCGGGACCGAATCCCTGCCAGGGCCGTCAAATCCAGACCCACAGCGGGCAACTCCTCAGATACATAGGTGCCCTTGCCCCGCCGGATCTCCAGAATCCCCTGGGCCACCAGGAAAGATATGGCCTCCCGCAGAGTGGTCCGGCTGACATCCAGCGTCTGGCTCAGCTCATTTTCATTGGGCAACTTGCTGCCCGGAGCGTATTGCCGCTCCTCCACGATCATTTCATACATGCGGTCTGCCGTCTGCTCCGACAGCTTCACTTTTCGGTTTTCACCCATAGCATTTCCTCCGTAGCCGGGCACCTTGCCCGTCCGCTCCAAGCCCCGCTGATCGGCGGGGCAATCTTTTATCTGTTCTTTCCGACTGATCTCCCTTATCTTTCTCAGTAATGTCCCTTGACATCACATCACATTTGGAGTACAATGACATCATACAACAGAGTAAGAAATAATACAACACTTTTTCAGTGAAATTTCCGTGGATTTTTGCGAGGTGAGCTTTATTTGACCGCTTCGAGCATGTTTTCCCACCGCATCTCTATTATTACCGGACACTACGGCACCGGCAAGACAGAGCTGGCGGTGAATCTGGCCCTGGCGCTGGCTGCCGAGGGCAGCTCTGTGATGCTGGCGGACCTGGACATCGTGAACCCCTACTTTCGCTCCCGGGAGCGCCGTCCTATGCTGGAGGCGGCCGGCGTAGGGGTGATTTCCTCCTCTCAGGCCTGTTCGGACGCCGACGTGCCTGCCCTGCCGGCGGAGCTGCTGTCCATCCTGGAAAACCGGGAGGTACGGGGCGTGCTGGATATCGGCGGTGACGCCGTGGGTGCCCGGGTCCTGGCCCGGTTCCAGCCCAAGATCGTTCAGGAGGACCACCAACTGATCTGCGTCCTCAACGCCAACCGGCCGGAGGTGCGTAAGCCTGACGACGCGTTGTCTTATCTCCGAGCCATTGAGCAGACCACCGGCCTTACCTGTACCGGACTCGTCAATAACACCCATCTGTGCGGTGAAACCACAGCGGCGGAGATCCGCAAGGGCGCAGCCCTGGCGGAGGAAGTCTCCCGCCAAACCGGCATTCCGGTCCTCTGCCATGTGGCGGAGGAGCGCTTTGCCCCTGAAGTGTCGGACCTGCGGGAACCTGTGTTCCCCATCACCATAAAAATGAAAAAACCGTGGGAACTCTGAGGGCCGTGAGCCCCAGGGGAAGGAGGAGTCTCAGACATGACCGCAAAAGTAACGTTCAACTCCGACCGGTGCAAAGGATGCGAGCTGTGCACCACCGTGTGCCCCAAACACATCGTTGCGATCGATCAGACCGTCATCAACCGGAAGGGGTATCACCCCGCCCATGTGACGGACATCACCCAGTGCATCGCCTGCGCAAGTTGCGCAAAGATCTGCCCCGATTCCATCATCACTGTGGAGAAATTCTGAAGAAGGAGGTCGACAACTGTGGAAAAGGAACTTTGGAAAGGCAACGAAGCCATCGCCGAGGCGGCCATTCGGGCCGGATGTGACTGTTTCTTCGGCTATCCCATTACTCCTCAGAGCGAAGTCCCTGAGTATATGTCCGCACATCTGCCCAAGGCTGGCGGCGTGTTCGTCCAGTCCGAATCCGAGGTGGCCGCCATCAACATGGTGTACGGCGCTGCCGGCGCCGGCATGCGGGCCATGACCTCCTCTTCCTCCCCCGGCGTCAGCCTCAAGCAGGAGGGTATTTCCTACATGGCAGGCGCGGAGCTGCCCTGCGTCATCGTCAACTGCATGCGCGGCGGCCCGGGCCTGGGCACCATCCAGCCTGGCCAGGGCGACTATTTCCAGGCCACCCGCGGCGGCGGTAACGGCGACTACCGGACCCTGGTCCTGGCCCCCTCCAATGTGCAGGAGACTGTGGACTTCGTTCAGGAGGCCTTTGATATCGCCGACCAGTACCGTAACCCCGTCATGATTGTGTGCGACGGCCTGATCGGCCAGATGATGGAGCCCATTGAGTGGCATCCCGTCCCGAAGCGGAACCTGCCGCCCAAGGATTGGGCCACCACCGGCCGCAAGAATCGGGACCACAACAACATCATCAACTCCCTGTACATGGATCCGGAGGAGTGTGACCGGCACAACGACCATCTGGCGGAGAAATACGCCGAGATGGAGAAGAATGAGGTCCGCTGGTCCACCACCCAGTGCGACGACGCCGAGGTCATCATCACCGCTTACGGCACACCCGCCCGGATTGCTCTGACCGCTATTGAGTCCCTGCGGGCCGAGGGGCTGAAGGTAGGACTGTTCCGCCCCATCACCCTGTGGCCCTTCCCGGAGGCGGCTCTGCGGGAGCTGGCCAAGGCGGACCATGTAAAGGCCTTCGTGGACGTGGAGATGAGCTCCACCGGCCAGATGATCGACGACGTGCGGATGGCTCTGGAGGGCCGCAAGCCCCTCCACTACCTGGGACACGCCGGTGGCGTAATGCCCACTGTGGAAGAGATGGTAGACGCGGCCAAGACGGCCTTGAAGGAGGTCAAGTGATATGGCGATCGTATATGAAAAATCCCGGGGCCTGACAGATGCGGAGCTGCACTACTGCCCCGGCTGTAACCATGGCATCGTTCACAAGCTGGTAGCGGAGTCCCTGGTGGAACTGGGCCTTTTGGATGACGCCATTGGCGTGTGCCCGGTGGGCTGTTCCGTCTTTGCCTACAAGTATTTCAATTGCGACATGCAGGAAGCCGCCCACGGCCGGGCTCCCGCCGTGGCCACCGGTATCAAACGCACCCACCCCAACCAGGCCGTGTTCACCTATCAGGGCGACGGCGACTTGGCTTCCATCGGCACCGCGGAGATTGTCCACGCCGCCATGCGGGGCGAGAAGTTCACCACCATTTTCATCAACAATGCAATCTACGGCATGACCGGCGGTCAGATGGCCCCCACCACCCTGATCGGCCAGCGGGCCACTACCTGCCAGGAAGGCCGCACCAAGGAGCAGGCCGGTATGCCCATCCGCATGGCGGAGCTGCTGTCCACTCTGGACGGCTGCGTCTACGCCGAGCGGGTCTGCGTCACTGACATTGCCAACATCAACAAGGCCAAGCGGGCCATCAAGAAGGCCTTTGAAAAGCAGATGAACCGGGAGGGCTTCACCTTCGTGGAGGTGCTGTCCACCTGTCCCACCAACTGGGGCATGACCCCGCTGAAGGCCATCCAGTGGCTGAAGGACAACATGATTCCCTACTATCCTCTGGGCGTCATCAAAGACGTGCAGCCTGAGGCTGCGGAGGTGAAATAAGATGAAAAGAGAAATCATCATTTCCGGTTTCGGCGGCCAGGGCGGCCTGGCCATCGGCAAGAACCTGGCGGAGGCCGGCATGGAAGAGGGCCTCAATGTTACCTGGGCTCCCTCTTACGGTCCCGAGATGCGGGGTGGCACTGCCAACTGCTCTGTGGTGTTGTCCGACAAGCCGGTGGGCTCTCCGGTCTTTGCCCATCCCACGGATCTGATTGCCCTGAATGAGCCCTCTCTGGTGAAGTTTGAGGCCGGCGTGGTGCCCAATGGTCTGGTCTTCGTCAACAGCGACGTGGTCACCGACAAGGTCACCCGTCCGGACCTGACCGCCTACTACATCCCCTGTGCCAAAATCGCCGAGGAGGTTGGCAATCCCAAAGTGGCCAACATGGTGATGCTGGGTGCCTACGTGGCTGGTACCAAATTTCTCAAGCCGGAGACCATTGAGGAAATGATTCAGGAGATGTTTGCCGGCCCCAAGGCCAAATTCATCCCTCTGAACATTGAGGCTTTCCGTCGGGGCATGGCCTGCATCGGCTGAGTCCATTGTTTCCTATGATTCCCTTCCGGGTGGAGCCGGTCGCCCATGGCCGGCTCCGCCTGCCTCCACAATAGGCGCTTTCTGTGCATTTTACCCATTGACTTTCCCGGCCCATCAGCGTATAAAGAAAATAATCCATTTGGCGAATACGTCAAGATGCGATGAACGGGACATGCCACGGATGTTTTCCTCTTCAGAGAGCTGCCGGTCTGGTGCGAGGCAGCGGGGCTTCTCCGCTGGTGTCACCCGGGAGCTGTGCGCGGAACCCTCGCAGAAGTACGCCGCACCGGCTGCCCTCCGATATCGGGGTACACGAGTGGCCGCCTCTCCGGCGGCAACGAGAGTGGTACCACGGAAGTTTGGCTTTCGCCTCTCCTGCCTCAGGCAGGTTTGTGCGAAAGCCTTTTTGTATTTTGGCGAAAAACTTCAAAATCAATCAAAAAGGAGCGTATCAATATGCTGGATATCAAAATCACCAAGACCACCAGTCCCAAGGCCAAGCCCACGGACGAGAGCAAACTGGGCTTCGGCAAAATCTTTACGGACCACATGTTCGTGATGGACTACAGCCCCGACAAGGGCTGGCATGACGCCCGCATCGTTCCCTATCAGCCCTTCCCCCTGGAGCCTGCCTGCGTGATCTTCCATTACGCCCAGGAGATCTTTGAGGGTCTGAAGGCCTATCGGACTGCGGACAACAAGATCCAGCTGTTCCGCCCTGACTGCAACGCCCAGCGCATGCAGGACTCCGCCGACCGGATGTGCATTCCCAAGATCCCGGTGGACGACTTTGTCCAGGCAGTGAAGACCCTGGTGGAAGTGGATAAGGACTGGGTGCCCCACTCTGACGGCGCCTCCCTGTATATCCGTCCCTTCACCTTCGCCACCGATGTGGGCATGGGCGTCCACGCCAGCAAGAACTATACGTTCTGCATCATCTGCTCTCCCTCCGGCGCCTATTACGCCGAGGGCATTGATCCCGTCCGTATCTATGTGGAAGACGAGTATATCCGCGCGGCACCCGGCCTGACCGGCTTCACCAAGTGCGGCGGCAACTACGCTGCTTCCATCAAGG